>JAIVYN010000045.1:0-17971 GCA_048635425.1 Candidatus Aegiribacteria sp.
AAAAGGATGAAGTGCTGGAGAGCTTTTACCGCAACGTTCGGCCCTGGGGATTCTGGAAGCCGGTCCACGAGAACCTTGTCCGCAAGAATCCGAATCTGCAAAAGAATACAAATTTTCGACGGGATGCGTTTAACGTGGGTGTCGGAATAATCTGGCAATTGACCCTTATGGTAATTCCAATCTGTATCGTTATCAGGCAATATGATACGCTGTGGATTTCTATTGTGGTCCTCGTGATAACTTCAATCATTATGAAGTTTACCTGGTATGACAAACTCGGTCCCGGCGATATGTATGTGGCTGAAGATAGATAAAATCATGTTACTTAGTGCATAAAAAGAAGTCATAACAAGAAAAAGGAAAATCATAATGGAACGGCATATTAATAAATATGCTTGTTTTTGTTTTATATCGCTGTTCTCCACTTTCTTTAGTTCTCAGACTTTTTGTGCAGAAATCGGTAAAGGCAGCTTGTACGGTGTGGTAGAAATAATCTTCCAGGGTCCTTTACAAGACCAGAGGGACGTCCCGGCTCGTGACATTGATTTTTGGGTCCGCTTTCGCCATGAAAGTGGTTTGCCCGAGTATAAGATTCACGGCTTCTGGGACGGTAACGGTAAAGGAGGGAGCAGCGGCAATGTCTTCAAGGTTCGCTTTTGCCCGACAAAAACCGGACGCTGGAATTTAGTTGAGGTCTATTCAAACAAGAAAAGTCTGCGAGGCCAAAAGCAGGGGGACTACCTGACTGTTACTGCTTCGGACCATCCCGGTTTTTGGATTGTCGATTTCAACAGCCCGGGCCGACGTTGGTACATGCGCTCAGACGGTTCCCATCCTTATATTTTCGGTAACACGCATTATTCGTTCCTGTCCGGTTATCAAAAAGATAACAAGCCCAGTGGAAATGACATAGCCGCAGATATAGCCAGCAATGCGAAATACTTTAAGAAGCTTCGATTTACTTTACATTGTGACCGTTATCCGAATCCAAAGGAAAAACCTTTTTTTGATGATAACGGGCATCTGACCGACGGGGGGGATTACTCGCACCGACCAAATCCGCGCTGGTTTGGCCGGCGGGCGGACGTGGCTGTACGGACAGCCTGGGAACATGACCTGATTGCGGACCTGATTTTGTGCGGCCCCGACACGCAGGAGTCACGCTCCATCCTACGCGCTGAACACAATGATGGCGACCCAACACCCTGGCTCAAATACGTGGCCGCCCGTTACGGAAGTTTTCCCAACGTCTGGCTGTGTCTATGTAACGAATTCGAGATAAAGAAGCCCAAATATTCCGAAGAAGAAATCGCCCGATTCGGACGCATAATAAAACAATATCTGCCTTACCCTACACCGCTGAGCGTGCATTCTACACCTCGCACACTCTGGTCGAATAAGTTTGATGAGCTTCCTGCCTGGAACGACCATCAGATTATCCAGAAGAAGATTCGTAATCTTCCCGACTCTGCTGATACAATCCAATACACCTGGCAAAATCCTGATAGCAAAAGACCACGTAACAAACCAACAGTCAATGACGAGTTGAGCTACCAGGGCAAGGGTGATAAACATACCGAACACGATACCATCGAGTCCCACCTCGGAGCTTTCCTTGGCGGCGGTTACGGCACGACCGGCGAGAAACCCGGCTCAAAATTGGGCCAATATTTCAGGGGACGCTTCAATCCCGCCGAGCACACCGCCGCAGACAATCTAAAGTACCTGCGTGAGATAATCGATAACCATATCACATTTTGGAAAATGGCTCCTGACCGTAGTATTTTCTCAAACCTTCATCCCGACTTTCGCGGGCTTGCCTGGCCCGGCCATGAGTATGTGCTAGGTACGAGCAAATCACATAAAAATATCATTGTTAACTTGCCTGCCGGCACATGGATGGTTAGACGCTACGATATAATTAACAAAAAGACAAAAACGGTAAGCAAAACCGCTCGCAGCAATTTCACGTTCGAGGCACCAAGCAGCAGGGCGGTCCTGTTTCATTTCAAAAAAATAGTCAAAGGCAGGAAATTAAAATGACAATTTTTTTATCACGACGAGAGTTTTTGAGGAGAACATCAGCATTCTCAGCGGCTGTTGCCCTTTCGGGTGCAGGTTGTTTAGGAGTAGGAAAATCGAAAGCTTCTAAGCTGCCAAATCTGGTATTTATGTTTCCCGACCAGTTCCGCCGACAGGCTATCGGTTATATGAACGAGGACCCGGTCATCACACCTTATCTGGACAAATTCGCTTCTCGAAGTATGGTTCTTACTGATGCGGTCAGCAGCTATCCGGTTTGCAGCCCGTTCCGGGCCCAGTTATTTACGGGTAAGTATCCCATCTCGAACGGCGTTACCACAAATTGCAACTCCGGCAACGATGTTATGCTCAAACAAAACGAGTGCTGTCTAAGCGACATTCTCTATGACAGCGGCTATAGTCTTGGGTATTTAGGGAAGTGGCACTTAGACAAGCCGCATGAACCGTATGTGGGACGCAGAAGAGGCCGTAAGGGTATGGGTCTGGTCTGGGACGAGTTCGTACCTGCTCAGCGTCGTCACGGCTTTACATTCTGGTACGCTTACAACTGCAGAGACCAGCACCTCAACCCCCGCTACTGGACCACCGATGCCAAGCGCAACGAGCCGATATATTTCAACGAATGGTCCACCAAACATGAAGCGGACGTGGCTATCGAATTCATCCGCAACCCGCAAGGCAAATATCGTGAACCGGACAAACCTTTCGCCTTGTTCGTTGCTCCCAATCCTCCACACACTCCCTTTGACCAGGTGCCGCAAAAATACGTGGATATGTACCGGGGCAAGAACTATAAGGACCTGCTCAACCGTCCCAATGTTGACCTTAATAATCCCCATCCCCAGGCAAAAGCACATGTTAAAAATTATTTTGCAGCCGTAACAGGTACCGATGAGCAGTTTGGTCGAATCCTTGAGACACTAAAAGAGCAGGGACTCGAAAACAATACCATTGTTGTGTTCACATCCGACCATGGCGAGATGATGGGTTCCCACAACCGCATGCACAAGGGTGTCCCCTATGAAGAGTCTATCGGAATCCCCTTCATTATCCGTTGGCCCGGGAAAATCCCTGCCCGCCGAGATAATCTGCTGCTGACTCCCGCTGACATTATGCCCAGTTTGTTTGGCCTGATGGGATTGGCTGATTGCATACCGCGTGACGTTGAGGGCAGCGACTACTCTTCAATCATGCTCGGTAGGGGGGGCAAAAGACCAACATCAGCCCTATACCTGGTCTGCACGGGTCCGCGTGGCGGTACACGAGGCCTGCGCACTGGTCGATATACTTTTACCATTACACCGCATAACGATGGAAGGAAAGAAATCCTGTTATTCGACAACCAGAAAGACCCATACCAGCTCGATAACATCGCGGATTCTAATCCGAAAATAGTCCGCAAACTGACCGAGGTACTTAACCGCTGGCTTAAAAAAACAAACGACCCCTGGAAGGCGTAACGAAAACTGTTATCACTTCAAGAAAATCTGTCATGCCGGTCAAGCTGCAGGTATGCATTTGTGCTTCATCCAGGGACATGTATCTCTTTGTGGACACTCTTTGCAGCCGTGTTTGGTCGAAACCAACGGCAAAACTACAAATGCATCAAGGGCAAATACAACAAGTAAAACCAAAAGAATCCAGGAGAAGCTGCGTATGACAAGAGGTACGCCGACTAATACCGGTATGAACCACAAAGGCACAATCACAGGTATGTGCTTTTTGAACTTCTCACTGAAGCACTCGATAGGTTTCTTTTTTCGGAACCTTGCAGCTATGCGGCCATATCCACAAGGACAGGACTTTGTGTTCCAATACCTGCAGAATGGACATACGAATATCATAATCCAGAAAGCCCCCATCAGGCCGTACGCCAGATAAGCAGCCGCAGCTATCAATCCCCAGACTGAGCTGCCAAGAGTTGCAACGAAAATAACCGTTCCCAGCATCGTCATAGCTAAGTAAGGGATATTATTAATAAGCTCCTGAGCTGGTGAGTATTCACGGATAGATGCGTTGTCTTGATGGTCTGGGTTGTCTGATATTTCTTTGTTCACTGTTACTTTTTCTCCGGGAATCTTTACAAAGGTTAAACTCGTCGGTAATAATGTCATTGCTATTGGTCTGCGTGAGCGTGTTTTGCTCTGACATCATAGACCATTAAAACGTCAGCGTGGCGGGCATAGAGCCGGCCATCGACGATAACAAGGTGCGCCCAGCCGGGGCCGCTCATACCATCGCGCTTAGGAAGTTTAAAGGTGCCTTTAATATTATATTTGTGCGGATTGGCCTTAATGAGAGCCAAGACATTGTCCTGGTAGCGGAAGTACAAATGGCCATCGGCGTAAAGCACGGCTGACGAGCCTCCACCCGGTTGGTCTTCCTGCCACATTATCTTTCCGGTCTTCATTTCGAGGCAGGTTGGCTTGCCCTTGTTGTGGTCATGGCCGCCGTAGATATAATCGCCGATTCGGACAAAGCCGCCATGATGGTTCTGGAAAGTACGGTCATCGAGGAAGTAAATCTCTTTTGCATCGACACCGTTGCCCGCAGCGGTCAGCCTGAGCAATGCGCTGCCGGTGCGGTAAGCGGTAGAACAGAATATATAATCTCCGTAAATTACAGGGGTGGAAACACTGGCGGTTCGGTTTGCTATCTTGTTGTATCCCCAGAGAAATCTGCCATCCTTTGCATCGATACCTATCAATCCCTTATTGGTTAACTGAACGTATTGTTGGATATTGCCGGTCTTAGTTACAACGATGGAAGAATAACCTGCCTCGTCTCGCCCTTTTCGACCTATGTCAGGCATAGAAGATTTCCAGATAAGTTCTCCTGTTTTCTTATTGAGTGCGACAATGACGGCGTTCTTACCGCCGGGTGTACATAATAATTTGTCGTCATCTACAAGCGGTGACTCGCTGTATTTCCACCTTGGATTGCTTCCTCCACCTAAATCACCTTGCAGGTTTTTTTGCCAGCGCACTTTTCCATTGTCCGCATTAATACAAACAACACCACCATTCGTACCAATTGCGTAAATAAGACCGTCATCAACGGTCGGTGTGCAACGTGGGCCATCGCTATGTGTCGGCCCGACTTCGGCTGCCCAAAGCCGTTTGCGTGTGGACAGGTCGTAGGCAAGAACGCATTGTACTTTTTCAGAACCGAGTCGGACGTCACCCATTGTATAGAACCTGCCGTCAACAATTGTGAGACTGGAAAATCCTTTCCCAAGGCCGGTAAGCTCCCACAAAAGTTTCGGTCCTTCTTCGGGCCAATTTTTGAGCAGACCGGTCTCGGTACATACTCCATCACGATTAGGCCCTCGCCACTGGGGCCAATCGGCGGCCGTGGCGGTACTGTGATAGCTAAATCCAATTAGACATAGTGCAAGAGCAACAACTGTCGCAGATAGATATTCTCTACTTGTTCTTAACATATTTGTAAACCTTTCCAGATGAAACTACAAATGTTCCTATGAACTGAAATTATGTGTGGATTATTGAAATCATAATCTGAATTAACTGCGTTGACCCATCCTCAACCTTAATTGCTAACATCGACGCAGACCATATCACCATTCGCATTGCGGGCAAAGATTTTGCCGTTGGCAAGAATAGGTGTTGTCCAGCATTTGCTTCTGGGGAGAATCTGTGAGCGGGAGATAGGTTCGAACTTCTCTGGGTTAGCCTTGGCAATGACTAATTCGCCCCTGTCACTTATGATGATCATTCTGCCGTCGGTGCTCATCATAAGTGCGCCTTTGCCCATGCTGCCGTCGGTCCATTTTACACTGCCGTCTTTGAAGTCAATGCACGTAAGTCGTGACTCATCAAAACCGTAGATATAGCCCTTCCAGAACATTGAGCAGTTTATGTGATTGCGCATGTTCTTGTTTTGCCAGCGTTTCGTCGCCTTGCCCGCGTTGATGCTGAGACGTACACAGCCCAAGTTGTAGCCAGACGAAGCGAATACGTCGCTGCCGACCACTATCGGATCGGAGGCGTTGACTTTATGCCTGTTGACAAACGGGTACTGCCAGAGCACTTTGCCGTCGTCGAGCTTCACGCCCTTGATCGCATTGGTTGCACATAAGGCGAGGCATTGTTGGCCATCCATCTTGTAGGGTAAAGGTGTGGCGTACCCGCAGACATCTTTACCGTTTTCCCAGATTATCTGTCCGTTTGTCTTGTTAAGGGCGACGCCTGCTGTACCGAGATTGAATATCAACATCTCACCCATAACCAGAGGCGAGCCGGAGAAGTGCCAGGTGGGCAGCTTAAAGCCATAGTCCCGATTCATATTCTTCTGCCAGACTACCTCACCAGTAGCGGCCTTGAGACAGAAAAGATGTCCCATTTTGCTGATTGTATAAACAACGTCACCATCGACGGTAGGTGTGGACAGGGTGCCGCCTTCGTATGATTTTGGCTGTAAAGGACACGGATAAATGTGTGTCCATATCTCTCTGCCGGTATTTGCATCCAGGCAAAAGACAATATCGTGTTCTTTCTTGTCGCCTTTTCTGCCTGTGTTGCCCATTGTGTAAACTCGACCATTGCTGATCGTCATCGACGAAAATCCAATACCGATAGACTTCTTCCAGAGCTGCTTTGGGCCGCTTGTTGGCCAATTTGCACTCCAGTTTGTTTCGCTTGTGATGCCGTCGTGATTGGAACCGCGATAGTTGGGCCAATCTGCCGCCTCGGCAGTGCTATAAAAGCCCGTTCCAATTGCACATACGCCGAATCCAAATACCAATGCCAGCACGTAACCTTTAATTACTTTTTGCAATTTCATAAAGTTTCTCCAAGAATGATAGTTTACTTTAACAAAGTGACCTTATACAAAGTTTTGCTACGAATGCCAACCTCTTAATGTTCTCATAATTCTATAATTATACCGTAAATGCCAATGCTCCCGTTGGACAGGCGTTTACACATTGGTCAGCGGAGCGCTTAAGAGCTTGAGCTATTGAACGTTCAAAAGGTACCGCCACGCGAACATCAAAGCCACGGCCTACAAATGTTAGTCCAAGTTCTTCGCCCGCCTTGGCAGCAGTTTGTATGCAAAGACCACAATCTATACACTTGCCGGCTTCATAAATTACGTCTGGATGTTGAGCCTTTTGAACAAACAACCGGCGCTGCCCCTTGTACCGAGTGGGTTTGGCTTGATAGTCCTGGGCATATTGCTTCAATTTACAAGTATCAGCCTTTCGACAATCACAATGCAGGCAGCGTGTCGCCTCTTTGCGGGCCTGCCGGTCGGTGAACCCGCCATCTTTCCCTGAGGGTGTGGTCCGCTGTGCTTTGTCGGCACAGGTTAGAAATTTCTCAATCTCTCCGTCCATTAGTTTGCCGATACGAGTATTGAATTCTTTAACCGGTCCGGTTACTGAGCAGCAGGACAAATACTGACTGATAGAGACCGCTGCCTCTTTCCCGTCCGCCACCGCCCGCACTGTAAGCTTGCGCTTATGAACAGCATCTCCACCTGCAAATACACCCGGCAGATTCGTCTGGTAAGTTTTGCCGTTTACTTTGATGCCATTTGGCGTTTCTTCAAAGTCCATTGACTCGGCGTCACCGGGCTTTAGCTGACCAACAGCCACAAAGACAGCATCAAAATCCTTTCGCAAATCTTCCATCAATAAATCAGTGCCTATTCGTGTTTGACCTTTAAATTTCATTCCGAGTTTTTCAATTAACGCGATTTCCTTATCAAGCACTTCAATTGGAAGATGCTCTTTAGGAACGGCATAGCGCAGCATACCGCCTGGTTTTTCGTGGTCATCAAAAACGGTACAACGGAACCCAGCCTGCTGGAGATAATACGCAGCAGCCAAGCCGGCGGGGCCGGCCCCGACAATAGCCACGCGTTTGTTCTGCGTAGGTTTGCAAGGCGGTAAATATGGGTTTGAAGACTGCAGGTCGAGGTCAGCAACGTAGCGTTTCAAAAGACAGATTGAAACCGCCTCGTCAAACACGGCCCTTCTGCAGCCTTTTTCACAAGGCTTCGGACAAATCCGTCCCAATACCGCAGGCAATGCGATATCTTTTTTGACGGTAGCAATTGCCTCGCGAAACTTACCGGCCGCAATCTGGCGAATCATCAAGGGAATGTTCATCCGGGCAGGACATATAACTTGGCAAGGTCCGAGGCAGTCACCCACATGGTCGCTTAAAAGCAATTCCAAAGCCGCTTTTCGTGCCTGACGAACTTCTTCAGAATTGCTTTCAACACGCATACCATCTTTAACAACAGTTCCACAGGCCGGCACAAGATTATCCAAACCATTTACTTTGACCACGCAAACCATGCAACTGGTTGAAGGCTTATAATCTTTCAGGAAACACATTGTGGGAATCTCGATACCGAGCTTGCCGGCGGCATCGAGAATTGTAGCACCCTTATCAACTTCAACTTCACGATTATCTATGAACAGTTTGGGCATTGTTTACTGAACCTTAATGGCATCTGATTGACACACACCCTTGCATGTGCCGCAGCGAATACACTTTTCAGGGTCGATTTCGTGTTTCTCATACGGTTTCATTTCAATGGCATCAGCCGGGCAGTGCTGTGCGCACAAACTGCAACCGATGCAATCATCCGTTACCGAATACGTAATAAGCGCTTTACACTTTCCGGTAGGGCAGCGTTTTTCAAGGTGAGCTTCGTACTCATCGCGGAAATATTTGATGGTTGAAAGAACCGGATTCGGTGCCGTTTTGCCAAGCCCACACAGACTTGTTTTCTGAATCATTTGAGCCAAATGCTCCAGCTCCTCGATATCGGTTTTTTTGCCCTGCCCGTTACACAACCGTTCGAGAATGTCCAGCATTCGGCGTGTGCCTATTCTACAGAAAGTACATTTGCCGCAGGATTGGTCCTGCGTAAAGTCCAGAAAATACCGTGCGATATCTACCATACAATCGGTTTCATCCAGTGCCACGATACCGCCGGAACCCATCATCGCCCCAACGTCGTTGAGAGCTTCAAAGTCAACGGGAATATGGGCGAGCTCGGCCGGCACGCATCCACCGGAAGGTCCTCCCACCTGGACTGCTTTCAGCCGTAAATCGCCTGCAATCCCACCGCCGATATCTTCTATAATCTGGTGTATGGAAACGCCCATCGGCACTTCAATGAGACCTCCTCTCGCCACCTTTCCCGCCAGCGCAAAAACCTTTGTCCCCTTACTGCTGCTCGTGCCCAGCCTGGCGAATGCTTCAGGGCCATTGCGTATAATCCACGGCACCACGGCGTATGTTTCGACGTTGTTAATAAGCGTTGGTTTGCCCCAAAGCCCACTTTCCACCGGATATGGCGGTCGCAGTCGTGGCATACCTCGCCGGCCTTCTATGCTGGCTATAAGCGCGGTCTCTTCACCGCAAACAAATGCACCGGCGCCGGCTATTATTTTCAGACGCAGCGAAAATCCGCTTTTTACAATATCATCACCAAGAAACCCACGCTGGGCGGCATTGTCTATCGCCTGGCTCATTCGCCTGATTGCAAGTGGATACTCGGCACGAATATACAAATAGCCCTCGTCGGCCCCGACTGAATACGCAGCTATTGTGATGCCTTCGATAATGCGGTAAGGATACGACTCCATCAGCATCCTGTCCATAAAGGCGCCGGGGTCACCCTCATCACCATTGCAAATGACGTATTTCTTTTTGGACCTGCTATCAGAAACGGCAGACCATTTAAGATATGTCGAGTAACCCGCGCCTCCCCTTCCGCGAAGCCCGCTGCGTTCAATCTCCGTAATAACTTCCTTCGGGCCCATCTGGCTTAGACACCTTTGCAACGCCTTGAACCCGTCATTGCGAACATATTCATCGAGGTCAGTCGGGTCAATGTCTCCGTAGTTTTCGGTAGCAATATGTAATTGTTTATCCAGAAAGCCCGCCATCGGCCGGTCGCGCACATCTATCGAATAACGTGTAACCGGCTCCCAGGCCTTTTCGGTGAGTATCTTATCAAGCATTGTAGAAACGGCATTTTTGATTTTCCGCCCAATTCGTTTCGGTTTAAAATGCCTGAGCACAATGGCTCTGGCATCGGCGGGCTGGATTCGTGCATAGCGGAATGAAGTCCCGTCAGCCAAAACCACTTCCACAAGCGGCACCAGGTAGGACATCCCCGAACAGCCCACACTTTTTACCACAGCCTGAACACCTGTTTCTTTTACAGCCTTTCTTAATGCCTCATATACTTTGCCACTGCCACCGGCAACACAACTTGAATCCAGGCAAATCCGGATTTCTCCCAAGTCCATTGTCTCTTTTAGAAATTCCGGCTTGTCCGCCTGCAAAGCGGAAGCCTTTTGCTGCTCGAGAAAATCTCTCAGCACCACCGGAACCTGCTCGCTGCTGAGGTGGCCGTATGTGATATTATCAATCTGTATTGCCTGGCCCTGAATCTGTATCACAGGCGCGAGCATACAGCATCCCAGACACGCCACCTTCTCAACGGTAAAGAGCTTCTGCGGGTCTGTATCCTCTTCTTCGCCGATGCCGAGCTGCCGCTTAAAGGCGTCATAAACTTGTCCACCGCCCTTAACGTGGCAGGCTGTCCCGATGCAAACTCGAATAATATGACGACCAGCGGGACGATGTCTAAACTGGCTGTAGAAAGTGGAAACACCGGCAATCGAAGCAGGGGAAATCTGCGTCAGCTCACAGACCCGCTCAAGAGCTTCCTTTGGCAGATAGCGAAAGTGCCCCTGGACGGCCTGCAAGAGTTCAAGCACCTTCTCTGGCCCGGTGCCGATTTTCTCAACGGCCTGGTCCACAAATGTTAAATCCAGCTCATCCATACTGAACTTCAGAAGACAGAAGTCAAAAATCAGAAGTCAGAGTCTGTCTTCTTTCCTATGCAATACAGGTTCTCCAGCCCTCTTATATAGATGCGGCCATCGGCAAAAGCCGGTGACGCACGACATTCCTCACCCAGCTCACATCTGGCTAACTCCTTATATTCGGGCCCGGACTGAACGATGAGCATAACACCTTCCTCGGTCAGGAGATACAGCTTATCTCCAACTAAGCTCGGCGATGCACAGAAATTCTCTCTCAAATCCTGCTCCCATAACCTTGTTCCGTCTGCGACCTTATAGCAGGTAAGGAATCCCTCAGTAGTCAGCAGAAATATCAGCTCACCATTACTGACCGGCGAGCAGATATCCGGAGCGCCCTCTTCGAGGCTCCAGACAATATGAGTTTCGGTAACGTCACCCCGGCCATCCGGACGGATGGCAACCAGCTTGCTGTATGGTTCTATGGCAAATACCAGTCCCGTACCAAAATCCCCGGCGCTCTTTTGTCGATTTTGGTGCGGTACATAGATTAGCGATGGTGCAATGTCACCATAAAGGCACTTCGCCCGCCAGAGTTCTGTGCCTTTAGCCGGGTCGTATGCTATAACCCAGGGGTCGCCGCAGGTCAGCAGTTGAACCTGACTGCCGATTTCGGTTACTATTGGTGAAGACCACGAATTCGGGACCGGCCGTTTCGTCTCCCAGACAGTCTGACCTGTGAACCCATCCAAAGCTATCATCTTAGACATTCCGTCCTCGGGGCCTCCCTGGTCATATTGAATCAAAACCAGGTTTCGATACATCGCGAGTGAAGAGGCATAGCCGTATGCACTGTCGGGGATTCCCAGATTTCTGGTCCAGATGCGTTTGCCGTTAAAATCAAAACCGCCAATGTCCCCGGTTGCAAAGATGGCATAGACCCGTCGGCCATCCGTAACCATGGTAGGAGCGGCAAAACCGGTATCCTCCATCACTTCAAACGGTTCTTCATTGCTTTGCAAAGGCACACGCGTAACGTCCCCCGTCCAAAAAAGCCTGCCTGAAACTGCGTCAAAGCAGAATACCTGGAGTTCGTTCGGATCTCCACCAGAGAGGAAAACACGGTCACCCCAGACAACCGGTGAATTATTCCCCGGAAGCGGTATCTTGGTTTTCCAGAGAATCCCATCGCCGGTTTTGCCATTCCAGTCGGCAGGCACATTTGTATAAGCACTTACACCGAGCCCGCCGGGACCGCGAAAGCTGGGCCAATTCGCATTAATCTGCTCGGTCGAAGGATAGGAAGTGATCGCTGCGCCGGTTTCGCCAAAATCAATATCGGTGCTCCACCGTAAGGTGTCCTGCGGAATTGCAAGAATTAAAGCTCCTGAGCCAAGTACTGCCAAACCGGCAGTTACAGCCCATCGAGCTAACGTTGCCTGGCGGAGCTGCTCATCGCCTCTGTTACTGAGTACCTGTGGCGCCGGTATTTTCTTTTTGAAAGTGCCCGCACACTTTAGAGCTGTCAACATTATCACTACACTGCCAAAAAGCAGGTAACTACCTTTGCGAGAGAAATCCAGCCGTCGTATTCTATCCTGTCTGAATTGCAAATCCAATTGGCGAATCCGCTCCAAAAGCTGCTTATCGTCAGGATTCCGGCGAAGCTCTATTTTCAGATTCTCGAACTGTGTTTCCCACCTAAGGTCAATTATCCTGCCCCGAACATAATTGATAACAAAAAGTGAAAGTACAATAAGAGAAAAAACCGCGCAAACAACGGCTGTTGTAATTGCACTTCGATACCAGGGGCTTAATGCTTCGATACTTTGAGAAGTTTTGTCAGTATGAGATTCCATTAGTATTTAGCTCTTGCCTCTTTTATTTTCTTCAATCTCTCATGCTCTTTGGGACAATATTTGAAACAGCGGCCACATGCCAGACATCCTGCTCTGCCGGCTTCGTAGTCAGTTCTCTGCCGCCAGACGGAGACGGCAATTAACTTAAGCCCAACCACCAATCCCACGAATCCTCCAAAGAACCATCCGCCCAGTCCGAACTCGGCCCTGATATTTGAAGCTTCTTCGTAAAGCTCTTTTGGCTCTTTGCCCGTTCCTCTGAAGGCCAGGCTGGCGTCTGTAGTGTCTTCGACTTCGCCGGTATCTTCCAAATAGATGCGCTCAGCTAATCTGACTGTTGCGTGCATGCGGGATGTTACCGTCTTTAGGCTGGAGCTTGCCCAGCCACACAAAAACATCAGGACAGGCAAAAGAAGAATCAGAACGGCAAGTCTTTTCTTACTCCTGCCATATTCCGTCGTTGGCCAATCAGTTGTGGGCTTCTTAATAGCGCCGAAGGGACACGAATCTTCACACAGTCTGCACTGAATACATTCATCCGGTGTAATAGTTACCCGCCATTTTGAGAGTCGTGATAACTGTCTGAGCAGTACTCCGTAGGGGCAGATAAATCGGCAGTAAGGACGTCCTATGAAGACGCTAATGACCAGCAAGCAGGCACCAATTATTAAAATATTCAAGTTTCCGCTCAAACGGAAGAATGCGACAAACGGGTCATACCTGCATATCACAAAAGCACTGCCGGTAGCTGCAAACAGAACTGCCGCGGCCAAGTAAACGTATGCAAACAACCGCAGCCCGCTTTCGAGCCAATTCGGCACCGAGATAGGCCGTAACAATACCAAATCCTGGATTGCTCCAAGGGGACATACCGCTGCACAGAAGACCCTTCCGAAAAACAGCGCAAAGACAAGCGGCAGCAGGAAAAACACTGCAACGGTAATCGGCACGGCGTAGTCGCGGTCAAAAATCGACAAAACAATATTCTGAACGGCTCCTACCGAACAGACACAGCCCTTTCGCCAAAAGCCGAAGTAAAGCAGCGAAAATACCATCAAAACAAATATTGCCCGTCGGCTGCGCTTCCTCAAGACCAGATATGAAGACAAGCCAAGCGCCGCCAAAAGCACTACAGCATCTATGTATTCGTAAATGTCCTGACGCGGGCCGGGGACAGTTGGGCTGGGTATTACATGGTCGGTCTCGACAAAATCAGGCGGCGGAAAGCGTTCGGCCCCTGATGCAACACTGCATAAAATTAGGGAGATAGCTATGCCGATTATGATATAACCAAAACGTATCATTAAGCGTGGCCCGCCTCCTTAAGCAGATAAGGCTTGTCAGCGGGAACCCGCTTATATGCCTGGGAAGGACAAGCTGCAGCAATAGAACATTCATTACAATTCAAACAGCGGTCGTGACGTACCTGAAGAAACAGCGCCCCATTTCCAAAGGTGTTACAACCCTTGATACACTTGCCGCAACCATTACACAGCGATTCGTCGATAGTGTACTCGTAATAGGGTTCTTCTACAAAGGTACGCGTTATAGCACCTGTCGGACAAAGTTGATTTTCCGCCCCCTCGTTGATTTCAACAGGCTCCGGCCCGAAAAAGCCGAAACATATTTTACAGT
This sequence comes from Candidatus Aegiribacteria sp., assembly GCA_048635425.1. Lineage (GTDB taxonomy): Bacteria > Planctomycetota > Phycisphaerae > Sedimentisphaerales > Anaerobacaceae > NIOZ-UU13. The sequence goes on from JAIVYN010000045.1 coordinate 14,353, forward strand.
ATCCACACACAGCAAAGGCGTGCACACACTTCACCGCCGACTCTTCCAATACGCAATAAGTTGCACAATTGCCGCATGCAATGCAGGTGTAGGGGTCAATCTGCCAGACGGTATTAGTCTTTTTGAGCTTGCTGACCAGGAAGCCCGCTAACCCACCAAGGCCGGCTAAACATCCGCCCCAAAGACCGTCTTTTAAGAAATGGCGTCTGGTAGTATCGTTTTTATTTTCGCTCATCATCCATTCTCGTTAAAAGTTGTTTTGCTGATAAAGCCTGGGGCAGACCACACTGCTCAAAAATCCCACAGCCTTTGCAAGTTCCACTATTTATACAAATACCGTCCTGTACTAATCTGCGTCTTTTAGCAAAAACAGCGGCGCTGATTGCTCCCAGCGCCCCCAAAGTCGCATATCGCAGGACTGCTGCGAACAGTTCTCGCCGACTTTGTACTTTTTCATCCCGCACCAATTGATGAGGTTCACCCGACAGGCTCGACGGGACCGCAGAGTCTTGCTCTCTCGACATACGGCAATTGGTGCGGGACTTGCCCATTATCCAGCTTTCTTCCTGATAAATATTCTCACAACATTGTTAATTGTATCCAGAATAAAAATCCGCCCTTGGGCGTCAACTGCCACATCAAAGCCTCCAGCCTGAGACCCGACGCCGAATTCAGAAACACGCGAGGCACCACCTTCAACTAATTGTTCCGGCCCAGCCACAACACAGACAAAAGCACCTTCAGGGTCGTAAATCTTGACGCGTATAAGGCCTTTCTCGCAGGTAACAAAGTTGTCATCGATTCCCGCAGAGCGGGGACCCTTGAGTATGGCGAAATTCACCGGATTACAGCAGCCGCAAAAACCTTCCACACTTGACGAAAATTTGCCCCACCAGAATTCAAGGTCACCGTCAAATGTATATGCCTCAATGCGACGAAGTCCGGGATTGACTACTCGCAACAATCCGTCACGACCAACTGCAAGGTCGAAATAAGGACTCGGTATGACAAAGCCCGGGATATTTCGTTCTTTATCTTTGGCGCCGATGCGGTTAATTAACCTGCCGGTAGTGTCATAACGCAGAACAATACGGTTACCCGCATCAGCAACGAAGACATCGCTCTTTGAAACGGCGATACTGGTCAACACGGCCCTTTCGCCGAGACTGTCCCAGCTTGCCAGACGTTTTCCCTGCTGACCATAAACTTCCACATGGTTGGTAATTCCGATATATATCTTATCATCATCGGCAACTGTCAAGCATCGTGGGGCATCAGTAAACTCAATCTCGTCGAGCAAATTACCGCTTTGGGCAAATACACGAATGGCTTTATCACCAGCTATATAGATAGAACCCTGGGAATCCAACGCAATACCGTGGGAATCAGTAAAGCCGGTACTGAAAGACTGGGCCGATTCTTCATAGAGAATCAGGTTGGGGTCAATCTTTGCGTCGATTTCATAGAGATACTCTTTGCCAAGGCCGCTGCCTTTTTTGCCTGTCGTATCAAGACGTACCACAGCAATCATGGCAATGACAACAGCAAGCCCAATAAGCACGCCTATAGAAATTCTATTTGCATTCATTGTATTTCCATAATTCAAAGTGACTAAAGTGCCTAAAGTGACAGCTTTGCTGTCATTCTGAACCCTTCGCTTCGCTCGAGGACAAGCTCCGCGCAGCGAACTGAAGAATCTCTTTTTCGTTGGCCAGATCCTTCGGCTTCGCCTCAGGATGACACTTACGTGTCACTTTAGGCACTCTAAACTTTAGGTACTTTAGTTCACTTCTTCAGTAATATCAATACATATCATTCGGTTCATATCACGTAAAATCAATCTGCCGGATACAATTGCCATAGCCCCCCATGCATCCGGCCCCTCCAGCACCCTGGCTTGGGTAAGTTGAACATATCCGTTCGGCGTTGCCTCTGCCAGAGTCAACAAGCCGGAGTCATTCATAACATATATAAGGCCGTTGGCGATTGTATATGGCCCAAGTCCAAATTTGTGAGTGCTTGTGCTGGTCCACACAACGTTGCCGTCCAGGTCGAGACAGGTCAATTGCTTATCCGGCCGAACTCCGTAAATATAGCCATTATAAAAAATGGGGGTATGTTGCTCTGAGCCAAACACCTCCGGCTCGAGCCTAAAAACCGGCTGTGCGCTTATCGTGTCTGCGTCCTGGGTTAATTGCAGCATCATGCTTCCTGCGTTGTATCCGCCCGATAGAAAAATAAGTCCATCACCGGCTACCACAGGTGTCGGCACATTTGCGATACGAATCTTCCATTCGGGGTATTCCCAAAGAATGCTGCCGTCCTCTGCCGAAATGCCGACCACGCCTCCGCTGGCGCAATAGACATACATACGCCTGCCGGCAAATTCAACCGGTACTACAGATGAATGTGTCATCACCCAGCGTTTAGGATTTGGACTTTGCCACACAACCTCGCCTGTCTGACAATCCACCGCCATCATCAGCGATTCGCCTCCGACGGCGATTATCGCTCTGCCATCATCAATAAGCGGACACTGTCCGGCATACCACGGCGGCACCTTCGCCTTAAAATCCTTCACCAAATCCAGTATCCAGTGAAATTGTCCCGTGACTGAATCCAGACATGTTACGTGACATTTCGGCCCCAATGTTACGACGTACTTATCTGTTACCGCCGGCACAGTTCGGCTCATTCCGTGATTGCGTTTGACCTTAACGGGATAAGAATACCGCCAGATTTCTTTGCCGTCAGCAAGTGACAAGCATCTAATTACATCAGCCTGTTTTTCTCGGTCATAATCCAAAACATATACTCGTCCCCCCAGGACTGCCGCACCAGCGTAACCTTCTCCAACATCAATAGACCAGAGGACCTTGGGCCCACTTGCCGGCCAAGCTCTTGCCAGAGTAACATTCACATCACTGCTTATTGCATCGAGGTTCGCCCCCCTGAACCGCGGCCAGGCGCCGGGCAAATCCGCCGGCACACCATCGAACTGGACAAACTCTCCACGCATCTCTACACCATTCCCATCCGAGGGCGCTTGTGGAATATCATGTGCAATAGGCAGACGCTCTGTGAGGTCTATCGCTGCATCGGCACTAAGCCATACGTACAGCAATACCACTCCAATAATGGCCAAGCCAACGGGTAATGCCTTTGCAATAGTAGATTCCTTCATACTTTCCTCATCAAGACCTTCCAGCAACTATTCATTTCTTAACGCATCCAACATTTTACCGCTGAGCGCAAAGGCCGTCGCAATCCATATCCACACTATACCGCTGATTGCTATAGCAGCAATCGTCAACACTAATGAAAAATACGGGATCTGCGCTCCGGGTGATTTCAGGGCAGGGCTCACTGTTACCATCGCAGCGATAATTCCACAGGCCAAACCACCTATCAGAAGCCCTCCATGCTCGTAAAATACCATCCGCTTAAGTTCGGCTTTGTCAAATCCCACCGCCTGCAGCATTGCAAGCTCACCCCGCCTCTCAAGCACATTGCGAAGCACTACCAGCCCAAGCCCAACAGAAGCCAGAATCAGCCCCAAACCGCCTAACAACTGAAATATCGACAGGTATGTGTTTTCAACTGCATTAAACTCGGCCAA
>JAIVYN010000046.1:0-17840 GCA_048635425.1 Candidatus Aegiribacteria sp.
ACCGAGCTGGTGCAGCGATACATGAATTGGAACGAGAAATCCAGGGGGGCGGTAATTCTTAAGAAAATCTGCGGTGTCCTTGTTCTGATAGGCGGTCTTTACCTGATTTTTATCGCCTGATAGGGCCATTTCATCAACCTTTGCATTCATTGTTGACATTTTGCGGGATGAGGGTGTATAGTATGTGGCGAATTGGAAGCTGGGTTATTGGAACGCGCGCTGAAAGCTCTGTAAGTTTGTTTTTGCGCAATTTAAGGAAATCAACAATATGGATCCTGCGATTTTCAAGGCATACGATATACGAGGGATTTATCCCGACCAAATCGACGAAGAAGGTGCGTGGAAGATAGGCTGTGCCACGGCCCGTTTTTTGCGGTCGCTGCTTAGCGGTTATGAGCGGGGCCAGGCTAAGGCTCAGTCGCTGTGTGTCGGTCGCGATATGAGGACGCATAGCGAGGCGCTGGCCAAGGCCCTTATTAAAGGGATGAATACCACCGGTGCAAACGTGATTGATATTGGAATGGTTGATACGCCGCAGATGTATTTTGCAATCAATCATTTTGGCACCTGCGGCGGCGTACAGGTTACCGCTTCCCATAACCCGGCCAAGTATAACGGCTTTAAGATATCCGGCCTGGGCGCAAAGCCTATTGGTGTCGATACCGGATTAAAGGACATAAAACATGTCGCAATGGCTTTGCTTCATACAAAGGGCAAAGCTACCGGCTCGGTGCAAAAATATGACCTGACCGCCGAATACAAAAATCACGTGCTGAAGTTTCTCAGGCCAAATATAAAAAAGATGAAGATTGCTGTTGACGCTTTCAATGGAATGGCAGGCAAGACGGTCCCGGCCGTTTTCAGCAACCTGCCGGTAGAAATCGTCCCTCTTAACTTCAAGCACACCGGCAAATTCAAACATGAGCCGAACCCTCTGATTGAGAAATATCTGGATGAGGTAAAAGCAGCAGTAAAGGAAAAGAAATGTGATTTCGGGGTCTGCTTCGACGGTGACGCTGACAGGTTGATGATGGTCGATGAAAAAGGTAATACTATCGGCTGCGATTTGATAACGGCCCTGATGGTGCCGTATTTTTTAGAGAAAAAGCCGAAGTCGGTGGTGGTTTACGATTTGCGAAGCAGCAGGGTTGTTATGGAAGAAATTATCAAGTACGGGGGCACGCCGCGAAGGGAAAGGGTCGGACATGCTTTTATGAAAAAGGCCCTGCGCGATTCGCACGCCATATTCGGCGGTGAGCTTTCCGGACACTTCTATTATTCAGACAACTACTATGCCGATTCGGGTATGATTACCTTAGTGCACGTGATGAATATTATCAGTCAAGCCGGCGTCCCAATAAGCGGGCTAATCAAGCCGTTGCGAAGATACTCCGGCAGCGGCGAAATAAACTTTGAGGTAGAGGATAAGCAGGCAAAAATGGATGAGCTTGCAAGAAGATACAGCGACGGCCGAATCGACCACTTAGACGGTGTTACTATCGGGTATAAGGACTGGTGGTTTAATTGTCGGCCGAGCAACACTGAACCGCTGCTGCGACTGAATATAGAGGCCGGGAGTAAAGAGCAGCTTGACGAGAAATTAGCCGAAATTGCCGAACATCTCGGTGAGCCGGTATGACAGTCAGCGATGCCTTTGCCCTTATTGTATAGGGTTGTATAGACCATTGGAAATATACAAAGGCATCTGCAAAATTGAGGTTAGGCATATATTATTTAAGAAAATTAGGTTTTTTGATTTTCTTAAATAATTGAATAATTGTTTGATGGTCAATAATTAATTGTTTGAAAAGAAAAAAATTAAAAGACAATTTTTTCTTTTCAAAGTATGCCTAACCTCAATTTTGCATAACTCTAAAATATACAAATAGAGGAGACAATTATGGATCAAAACCGTCTTTCTCGCCGCCGATTTATAGCCGGTGCCGGTGCTGCTATCGGTACGGCCGTAACCGCCGGCGGTATTACTGTTGCTCAGGATGCGAGTAAAACATCCTCCGAACGCACGACGCCGTTTAGCTACTGTTTCAATACGAGCACTATTCGCGGACAAAAACTCAGTTTGGACAAGGAAATCGAGATTACTGCAAAAGCAGGCTATGACTCTATTGAGCCTTGGGTCCACAAAATACACGAGTATGCCGACAACGGCGGCAGCCTCAGGGAGCTGCGCAAACGCATCAGCGACCTCGGGCTGACCGTCGAGAGCGCCATTTCCTTTTCCCGCTGGATTGTGGACGATGATGCCGAGCGTGCCAAAGCTCTGGAACAAAGCAAACGGGACATGGACGCATTGGCCCGGATTGGCGGCAAGCGCATCGCAGCACCGCCGGCCGGTGCTACTCGAACGGCAGGGCTCGACCTTATGAAGGCGGCCGAGCGGTATCGGGTGCTGTTGGAACTTGGCGACGAAATGGGCATCGTGCCGCAGGTCGAGGTATGGGGTTCTTCAAAGAACCTTCACCGATTGGGCCAATCGATGTTCGTAGTTATTGAAAGCGGCCACCCAAAGGCATGTCTATTGCCGGATGTCTATCATATCTACAAGGGCGGCTCTGACTTTAACGGCCTGAAACTGCTCAGTCCCCGGGCCATCCAGGTTTTTCATTTGAATGACTATCCTGCCGATCCGCCGCGCGAGACGATAGGCGACCGTGACCGTGTCTTTCCCGGTGACGGCATCGCGCCGTTAACTCAGATTCTGCGTGACCTGCACGCCAACGACAACAGGGCGGTGCTTTCGCTGGAGCTGTTCAACCCGACCTACTGGAAGCAGGACCCGCTGACGGTAGCGAAGGCCGGCCTGGCTAAAATGAAAGCCGCTGTAAACAAGGCATTAGGTGGAAGCTATAGTCTTGCAGCTAATCCGCTGGGCAAGCAATCCTTCGATGGCCGGGCAAGCGACACTGATTCATTGACAGCCACAGAAAAACAAACCAAACCAGCCGCTAAATCGGCAGTGGCCGGATATGGATATGTAGCGTCAAAGAACAGCAAGGTCTTCCATAAGCCCGATTGTCGCTGGGCAAAGAGAATCAAGCCGGAAAACCTCGTAGGTTACAGCAGCAGAGACGAAGCGGTAAAGGCCGGCAAAAGACCCTGCAAGCAGTGCAAACCATAGATGAGACTTCAGTTCATAACCTGTAAAGTAATGCAGAGGGAAGCGTATTTTTGTGCCGCCCGCTCGAAAAATGTTGTCGATATAGTTTTGATGGAGCAGGGTCTGCATGATGAGCCGGAAAAGCTTCGCCGGGAAGTTCAGAAAGCTCTCGATAATACATGCGACATTCAGGGACGCCCCTATGACGCTTCGCTGCTTGGCTATGGTCTTTGCAGCAATGGCATTGTAGGGTTATCGGCGAAAATCCCCATTGTTGCCCCGCGAGGGCATGATTGCATTACACTTCTGCTTGGCTCGAAAGACAAATACCAGGAATACTTCGACTCCCACCGCGGTGTTTATTGGTATAGCCCCGGCTGGATAGAATCCGGCAAGCAGCCCAGCGAGGAGCGCTATGAAAAAATGCTCAAAGAGTATAAGGAAAAATACGGGGACGATAACGCTCAATATCTGATGGAGGTCGAGCAAAAGTGGATAAAGGAGTATGATTGGGCAACGTATATCGATTGGGGATTTGTCGATTCGGATGAGTATAAAAATTACACGAAACGCTGCGCCGAATTTCTTCACTGGAACTACGATGAGCTAAAGGGCAGTCCCGTTCTTATGCAGAAGCTTGTTGATGGTGATTGGCACAACAGCGATTTTTTGGTTGTCAAACCCGGCCGGAAGATTAGCGAAGACTTGACTAACGACGGCATAATAAAAGCCGAGTAGAAAAGAGGAATCTTTTGAAGGCGTTTTATGGATTTGGTTACAATCATAGTAATAGCCGTTGGACTGGCAATGGACGCCTTTGCGGTCTCTATTGTCAGTGGCAGTGTATATCAGCAGTTGCACGTAAGGCACGCCCTGCGAATGGCTGTTTTCTTCGGGGGCTTTCAGGCGATTATGCCGTTGATAGGTTCTCTGGCGGGGATGAGTGTAAAAGATTACATAGCAGATTATGACCACTGGGTTGCTTTTGGCCTTTTAGCTGCCGTCGGAGGCAAAATGATTTATGAGTCGTTCAAGATTAAGTCGGCCAAGAAGAATTTGGACCCATCGAATGTCCTGGTTTTGCTGGTTCTGGCCCTTGCTACGAGTATCGATGCTCTGGCAATCGGCATTACCCTTTCACTTATCGTAAGCTCCATTGCTATTGCAGTGATAATAATAGGTCTGGTCACATTCGTACTGTCATATCTTGGCGTTTGCATCGGCAAAAGATTCGGACATTTTTTCGAGAACAAGATTGAAGCCCTCGGCGGGTTGATTCTTATTGGTCTTGGTGTAAAAATACTGTTTGAGCATTTTCCTTTCTAAGCAGCTCTTGCAGTCAGTTGAAAAAAGAATATAATAATTAGCCTGTTTCATTGGGCTAAACAATTGTAAAATAATAGGTCGCTCTGTTTAAGCCTGACTGGTGATTTTTATGAGTTCTAAAGTATATTTTATTAAAGTATCTATTAACGACGGCGAGCAGGTGATTTCCAGGAAGGCACGTAAGCTGTTTAAGGCCGGCGCTTTTGCAGGATGCTTTGAGGAAAATGATTTCACGGCGGTCAAGGTCCACGTTGGAGAAGATGGTAACAATACACATATAACAGCTCCGTGCATCAAGGAACTGGTGGATGAGCTGCTTAAATTGAAAACAAAACCATTTATAACCGACACGACCACTTTATATGTCGGCCAGAGGCATAATGCCATCGACCATAGTACTTTGGCTGCAAAGCACGGTTTTGGTTCGGAAGTTTTGGGGATACCATTTATTGTGCCGGACGGTTTGTTTGGAACAAGTGAGATACCGGTCGAGATAGACGGCGAAATTGATAAACAAGTTTTTATTGCGTCCGGTATAGTCAGATGCCAATCGCTTCTTTCGGTGGCTCATTTTACCGGCCATCCTGCAGCGTGTGCGGCAGCTACGCTGAAAACACTCGGAATGGGTTGTGCAAGTAAAAGGGGCAAGATGAAACAGCACGCGGCTCTTAAGCTCAGCATCAGCAACGACTGTACACGCTGCGGCGTATGTTTTGAGCATTGCCCCGCCGATGCAATTACGCTTGACGATGTCAAGGCACACATCGACCAGGACAAATGTATCGGCTGTGCAGAGTGCATGGCGATGTGCAGATTCGGTGCCGTCAAGTGCAATTGGGGCCCGGAATGTGAAGTATTACAAAAAAGTATCGCTGAATATGCACTGGGCGCACTGAAGGGCAAAGAGAACAAGGCTGCATTTTTTAATTTTTTATTGTCAGTTACCAAAGATTGTGATTGTTTTAGCATGCCAAATATGGATAAAATAGTCGATGATATCGGCATAGTTGCCTCGACCGACCCTGTGGCTGTCGATAAGGCAGCGCTGGATTTGGTCGAAAACAAGGCGGGCCGGAAACTGGCAGAGCTGTTGGAGAATAATAAACTCGACCCACGTTACCAGATTGAACACGCCGAGCGTATCGGCCTGGGAAGCAGTAGTTACGAGCTTATAGAAGTTGATTAGCGGTTGAAAAATTTGAGGATTCGATATGTCTCTGGGGCAAATAATAAGAAAAAAGCGTGAGCAGTTAAATCTGACTCTGGACGAGGTCAGCAATCGCATCGGTTTTTCCAAGCCGTACCTGTCAACCATTGAGACCGGCAAGGTTAAAAATCCGCCCGGTGACGAACTGCTCACCAGGCTGGAGAAGATACTTGAGTTTGAACCGGGTCTGTTGCTGCACATTGCTCATATAGAAGGCCTTCCTGCCGATGTTCGTCAGGAATATGAGTCCGCCGAGGCTGAAAGTCAGAAATGGCGGCAGGTTATCAAAAACCTTATTAATAAAAAAGCTAAGGCAAGCCGGCTCAGCAAGCTTCTTGCTGAAAGTGACTTGAACATCGAGCAGGACAGGTTGCCTCTGGCGGCCGGTCGATTAGTGCCCGTGATAAACAAAGTTTCAGCCGGCTATCCGAGTGATTTCAATGACCTGGACTATCCTGTGGGCATAGCCGATGATTACATTCGCTGTCCCGACATGCACGACCCGAACGCATTTGCCGTCCGGGTTGTCGGCGATTCGATGGAGCCGAAATTCTGCGAGGGTGATATAGTGATATTCTCACCCGCAGCCGAGGTGCATAATGGCGATGACTGCTTTGTTCGTTTTGCGATGCCGCACGAGACGACCTTCAAGAGGGTGTTCTTCGAGTCGGAGAATAAAATTCGACTTCAGCCGAGAAACGAAAAATATTCCCCCACAATCGTTGACGGCAAACGCATCAACGGCCTTTATCGAGCTGTAGTAAAGCACGAGAAGCTTTGATTGTCTTGGGTGTTTCGTTGGATATGGCTTTGGCCGGTGGATTAAACTCGACTTGGTCTATCGTTATTCCAATACAAACCACGTAACACCTTTGGGTGGGATGTTAATCGGGATTTTGACGTTGTATTCGCGATCAAGTTTATACTTTCTGCTCTTGCCCTGTTGCTTACGGACACTCGCTGTCTTGGTAAGTCCCGTATAGTACAGCGGAAGTTTCAATTGTTTTCTGACCGTGTGGTCCAGAGGATTATAGACCATTGCCAGGCCCTTTCGCTTCAATTGTGGATTGACATGCAGAATACAGTCGATGTCACGTCCATCAGGTCTGCGTACGTGAATAATGTCGGAGTCGAGTATATCACGATATTCTTTGTAGAAGTCCACCCATTTTTTAACGAGTGCTTTTGTTTCTTCAGTGTCGTACAAGCGGGGCCCACGGTAGCAGGCCTGCACGCCTGAGCCGAAGTTCTGCCCAAGGTGCGCACCGTATGCATCGAGATGTTCTGACAGCGGTTCGAGCGTGGCTGCAGTTCCACCCCCATGGTACTGTACCAGCGGCACAAACATCCAGCCCATACTCGGCGTTTTCTTCCAGGTGCCGTCGAATATGTTCTGTCGGCCGAGGATAATCTGCCTTTCCCGGGGCAGCGACCAGTTGGTCTCACGGTAGCCCATTGCACTTTTGTTAGAGCCGTTCAAAAAATACCAGTCCGGAACATTCAGATAGACCCCCGTGCCACGGCACCACTTATAGAAATTGGTAATCTTCTTCCACTGTTTCCATTGCGAATCATTGAGCCCGCGATGACCCGGATGGCTCCTCGAGGCGCAAACGTCACCGGGATAAGACCCATCGTGTTCGAGCAGGTCTAAGCCCGTTTGTTCGATGAAGATTTTGATTTTTCTAAAATACTCAGCACCCCATCCGCTGCACAGGCATGGCGAATTGCCGAAAATCGCGCCGCCGGGTTTACCTGTTTTAGGATTGATAACATCGTGTTCATTACTTATCTTGCGGCTGGCCAAAAGCGAATACCCACCGAGCTCAACATTTTTACTATGGGCGTAATCGACTAATTCCTTTATCTGCGCTATGTAGTCCGGGTCGATATTTTCCATATTAAAACCGCTGCCAAAGGTCATTATGACCATCTCGAACCCGACCTCAGCGCACTGGTCGATTGCCAGGCGCACCGCTTTGGGATTTGCGTGACGGACGTGCATAATGATTGGGTTTTCCGTGGCCCACGGTGCGATGGTCCGGTACATCCTTCGCAGTGCCAAACCCTTGCGTTCACGTTCAGTGCTGTCGTAAATTAACTCAAATGTTCGAAAGGATTCAAACATTCTGCCTGGTTCAATAATTACATCAGGACCAATTGGCGGCCGAGTTTCTAACATCACAGGCATCTTTCGCAGATAATTGATCTGCGTACTGTACTGTGGGTCAGCAACCCAATATGTTGTTTTATTGGCGCTTTTCGGGTCCCCTCCGTGAAAGGCGTAATCGCTATCGACGTGAATGTTCGGATACTCCCATCTTTCAGGTTGTTCCACCAGTGACTCGTACTCTACTGCTGCAAGAATCTCGCTGATAAACGTATTGAGTCTGACCGGTTCTTCGCTGCCGTTGTGGATTGTCAGCCACTTTGCCAGCAGAGGAATGCCTTGATACATTTCATAATGGATTGAGAGAGTCAGTCCTTCGAGTTTATCGTCCGGCGGTTTGAAATGCAGCGTCAGCGTTTTTCCGAGTGGAGGCCAGGGTAACTTGGCCGAGTAGCGCCTGCGTTTCCAGTCGAAACGTCTTTTTATTTTGCCGACTTCAAAACCTCTGAACCTAAAAGCATCGGGATTGCTGCTCAAAGAATCAACACGCTCGGTCAGCAGGTATGCGTATTCGACCTGCCCTTGTAAGCCGCCAACTTCATACTTGCGTCCATCGAGTTCGATTATTGCTTCAGGCTTAATTCCACGGATGACGGAGTCGCCGGTCATCAGATTGTCGTAGGCGACGGTAGCGGCATTGGGCTGGAGGCGAAATGTCCTGCTGATAAGCCCGTTGCTCAGAACAATTTCCCTGCCATCGAGCCGTTTTTCAATCTTAACCGGCTCTTTAATTCGCGTAACGAGCCAGTCTGCGTCGGTCGTCTTGCCTGATACCGTACCTATGATGAACAATACCATTAACGTTATGATTAATGATTGTTTTACTTTAATCATAATCTCATTTCCTTTCTTTAACTGTAGTTTTTTTGCAGCCGTCGTTAGTTCCTGTTGCGGAAACAGCATTTGTCATTCCCGCGAAAGCGGGAATCCAGCTTTTTCGCTCTGGCCCCCTGCTTTCGCAGGGGTGACATTGCCAGTTTCGGCTTTCCGCAACAGATACTATCTAATATTTTGGCCGGCGACGGCTAAAACTAACGCAAAGACTTTTGAAGCACCGGCTTGTTTCAATGTCTTTGCACACTCGTTCAGCGTTGCACCGGTTGTCTTGATATCATCGACAAGACAAATCTTTCGCTCAGTAAAATTATGTCCATAACGAACAGCAAAGGCACCGGCGACATTTTTAGCACGTGCGGTGGGACTCGCCATTGCCGGCTGTGATTTTGTTCGACGGGTTCGGACAAGGTCGGTGCTGATTTTGGCTGTGGAGTGATTTAATTTTCTGACTAAAACCTGCGATTGATTGTAGCCGCGACGCAATCGCCTCGACCAGTGCAGCGGCACAGGGACGAAAAGCTCTATATCATTATAAAAGCCACTCCCCTGCAAAGCGGAATTGGCCAAAAATCCTACCGCCAAATCCAGCTCTGTTCGGCCGTTTTTGAAGGCCAATATCATTTTTTGCAGGGCCTGGCTATAAACTCCGCTGCGGGATATCCGGTCAAAGTGAAATTCTTTACCCTGGCAATCGGGGCAGGCCCCTTCCAGTAGTGCAAATTTACTGGCATCCCGGCCGCAGCGCCGGCAGTAATCGGCGCCCATGCAGGCCAGAAGCTGGGACCAGCAATTCTTGCACAGGTTGTTATCAGTTTCACAGATGTTTTCGCCGCAATTGATACATACTGCCGGCCAAAGAAGCTGGTTTAAGCCCTGCAGAGCAAAGTTAAAAGCTCGTTTTGGCTTTGTTGTATTCACGCCGGCAATTATATAGACAGTAACTCAGATTAACCACCCAGAAACTATGAAAGCCGGCCTGCCAATGGCTAAACTTGGCGAATACTCCCTTATTATAAGTAAAAGTGGTTATATATTCAGTAGTACTGATACAAAAAGCTTTTTAAAAGATAACAATCTTAAGTTGAGTTTTTTATAACTTCTTTATTTACAAGGTCCTATATTCCTTTACCCGGCTATGATTGCGGTGTTTTTTAGTGTTCCGACTTGACTATTGTGGTTTTGACCGTTATAATTGTTATAGTTAAATTTGTATGGCAAGATCAATAAAAACAACCGGAAAGAAACGAAAGAGAAAATCCTCCAATAAGGTTTCCAGGGTCAAGAGCAAAAAGGCTTTTAGGAGCTACCAGAAGGCCATAGAATACCTGTTTGCGAGGACCGATTACGAGAAGCAGGAGCGTCTGCGCTATAACGTCACGACGTTCAACCTCAGCAGGATGCAAAAACTGCTCTCGTTATTGGGCAATCCACACAAAAAGATCCATACAGTCCATATAGGCGGCACAAAAGGAAAAGGCTCAACAGCCACGATGTTAGCCAGGATGCTCGAAGCGAACGGCTATAGAGTCGGACTATACACGTCACCCCATGTGGTACACCTGCACGAGCGGATTACGGTCAATACAAAAATGATTAGCGACTCGGAAATGTGTGGCTTACTGAACCGAGTTTACGCTCCGGTTGAGAAGATGTCAAAGACCGACCCCCCCACTTTCTTCGAGATTATGACAACCTTGGCATTTATGTATTTTCTTGATAGGGCAGTTGATATTGCCGTGATTGAAACCGGTTTGGGCGGCAGACTCGACAGCACAAACGTTATTCGGCCCAAAGTCATCGGCATAACCAGTTTAAGTATTGACCATCAGAACCTGCTTGGGGACACTATTGACAGCATTGCAAAAGAGAAAGCGGGCATTTTCAAGCGTGGTGTCCCAGCTATTACCGTTCAGCAGGAACCCTCGGCCATGCGTGTTCTGAAATCGCAGGCTATCGCTGTCAAAGCGTCTTTGAGCGTAACCGGCAGCGATATTGATTTTTCGCATCGTTTTGAAACCTCGCGCGAGCACGGCCCGCACACGAGAATCTGCCTGACAACCCCGACCAGTAAATTCGAGCATCTGCGGGTGCCGCTGCACGGCAAACATCAGGCAATCAACTGCGGCCTGGCCCTTGCTATGCTGGATAAGCTCAAATCGGCCGGCTACAAGATAGACAACGACAAGGCCACTGAGGGACTTCATAAGGTCTTCTTGGCAGGCCGAATGGAGATGATTTGGGACGACCCCAGAATTATGATCGACGCCGCTCACAATGCCGCAAGTATTAAGGCCCTGATTCATGCAATAGGCCAGAATATTCCTTATGATTCTATGGTCGTAATCTTCGGCTGCAACTCTGACAAGGACGTCGAAGGAATGCTCCAGAAATTACAATACGGTGCTGACAAGGTGATTTTCACCCGCAGCAACTCACCCAAAGCAGTGTCGCCGGAAGATTTAGCTGAGATGTACACCGAGATATGCGGCAAGATGTACCAGACCGCCGCCACTTTGGGCCAGGCATTACAACTGGCTAAAAACGCCGTCAGCAAAGAAGACCTGATTTGTATTACCGGAAGTTTTTATCTCATCGGCCAGGCAAAAGTGCACTTCCAGCAGAACTAAGGACTTGTAAATAAATTATCTTCCATTTTTGGCTGGCTGCGGCTTCGGCTGGCGGTGTCAGCAAAACTCGGACTACCAACCAGTAGGCCTGCGTTTTGCTTCCTTGCCAGCCTTGTCCTCGCTGGAGCCAAAACGAAACCTAATTTCTTTACCAGTCCTAATCAATTGCGGCAAGTTAAATTCCAGCCATTCTTGGCGACAAAAGACATATTCATATGAGCCTTGACAGACCACTATCAAAGAGCGAAAGGAGCGAATTGTCTCATAGTCTTTTTGATTAATCAAAAAGACTATGAACCTTTCTCCTGCGAGTGTATTCTCAATCTCCTTTTTCCATACCTCGATTTTCGGTTTGCAATAGCAGAGAATCTGGGTTATAAAGTCATTTCTTCAGGACTAAATACTTATAGAGTTATGCCTAACCTCTATTTTGCAGAAGACTTAAATACGTATAATAAGGAGCTAACGATGGCGGAAATAAAAAAATATATCGCCGTTGACCTTGGCGCCGAGAGCGGCAGAGTGATGCTTGGCTCGGTTTCGGCACGTAAACTTGTTCTCGAAGAAATCCATCGTTTCGATAATGGGCCGATTGAAGAGCACGGCTCGCTGCGCTGGGATTTTGACAGGCTGTTTTACGAAGTTAAGTCCGGTATTAGCAAAGCGACAAGAGCGGCAGGCGCTCAGGTATGGGGCATCGGCGTCGATAGCTGGGGCGTAGATTTCGGCCTGCTCGACGTCGACGGCAAACTCATTGAGAATCCTTTTCACTATCGCGACAGCCAGACCAACGGGATGAAGGAAAGGGCGTTTGAGATGATGAGCAAACGCGACATTTATGAAAACACCGGTGTGCAGTTTTTGCAGTTCAACAGCGTTTATCAGCTGCTCGCAATGCGCCTGAATTATTCGATTGCATTGGCCAAAGCAAAGAATTTGATTTTTATTGCTGATTTGGTCTCGTATTTTCTGTGCGGCAAGATTTTCGCAGAATACAGTCTTGCCAGCACATCACAATTTATGGATATGAGGACAGGCCAATGGTCCAAAGAGGTCCTGGATAGACTATCTTTGCCGATTAACATCATGCCGAAGGTCGTTGAGCCCGGGACCGTTGTGAGCCAGTTGTCCGGCAGGATTGGAATAGAGCTCCGCTGTGGGCCAATCCCGGTTATTGCTATCGGCTCGCACGATACTGCTTCAGCCGTCGTCGCTGTGCCCGCTGCCGGGAGTGCTAATTGGGCATATCTTTCATCGGGGACCTGGTCCCTTATGGGCGTTGAAGTGCCGCGGGCAATTGTCGATGATAAAACCTTCGGATACGAGTTCACAAATGAGGGCGGAGTCGAAAAAACGATTCGGCTTCTCAAAAACATAATGGGACTATGGCTGATGCAGGAATGCAGGAGGCAATGGCAGCGTGAGGGGAACGACCTGTCCTATGCGGACCTGGCGGCTTTGGCGGAAAAAGCCGAACCGTTTGCCAGTCATATTGACGTTGATTACAGCGGATTCCTTGCGCCCGGTGATATGCCGAAGAGGATTAACGATTACCTGACAGAGACCGGCCGGAATCCAATCGACGATAAGGGGCAAATGATAAGAACGATACTGGAAAGCCTCGCCTTAAAGTATCGAACTATTATGGAAGCCATCGAAGATGCTACAGGAAATACGATTGAGATATTGCATATTGTCGGCGGCGGCATACAAAATGAGCTGCTTTGTCAGTTCACGGCCAATGCCCTTGACAAGAAGGTAATCACCGGCCCGATTGAGGCGACGGCCAGCGGCAATATTCTGATGCAAGCTAAGGCTACAGGACAGATACAATCTCTGGCCCAGGTCAGAGAAATCGTCCGCAATTCGTTCGACCTTAAAGAATATCAGCCACAGGATGCCTCAATCTGGGATGAACAATACAAAAAAGTGCATAACTCGTAAGTGCATAAGGAAATTACCAACAGTAGAAAGATTCATTTTGATTGAAGAACTCGAAAGCAGGCTGGATAGTTTCGACCCCGGCGAAAGAAAGCAAGCTCTGACGGCACTCTGTGAGAAAGTCCGGGCGGGCGAAATCACTTTGCCAAGAGCCGGCAAAGATGTCAACCTGCATTGTCATACCTTTTTCTCTTATAACACTTATGGCTATTCGCCGAGCAAATTTGCCTGGTTAGCTCGCAAAGCCGGATTGGCCGTTGCAGAAGTGGTGGATTTTGATGTGCTGGATGCTTTGGAAGAATTCCTTGCGGCGGCGAGAATGCTCGGTCTAAAAGCCTGTGCCGGCATGGAGACACGAGTCTTTGTGCCGGAATTTGCCACCAGAGTAATAAACTCACCCGGTGAGCCGGGCATCTCATACCACATGGGCGTTGGTTTTCCGAAGGCCGAATTGGACGGTGAACAAAGACAGTTTCTGCTTAACCTTCGCCGGACGGCACAACAGAGGAATCAGGATTTAATGGGGCGGGTCAATGAGCACTTAAAACCCGTGGAGCTGGATTATGAGAAGGACGTGCTTATTTTGACGCCGGGTGGTAACGCTACCGAGAGGCATATGTGTCTGGCCTATGCGCGTAAGGCAAAAGAAGTATTTCCCGATGATGATAAGCTCTCCAAATTCTGGTCTGAGAAGCTGGGAGTTGAGATTGAAACCTCGGCATTGCCCCAGGGCAGAAAATTGCTGGATACGATTCGAGCCAGGACGATGAAGCGCGACGGCGTCGGGTATATACAGCCGGACAAAGGCTCGTTTCCACTGATGGCGGATATGAACCAATTTATTTTAGCTGCCGGCGCAATACCGGTTCATACCTGGCTGGACGGTACCAGCAACGGTGAAAAGGACATCGAGGAGCTTTTGGATGTAGCCATGAGTACCGGCGCCGCGGCTATCAACGTTATCCCGGACCGAAACTATACACCGGGCGCAAAAAGCGAAAAGATTGAGAACCTCTACCAGGTGGTGGAATTAGCTCAAAAGCTGCATTTGCCGGTTGTAGAGGGAACGGAGATGAACAGCCCGGGACAGAAATTCGTGGACAACTTCGATACAGCGGAGCTTTCGCCGTTAGTGCCGGTATTTCTCAAAGGCGCCCACATCGTTTATGCCCATTCGGTGCTTCAACAAAAGTGCGGCCTTGGCTATACGAGCGACTGGGCTGGGAAAAACTTTAAAAGCGTTGCCGACAAAAACGAATTTTTTCAGCAGCTCGGAAGCTCACTTGAGCCACAGGACGAAGATAAACTTAGCACTTTAAGTGAGGACGTAACCGCTAAGGAAATATTGGACAAAGTGACCCGTGACTTGAAGCAAGAAGGGTGAGGGACAAGTTATGGCAGTTTTACCGAAAACGCAATATGCTGTGCAGTTGGTCGGGCCGGATGAGCTTGTCCTGAATAAATCCAAGGAGGTTTTCACCCCAGGCAGGCATCAGATTCTTTGTCGGGTCGAGGCGGTTGGACTTTGTTTTTCCGACCTTAAATTGCTGAAGCAATTTTCCTCACATGTCCGCAAGAGCAAAATAGTTTCCGGCATTGATCTTGAAATACTTAAAGAGATACCCAGCTATGTTCCCAACGAAGCACCGACGGTGCCCGGCCACGAAACTGTAGTCAGAATCGAGGCGGTTGGCCCCGCGGTGGAAAATTTTAAGCCCGGCGAGCGTTTCCTTGTACAGACGGACTACCGTTGGATACGCACTGCAACTTCCAACGCGGCGTTCGGATACAATTTTGAAGGAGCTCTTGCCGAATATGTGCTGATGGACGAAAGGGTCATAACCACACCGCAGGGCGACTCGATGCTTTTGCCCGTCGGCGAGGAGCTTTCCGGCTCGGCTGTAGCTCTGGTAGAGCCGTGGGCCTGCGTTGAGGATGCCTACGTATCCGCCGAACGTACGAGTTTGAAAATAGATGGCCGGATGCTCATCGTTGCTGATACCGAAGTAACTCCCCGCTCCGCGCCGGAAAAGCTTGCCCCTGCAACAGCAGGGGAAACTTTTCAAAACTTGTTTAGTCGATACGGAAAGCCGAGGCAAATAACCTGGCTCTCGGAGGAGCCAATACCGGCTGAATTGGAGGCAGCGGCAGACAGGGCTGCAAGCATATCGGCGCTTACTGATGCCGGCTATGACGACATAATCTATTTTGGTTCTGATGCTAAGGTTGTTGAAGCATTGTTTGCAAAAGTTGCTTTGAATGGTATTCTCAATATCGTCCTTTGTGGCGACAGATTCGGCAGAGATGTTGTTACTACGGTTGGGCGGGTTCACTATGGTGGTATTCGAATAGTGGGCACTACGGGTTCGGACCCGGCTGAGTCTATGAAAGTGATTCCCGATACCGATGAGATTCGTCCCGGTGACAGGATTAACATTGTCGGCGCGGGCGGGCCGATGGGTATGATGCACGTAATCCGCAATATCTGTCAGGGCGTCGAAGGCGTGAGCGTTTTTGCATCTGATGTGGATGATAATCGCCTGGCCACACTTACAAGAATTGCCGGGCCTTTAGCCGCGAAATATGATGTTACGTATAAGGCATACAATCCCTTGAAAGACAAGATTACCGAGGCATTTGACTACACCGCTTTGATGGCGCCGATACCTGCTTTGGTTGCTGCTTCGGTGCTTAATGCCGCCGAGCGGGGACTAATAAACATCTTCGCCGGCATCCCCGCCACGGTTACCGCCAAGATTGACCTGGATGCTTACATAGAAAAGCAGTTGTATTTCATCGGCACCAGCGGCTCAACTTTAGATGATATGAAAAGAATGCTGCAAAAAGCCGAATCCGGACGGCTTGATACAAACCTCAGCGTTGCTGCTGTTTGTGGGCTTGCCGGTGCGACCGACGGCATTCGGGCGGTCGAGAACCGTTCGATAGCAGGTAAAATTGTTGTTTATCCGGCCTGTAAAGATTTGCCGCTGGTGCCGCTTGAGAAGATGAACGAAAAGATGCCAAAAGTTGCTGAGTGTCTAAACGATGGCTTGTGGACCAGACAGGCCGAACTGAAACTTCTGGAAATGTATCAAAATTCTTAGAAAGGACAAATTATGGAACCGCTAACGAAACTAATCAGAAGATTCTCAAAGCGAATGAACAGATGTAATGTTTGGTTGGTTTTTGCGCTATGGCTGGCTGCTTTTTTGATGGTCGGTTGTGAAGAGCAACAATCAGGATTCAGTGGGCTGGAAATGGGCTTGGGGAATCTGGCGCGTTTGTCCTCTGCCGAGACGCGTTCGGTCAGTCCGGAGAATTTTACCGGCGAAAAGGGCAAGGGTGGAATGGCAACCGAGGGTACCGGCGCAAGGGCAGCGCGTGAATTAGGACAGGGCTGGAAAGTCTCCCCCTCGGTCAGGATTACGCCGGGCCAGACCTTCGTAATGGCAGACGTCGAAGGCTGCGGTGCCATTCAGCATATATGGATGACTCCGACAGGGAACAATCGCTTTAACATTCTGCGAATTTACTGGGATGGTGAAGAAAAACCTTCTGTTGAATGCCCGGCGGGGGACTTTTTTGCCTGCGGTATGGGCAGGTATGTCGGAGTCAACTCACTGGCGGTCTGTGTCAATCCGAAGAGCGGATTCAACTGTTACTGGGTAATGCCGTTTCGCAAAAGCTTTAAGATTACTATGACGAATATCGACGCCAAACCGATGGTGCTGTATTATCAGATCGATTACACGCTGACCGATGTCCCGAAAGACGCGGCTTATTTTCACGCCCAGTTTCGCCGGGTAAATCCACTTCCCGACAAGCAGGATTATACCATTCTTGACGGGGTACTTGGAAAAGGGCACTACGTTGGAACTTATATGACCTGGGGCTCAAACAGTCCCGGCTGGTGGGGTGAAGGTGAAATTAAGTTCTTTATGGATGGTGACACAAAATTTCCCACGATTTGTGGGACCGGTACGGAAGATTACTTCTGCGGCTCTTATGGTTTCAGCAAGTTCGAGGGCAGAGGGTATGAGGAATTCAGCAGTCCTTACGCGGGGATGCCGCAGGTGATAGAGTCCGAGACGCAGCCGCGTTTCGGGCTGTACCGCTGGCATATTATGGACCCGGTCAGATTTGAAAGTGACCTGAAGGTAACGATGCAGGCGCTGGGCTGGAAGAGTGAGGGAAGGTATCTGCCTCTAAAAGATGACCTTTCTTCGGTTGCGTTCTGGTATCAAGCCGAGCCTCATGCGCCGTTTCCGAAATTACCGGACAAGGACTCTCTGAAAAATTGAAAGATACCAGCGGATTTTTAAGTTTTGAAAAGGTCGAAGCAAAATGGCATATGCAAATGGAATCGAAAAAGCATACGAGCAGGCAAAGCAGCGTTATGCCGAGCTGGGCGTCGATACCGATGAGGCAATGGAACGGCTAAACGCAACAGCGATATCGCTGCACTGCTGGCAGGGGGATGACGTCGGGGGATTTGAAAGTGACGAGGGTCTCAGCGGCGGCGGCATAATGGCCACGGGTACCTATCCCGGCAAGGCACGAACGGTCGATGAGCTGCGGGCGGATCTGGAAAAGGCGTTGAGCCTGATACCGGGT
>JAIVYN010000047.1:0-17635 GCA_048635425.1 Candidatus Aegiribacteria sp.
CCTGCCGGAGCACGTTAAAAAGGAGCTGGTAAAACTGATGAGTGAGGAAGCTCGCCGCCACGGGCAGGATAATTTGCCGCATCTCCCGTAAGGGATATGCCGTAAGGCATCCTGTGGACTGCGTATGCCCCAATGAGCTGATTGGTGCCGTTATGCACTTTGCCGCCGAGGGTGCTATGAAACCGACTGTTTAGCAACACGTTCTAAAAACCTTTACTTTAACCAATAAAAATCTGCTTTGGTATAATTCTGTCGTATCCACTCGCGATGCCATTTTAAGTCCCACAAATTATATAGTGGAATTTTTCGAACCGAACCGTCCAAAAAACAGCCGTTTATCGCTCCGCCGTGCCGGTCGATGCAAAACCGCCATATTTGACGGCCGCCTGCATCTACCGGGATGTCGGAAAAAAACGTCAAGGGCTCCGGCGGAATGGGATCTGTATGCAGTGGCAGTGCATGTACAAAAGCACTGTCTGCAAAGACCGGGGCATCATGAGCACCTTTCACAGAGAATCTGACCCAGAACCTTTCATCTGGGGAAGACATCTGCGATTGGGAAGCCCACTGCTGGACCCACCTATTATGTCCATAGCTGCCCCAATATCCTCTTTCTCTTCCTCCCCACTCTGTTTGCTCACCTTTGCGGCCCCATATCGTATCAACACTACCGCGAGCTTCCGTGCCATCAGTGTCTTGACAGGGCCTTGTCGCTGCTGGACAGGTGCGAATTTTATCTATATCTTCATAATATGGGCGTAACACTTCCATCCATTCTCCCGTTCTATCGGGGATAATCCATACTTTGTCCTCATATTCCGCGGCATACATCATCGCAGAACTTGCCCATTGGTGGAGATTTGACTGACAGACGGCCCCCCTTGCCTGCTTTTTTGCTCGTTGCAGGGCCGGCATTAATATCGCTATCAATAATGCGATGATAGCGATTACTACTAAAAGCTCTATTAACGTGAACCCCGTTAGAAATAATCGTGACTTATCGGGATCCCCGCCTTTGGTGTGGACTTCTAACGGGGTGAACCCTCTTTGTTCGTTCATAATGACGCCGCAATTTCCTTACAGGTATAGTCCCAGACTAACAACCTCCTGAGCCTTTTTCTTTGTCTTCGTTTTAGTTTTCCGGCTGCGTCGTGGGACTTCGCCGCGACGAGCTCCATCCCGGTCCACGCACAACGCGACCAGGTTTAGCACCGGTATGTTCGCCATCTTTGAGCACCTGCGTGCCGTTTACAAAAACATGGAGCATACCTGTCGAATACTGGTGGGGTTTTTCAAACGTCGCATGGTCAATAATTGTTTCAGGATCGAAAACGACAATGTCTGCATAATATCCCTTTTCAAGTCTTCCCCGCCGGTCAAGTTTGAGATTATCTGCCGGAAGCCAAGTCAAACGCCTTATCGCCTCGGCCAGGGTAATGACCTTTTCCTGGCGAACGTATTTGCCAAGAAGCCTGGCAAAGCTCCCGTATGCACGGGGATGCGGATTTGATTTTAAGAACACTCCCTCAGGAGCGAGAGAGCCTGCATCCGAACAAAAGCTGACCCAGGGCAGCTTAATCTGCTTTTTCACATTTTCTTCCGACATTAAAAAGTAGACCGTGCCGACGCGGCTGTCATCTTCAATAACAAGGTCGATAGCAGTTTCCGCCGGTGATGTTCCCCTCATCCTGGCAACTTCTGCAAGCGTTTTTCCTGTCAGATGTTTGAGCCTTTCGTTTTTGAATCCCACTAAAAGAACATTTTCCGGCGTACCTGCTAAAAGATATAAATTTTCCCATTCCTTGGTAGGTGTAGTCATCTCCCTTAAAACCCGCCGCCTGATTTTCGGGTCTTTGAGCCGTGCCACCCACGCCTGATGTCCACCGGCCTGGACCCAGGGAGGCATTGCGGCATCGAGACCTGTTGCACCCGCTGTATAGTTATACATATCCGCCGTAATTCCAAGACCTTCAGCCCGTGCCTTTTCAATCCTTTCAATCATAGCATCGAGTTTATCCCAATTGGATTTGCCGGCAGCTTTCAGGTGATACAGCTCAGCGGCAACATTTGCCTTTCGCGCAGTTGTTATCAATTCATCCAACGCCTCAAGCAGGTGGTTACCCTCGCTGCGGATGTGTGAAATATACATTCCACCATATTGGCCCGCGACCTCCGCAAGAGCTATCAGCTCATCAGTATCGGCATAAAAGCCGGGGGCATAAATCAGCGCCGAACTTACACCTACCGCTCCTTCCTGCATCGCCCGGCCTGCTAATTTACGCATCTGCTCAAGCTCTTTAGAGGTTGGTGGACGGTCTTCATATCCAACGGCATAAACACGAAGAGACGTTGCACCCACAAAAGAGGCTATGTTGGTCGATACCCCTTTTCTTACAAGATATTCGAGATATTCTCCAAGTGTAGTCCATTCTATGCTGAATTTGATGTCACCCTGTGATTCCCTCATATCCCGCTTCATCTTTTCGTTAAGAGGCCCCATTGACCATCCTTCACCCATAACTTCAAGAGTTACTCCCTGACGAATATCGCTTTGCGATCTCCCATCTTCTATAAGAGATTCATTCGCCCAACTTAGCATATTGATGAAACCCGGAGCAACGGCAAGACCTTGTGCATCGATTACCCTGTCCGCATCCGGCCGGAACTGCCCGATAGCTGCGATATGGCCATCTTTAATTCCGACATCCGCAATATATGATGGCCCACCGGAACCATCGTATATCCGGCCTGACGTTATCACTACATCATAAGTCTGTGAGCGGCCGACAGCGGGCGCACTCACTATGATTATTACTGTAAGGAAGAGTAAAGTAACTTTTCGCATATCGCCGACTCCTTCATACTGACACAGAAGTCAGAAATCAGAAGTCAGTTCTGTCCTCTGTTTTCTGTCCTCTGTCCTCTCTATGTATTATAACGTCAGGCAGGAATTCTTGCAATTAATTCAAGATTAAGCTTCACATACTTCGGTTACCGCATGGTGAATCCGCTGTCCCCGCGAAAAACTCGGTCCTACTTGTCATTAGATATCGAGCAGTTCGAATTGTCTGTCGAGTACGGTTCGGCTTTTGAAGCCAAGCCACCGGTCCAACATGGTTGCATACACCCGGCGGAAGTCGATGGCAAATTTCAGGGCGCCGTTGTCCAGATCAGTGAGACTGGGATGTGCTCCGAGGAGACCACCTTTGAGCTTACCGCCAGCTAAGAATATCGGAGCAGCAGCGCCGTGTCCGGTACCGCGGCGTCCATTTTCTTTAACGGTTCGGCCAAATTCCGAGAAGGTCATAAGCAGGACCCGATGCAACAGCTTATCTCGCTTCAGATGGTGAATAAAGGCCGCCACCGACTCAGACAAATGGTGCAGCAGGGCGCAATGGTTGCCTAATTGATTAGCGTGGTTGTCAAAGCCTCCGATTCCGCCACCGCCGAGCTCCGTGAAGAATATCCGGATACCAATATCGGCCCGAATTAGCTGGGCAACGGTACGCAGACTTCCGGCAAGCTGGAACGACGGATATTCGAATGTGTTAGCTGCCGTTTTGGTCACGGCCTCAATTCGCCGGCTGTTGGTGTAGGCATTCAACGTGCACCGCTGCAGGAAATGCGTAAGTGGATTGTCCTGTTCAGCACGGGGAAGTTCGGCTGCGCGTTTCCATTGAGATTGGCGCTTTAGACGGCCGGGCATTTCCTGGATTACGAGGTCTCCAGGTGACCGGACAGAAGGAACGACCACCCGCTCCGCGTTCAGGCCAAAAGGCTGGGCAATCGGCCCGACAAATACGGCAGGTGCGTTCGTACTATTGGGGTCCCAGATACTATCGACCGCCCGGCCCAGCCAACCCGTCTGGCGACCGGGCTGGTCGGGATCAGCGGTATGCCATATCCGCATTGCGCTCTCATGAGAGCGGTCTGAATTCGGGTAGCCCACGCCCCGGATGATACTGAGGTGTCCCTGCTCGTACAAACGCATAAACGCTCCCATCCGTGGATGGAAGCCCACCATCGAGTCAATCTTGTGCAAGTCTTTGGTCGGCAGACGCAGCGTCGTGCGGTTTCGGGCGTATTCATCATCCCCGTACGGAACGACCGTATTCAGACCGTCGTTCCCGCCGGAGAGTTGAACCACTACGAGTACTGTGTCGCGGTCATCACTTTGTGGCGCGGCAGCCATCAGTGAACGAACCAGGAAATTCGGTGCAGCGGGGGTGAACGATAACAGAGTCGAGGCCCCTAAAGTAGCTTTCAGAAAATCACGTCGTGTATAGGACATTGTGTTTTCTCCCAAATTTAAGCCAGGTGAAACTCAGGAAGCGTGACTACCAGATGTGCAAAACGACGCAGCATCCCCTCTAAGTCATCACTGCCGATACCAGCCGGCGCTTGCGCCGTTTTCAGTACGGTTTCATAAACATCGGGATCGAGGTCACCCTGCAGGAACAAATCAAGCAGGAACCGCGTGGCGGATTTGAGCGTTGAGCACCCATACTTTTTGGCGACGATCCACGGATTGAGTTTGTCGGCGTATGGCCCCGAGCCTTGCAGAAGTGCCAGGGCCAGATTGTGACGCCCCAGAAGTGTAGCGCTATTAATCCAGTGCCTTGCGCCGATCCAGCCTTTTACCGTGGGTGGGTGGTAAAGATTCTGACCGAGACCAGCCAGGTCCTGCCCAAGCTGCGTTGTGGAGACCACCCCTTCCAGAGCTTTTACGATGCCCAGGGCGAACTCTACCGGGCATTTAATCCGCCGGCGATATGCCGCCGGGGAAAAGAATAAGTTGGACTGGAGCATCGTCTCGGCGAGTTTTAGTATATCGTAGTCTTTTGCGAAGGATTCAACCAGCGGAGCAACCAGCGTCGCATCGGGTTCCTCGGTTTCGCAAATCAGCCAGCGGTACAGCTTACCGACCAGCGTCCGCGCCGTGGCCGGCTGCTCAAGCACTATCCGTACAACATCGTCGCCCGCGAAGTTGCCGCTTTCACCAAGGATCTCCTTGATATTTCCATCGTGTTCGCGAGGGATATAGCGAAGCCGGCCCCTGAGCGCAAACCAGCCGGTAAAGGCCCTGGCAGCTTCCCGGACGTCCTTCTGGGTGTAATGCCCGGGGCTGAGTGTGAAAAATTCCATGAGCGGCCGGACGAAGCTCTCATTCGGCAGCGCTTTGCGGTTTGCATCGGCCCCTAAGCAGATGAGGACGGCTGGGTCGCGCGAAATGGCTTGAAGCATGTCCCGGAACGAATTCAGGGCCTGACTGCGAAGAAGCTGGACGTGCCGCAGCATCAGTCCAGGATTTTTGACCTTAACAATGCTGGTAGCGAAATGGCTGTGCCAGAACAGTGTCATCTTTTCCAGTAACGGATGCGGGGTTTGAATAATCCGCCGCAGCCACCATGCCCGCAGGCCGTCGATCGAGCCGGCAGCCGAGGCCTCATACCCGTCGTACGCACGGTTGAACACTGCCAAGTCAGCTTGTGGCCGCAGCAGCTTGTCAACGGCCCGTTGCGGCCCGTCAGAGAGCGCCTGCTGGAGCTGGTCCCAACCGGTGCCGAAAGCTGCGCGCCGGAACAAGTGCCCGGCTTGAGTAAGATTCCAGGGCCGTCGAGCGTCCGGTTGATAAGCAGCCCAGGCCCAGCCGGGATCGCTCAGCTTTTCGGCAACCGCCGGGTGAACCCGCTTCGATTGATTATGGCTCGCCGTTTTCTCGTTTTGCGCAACCATCAGAGATTCCCTTTCAGTATTGCCGTCCAGCTTACCGCGCGGTTCGTGCTCGCATTTGAATGTTAGGACGTATCCAAGGTCACTGCCAATTCAGCTTCATTTCCAGGCGCGCCTGGGTTAGGGCCTCGTGTGTGCCAATGCTCAGCTTGACGTGGTCAACAAACTTCACCACGGTAATGAGCATATCGATCCCGGTTTCAGCTTCCTCTTGTGTGCTGCCCTTTTTGACCATGTCCCCACGAACCAGTGTTTCGCGGTTTGCTTCCAGGATCGAGGCTAACTGGGCTGCGTCGATTTCCACCAGGCTATGGGTTTCGGCAAATGGTTTGACCGTGTGTTCGGTCTCTCGGCTCAGGGCATCGATGAGGTCCCGGGCTAAACCATCGGTCGAACTTAGGATTAGGTATTCGCCCGGCATTGCTAAGGCCGGACGGAAATTGAATCGCTGGTCAAGTTTCGTTTTGTCCTCGATCTCAGCGGTGGAGAAGGCGGCCACCGTAAACTGAGTTTCTCCCTGGATGGGACGGCCAATGATTAGTCCGGGCAGCGCCTGCTGGCCGCGGGTGAAGTTTATGAGACCCACGGCCTTCTGCCACGCTTCCTCAGCTACTTTATTGAACTGCTCCGGGTGGCGAAGCCGCAGGATTGCGGCAAAGGCGGGGAGCTTAATCTGCGGCGTGCCCATCGCGGGGTCATACTCCTGCTCGGCCATCACAATGCGGATTTCAGGCCTGGTTTCTGCCAGAACCTCACTGGTCAGGTCACGCCCGCTGAAGAAGATGCCCATCATGTTCTCGAAGAAGATCAACCCGGATGTTCGGTCGGGGAAGAGGTCGTCCTTCGCAGCGTAGAATTGATGCAGGTCACGATACAGACTTAACGCGGCAATTCGACGCGGTACCGACACGTTTGGCAAAACGCCCTCACCAGATTTGTTTGGCAAGGCAAAGGCGGCGGAACTTGTCGGAGCCACCGTCTTGCCGTCTACCGATGCCCGGAGAACCAGTGTACTCTCCTCGACGTGCAGTCCCAATGCCAGCCAATTGGAATCGCGTACTGCTTCAACGATTCCTGCGAAAGACAGTGCCGCCAGAGGACTGTTGCGCTGTTGCTCGAGAAGCTGAGCAACTTTTGGAAGCTGCATCAAGGGCTTGAGGTTCGTAAAGACTGTGGCGATGACATCAGGCCCCGCTACCCGCTTCGCAGCCTGGTAGGTGGGGTTCGACACCAAACTTGCACCTTCGGCCTCGGCGCGAAGTTTCAAAACGGCTTTGAGCCCCTCTGAACGGTTGGCAAAGACCAGCCGTTTGCCGATGATCGCGTGCGCTTCTTCTCCGTTGAACGTCCACGCCGTGACACCATCGTACTCCGTGGATGCCACTTGATTGGATTGACCCTTTTTCTCGGCCTCGGCTCGAGCAATGTTAAGGAAAAACTCGTGAAGTCGTTCCAGCATGTGCTCATCTTCAGCGTCGATGATCAACAATACCGTGTCCTCCGGACATACGGCAAAGGTTATGCCGCCGCCGGTTAGTTTCGCCAGGCCGGTTCGCCAATCTGTATCTAACGTGATCTCTATAAAATTGATTATATTGAGGAACTCTTTGAACTGAGGTTTCGAAGCCTGCTCTTGGTAGAGCGGCAACGCCGTGATAGCCGCGGTCGCTTTGTCGTTGGTGAATACTTCGAGCAGCGCTCTGGGCTCGGACAGTTCCAGCACAATCACCGCATCTTGCGGAATCCATTGGATTGCCGGGGGCAGGGTTTGCCCCGCCGTCGTGGTCTGCAACATAAACGCGGCCAATATCAGGGCCAGTACAAGTACAAGTTTCTGAGACATACCATACCTCCGGGATTTTTATAATAATCATTTGTATTTCATTTCATGAGCAATTATGCCGACCAAATGTTACCGTTTTGTTACCGTTTTGTCACGGTTTTGTCCTTTTTTGGTAGTTTTTTCCCGAGACCACTTCGATCTTCCTGGCAACCTTCGAATCAAAATAGAAGGTGAAAAGCAAAAGGGCGTAAGCTGCCCGGATTTTTCATATTTGCTTAATTTCTGCTGATGACATACACTTACAGCAAGACTTTTGCAAAATCGAGGTTAGGCATACTTTGAAAAGAAAAAATTGTTTTTTGATTTTTTCTTTTCAAACAACAATCTCTTGCCTAAAAGAAAGTTAGCTAATTATTTAAGAAAATCGAAAAACTCCATTCTCCGTAGCATAGCTACTACGAAGAATGAACTGATTTTCTTAAATAATATATGCCTAACCTCAATTTTGCAAAACTTCACTTGCAACTTGAAGATCGGTAACAAATGAGTACAGAATATGATATTGGTTTTAAAAAAGCGCTATCGAAAATGTTCGGCCAACTGACCCGGCTTGCCCCGGTAGATATTTGTTGCACTAATAAAAGTGCCTAAAGTGAAATAAAGTGCCTAAAGTGAGCTAAAGCTGCAAGAATTGAGTTTACTGAATTTTAGGCACTTTAGGCAATTCAAACTTTAGGCACTTCGGGAAGATATGTATAATAATATCTATAAGAAGCTTATTGAATCCCGCCCGTGGAAGACGGGACGGGATGAACGACTTTTGGAATTTTGCCAAAGAGAAAAACGATGTTGCCATTTGAGAAAGCTCTTAAAACCGTTTTGGATTCGGCTCGGCGGCTCGGTAGTGAGCGTGTTGATATTACTCGTGCGTTAAACCGGATATTAGCTGAGGATGTCAAATCGGATATTGACATGCCGCCTTTCGACAAAGCAACTCGGGACGGTTACGCCTGTCGCCGAAAAGACCTTGCCAATGAGCTTACTATAATCGAAACGATTCAGGCAGGGACACTCCCTCGAATGGCAATCGAGCCAAACCAGTGCTCCAAGATTATGACAGGTGCCGCAGTGCCGCAAGGTGCCGATTGCGTCATAATGGTTGAGTTTACGGAAAATCCGACAGCAAGTACCGTTCGCTTTATCGGTGAAAATACACCCGACCACATTTGCCTAAAAAGTGAAGACATCAAAGCCGACGAGGTTGTTCTACACAAAGGCAGCCGTATCAGGCCGCAGCATATTGCGGTTCTCGCTACGGTTGGTTGTACACAGCCGGCGGTTTCGAAAAGGCCAAGGGTCGCAGTTTTTGCAACGGGTGACGAATTGGTTCAGCCGGCGTCCAAGCCGGGGCCGTCGCAGATAAGAAACAGCAACGCTTTCCAGCTTGTTGCACAGATTGAAAGCATGGGTGCAGTCGCGAAAAATTACGGCATCGCCAAAGATACGAACGACGCCATTGACAAGATGTTCAAAAAAGCCGTGGACCAGAGCGATGTGGTCATCGTCTCCGGCGGCGTTTCGGTAGGAGAATTCGACCTCGTGCCGGGAATATTCAAGCGAAACAATATCGACCTATTGTTCGAAAAGGTCGCCGTCAAGCCCGGAAAGCCCACGGTCTTTGGTGTATCAGAAAAGGTCTATTGCTTTGGATTACCCGGCAATCCGGTATCGACATTTGTGCAGTTCGAGCTTTTGGTTAAGCCTTTTCTTTACAAACTGATGGGCTATGCCTATGCACCTCCTAACATTAAGATGCCGCTGGGTGAATCCATTATCAGACAGGATACAGAACGGCAAAGCTGGATTCCTGTTGTGATTACAGATACCGGTACATTGAAACCTGTTGAATATCACGGTTCGGCCCACATTAACGCGCTCTGCATCGCGGACGGGCTGATCAGTATTGGCGTTGGTGTCGCGGAAATCGAAAAGGGAACGATTGTCCCGGTCAGGTTGATTTGAACTAAAAATAGTCTTTAGGTCTTGTAAGTGATGAGCGTTGATTATCTTAGAATTTCTGTTACTGACAGATGCAATCTCAGGTGTATTTACTGTAATCCTCTGGGTGATTGCGGATGTATTGAGCCCAGGGAGATTTTGCGATTCGGGGAGATCGAACGTATCACCAGATTATTTGCAGAATGCGGTATAAACAAGTTTCGTCTTACAGGTGGTGAGCCGTTAGTTAGAAAAGATATTGTCCGGTTAGTTGACAAACTCGCGACGATACCGAACATTGATGACCTGGCGCTCACAACGAACGGCGTGCTTCTTGAACCTCTGGCCGCTCAACTCAAAGCCGCAGGCTTACAGCGGATTAATATTAGCGTGGATTCGGCAAAAAGAGAAAGTTACAAACAAATTACGGGGTTTGACCTGCTGCCGAAAGTAACCAAAGGTATTCACAAAGCAATAGAAGCTGGTCTGGAGCCCGTTAAGATTAACAGCGTTATAATAAAAAGCCTTAACGATAGCGAAGAGCAGATCTTGGCACTTGCAGCAATGAGCGTTCATTTACCGGTCACTGTCAGGTTCATAGAGTACTGCCCAACCGGCAAATATACGAATTCGGCAAGTGATTATTTACCCAACAGAGATGTTCGTTTTATTATCGAGCGTAAATATGGACCACTTTTTAACGTCGTTATGGAGCACAGCCCCGGTCCTGCTTTGAACTTCAAGTTTAGAGATTCAGCCGGAGCTGTAGGTTTTATAAGCGGTCGCTCTTCTATGTTTTGCCGCTCGTGCAATCGGCTTCGGTTGACCAGCGATGGAAAAATTAAGCCATGTTTGTATTCGGCTCATACCTACGACCTTAAAAGACTAATCCGGGGCCAGGCAAGTGACCGGCAGATGCGAGATTTGCTGAAAAGGATAATTAGCGAAAAGAGTAACTATACAAAACTGAACTCGCTTAAAGAAGGATTTTCCATGTGCAAAGTCGGAGGTTGAGAACTGTGGCAAATAATGGTGGTATGATAGATGTAAGCGATAAAGATATTACAATGAGGACTGCAAAGGCAAGCGGTTCTATTCTTCTTGGCGAGGAAGCTTTTCAAACCATCAGGCAAGGCACTTGTATCAAGGGCGATGTACTTGCGACAGCAAAAATAGCGGCCATCACTGCGGTAAAATCAACACCGGCAATAATCCCGATGTGTCACGTGCTGTTGATTGAAGCTGTGGATGTTGATTTTACTATGAATGTGGAGGACAGGTCGGTTACCGTAAGTGTAACTGTCAAATCCTCAGGCAAAACTGGTGTTGAAATGGAGGCCCTTACAGGGGCAGCCGCAGCTTGTCTTACCATTTATGATATGCTCAAATACACCGGCAAGGCAATGACAATTACCGAAGTTAAGCTGCTCGAAAAAACAGGTGGAAAAAGTGGCGATTATAGAAGGCACGATTAAAGCGATATCGGTTTCGAAAGAAAAAGGTACACAAAAAGTTAATATGCCCATAGCCGAGCTTAAAGCTGACTTTGGCGTTGTTGGAGATGCTCATGCAGGTAAATGGCACAGACAAGTAAGTTTACTGGCCGTCGAATCTATAGATAAAATGATTGCAAAGGGTGCGAATGTCTCGCCGGGTAATTTTGCCGAGAATATCACAACAGAAGGTATTGAGCTGCTCGAGTTGTCCGTTGGCAGTAAACTCAAGCTCGGTGAAAGTGTCGAGCTTGAAATTACACAGTTTGGGAAGAAATGCCATAGTCGATGTGAAATCTTAGAGCAGGTGGGCGATTGCATTATGCCGCGAGAGGGTGTCTTTGCGAAGGTAACCAAATCCGGCCAAATCAATGTCGGCGACGTTATAGAGGTCATTGCTAATAATGATTAGAGTAGCTATATTGACGGTCAGCGACAGTTGCTCGCAGGGGGAACGAGAGGATATAAGCGGACAAACCATCAAAGATATGCTGCCCGAAGACAGCTTTGAGATATGCCGGAAGAAAATTGTAGCTGATGACCACGAGAAAATAGTCAATGAACTAAATCAATTTTCAGATAAAGCAGACATTGACGTAGTGTTTACTACCGGCGGGACAGGGCTGGGACCTCGCGATGTTACGCCGGAGGCTACTGCCTCCGTGTGTGAGAGAATAATTCCTGGTCTTGGCGAAATTATGAGGGCTGAAGGTCTTAAAAAGACCAAAAATGCCATTCTTTCACGAGGTATAGCGGGAATTTGCAACAGGACGATTGTTATCAATTTGCCGGGAAGTCCCAAAGGCGTTAAAGAATCATTGGAGATAATTTTGAACGTCTTGCCCCATGCTGTGGACATGATGCATGGCGGCGGACATTGATAACGGAAGTTATTAAACTACTACCGCCTGAAGGTGGTAGCTTGTAAGACGGGCTGTAAGCCCAATAAAGCCAAGAAAATCCGAAGCACGAAATCCGAAATTCGAAACAATATCGAATGTTCAAAATACAAATTCTCAAAACAAAAATACCTTAACGGATGAGACACTGTTTTGAATTTTCGTAATTCGGATTTTGAAAACGTTACCAATTTTTGGGTTCTTTATAAAGCACTGGTATTACATACTTTATGAAATGGGACTTTTTTCGAGTTGGCAGATAACGGGCCTTCTGGTTGTAGGAAGGTCGTATTCACAAACTGACGAAAATGGGGCCTTTTTGGGGGCGTCTGTACGCGGCTCAGTGCGCTCTGATTGGCTGGCGGGGTTGGTCCAAGAAGTTCTAATAGATATGAGGTCTTCATAACAAATATACGGTGTGCCATAAGGACCGTAAGAAATGTGCTTACCCGTATTTATCAAGAGATTTTCCTTGACGGGAAGGTGGATAATTTGGTATAGATAACATTAGTGAAGCTTGTTCCTGCTCAGTCGGGCATCTGCAGTTTTGAGGTCATACAGCAGGCGTAATTCTTGTAGTTTTTTGAATAGAGGAGGAGTTATAGTAGAAACTTTGTGCTTCGTGATTAAAATTTGTGCATTTCGACTAACAATTCATATTTTGAAGACAACAAGTGTTTTGGTGTGTGGCCAAAGCGTAAATTGTAAAGATTTTTTTTGAAGGAGGATTATTATGTCTAAAAAAATGATTTATTTAGTTTGTTTCGTTCTGCTGGCGGCTCTGAATAGTAATGCCTTAGCTGGTCTTACCGACGATCCGTCTCTGGTCATATACTATTCTTTTGACGATGTTGGTGAAATTATCGTGGACCAATCCGGCAACGGCCATGACGGTACTGTCGATGGCGACATCACAGCAGAGCCCGCTGGCAAGTACAATAGAGCTGCCAAATTCGATGGCACGCGTGGACCAGCAAACCACAGTTACATCGATATGGATGGCCCTAATTTCCCTGCCGAAGATATTCCAACATCCGGTATGACGCTCGCCGCCTGGGTAAAATGTGAGAATACAGGCGATCATCAGACTTTATTCAATGCCAGAGCATCTGACGGAACCTGGCTTATTCATCCCGAGCTCCGCAGTGAAGGCAATTTTAGATGGCTGCTCCGCTCTTACGGCGGGACAACAATCTTCGACATACGTGCAGGTTCTGTAACGTGGGATGAATGGCTTCATTTTGCAGGCACATACGACAAAGCAACCGGCAAGGCAATCCTGTATATCAATGGGGAAGCGGTCCGAGAGGAAAACATATCAAACGCTGCGGATATTGCCGGAGATTGGGGCAGCGGTGCCCGCGTTGGATACGATATTGATGACGCAAGAGCTTTCACGGGGCTTATGGACGATTTCTGCATGTTCAAGCGGGCACTATCGCAGGCCGAGGTTAAAAAACTTATGCAAGGTATAGGCTCACCGTTTGCCTTTGGCCCCGCTCCGGCCGATGGTGCCCTACATGCCGAAACGTGGGCGAATCTTGGCTGGTACCCGGGGGATAGCGCGGTCTCGCACGATGTGTACTTCGGTGATAACTTCAACGCTGTGAACGACGGCACCGCCGAGACATATCAGGGTAACCAGACCGATACATTTTTTGTTGTCGGCTTTCCGGGATTTCCTTTTCCGGATGGTCTTGTTCCGGGCACGACCTACTACTGGCGAATCGATGAGGTCAATGACACCGAGCCGAACAGTCCGTGGAAAGGCCCTGTCTGGAGCTTTATGGTTCCACCCAAGACCGCCTATTACCCAATCCCGGCTGATGGTGCCGAGTTTATAGACCCGGATGTTGAGCTTAGCTGGACGGGAGGTTTCGGGGCAAAATTGCACACCGTTTACTTTGGCGACAATTTTGACGAAGTGAACAATGCAACCGGTGGTCTTCCTCAGGGGGCTACAACATATACCCCCGGCACCCTTAAATTAGAGAAGGTTTACTACTGGCGAGTCGATGAGTTTGATGCGGTCGAGACATATAAAGGCGATGTCTGGGGCTTTACGACTCCGGGCGCCGTCGGGAGCTTGAATCCGTCTAATGGCGCTGTGGATGTAAAGCAGACACAGATTCTTAACTGGTTACCCGGTGACCATGCTGCTTCGCATGAGGTCTATTTGGGCACAGATAAAGAGGCTGTGCGCAATGCCGACGCCGGTTCGCCCGAGTACAAAGGCACTATGAACCTTGGCTCTGAGAACTATGACCCCGGAAAACTCCAGTGGGATGTCACCTACTATTGGCGTGTTGACGAAGTAAATAATGCCAACGCCGACAGTCCGTGGACAGGACTTGTCTGGAGCTTTACAACAGCCAACTTCCTTGTCGTGGACGATTTTGAGGACTACGACATTGGCAACAACGAGATATGGTGGTCGTGGAAAGATGGGCTTGGTTATGCCGCGCATGATAATGAACCGGCCTATCCCGGTAACGGAACAGGCTCTGCTGTAGGTGACGAAAGCACTGCTTCTTATACGGAGGAGACTATCGTTCACGGAGGCAGCCAATCGATGCCTGTATTCTACGATAACAGCGTCTTAATGTATTCAGAGGTGGAGAAGACATTGACTTATCCGCGTGACTGGACCGAGAATGGTGTTAGCACTTTATCGATTTGGTTCAGAGGCAATTCGGATAATGCTGCCGAGACGGTGTATGTTGCTCTCAATGGCACCGCGGTGGTCTCTCATAATAATCCTGATGCAGCACAGATAACCACCTGGACGGAATGGAATATCGATTTGCAAGCGTTTGCCGACCAGGGCGTAAACCTGGCCAATGTCAATACGATTGCCCTTGGTCTCGGTAATAAGAACAATCCGGTAGCCGGTGGTTCAGGTACGATGTACTTTGATGATGTTCGGCTGTATCCACCGCCGCCGGAACCGGCACAGTAAGCCGTGAGATTTAGTAGGCAATTAGAGTTGCGTTGTTGATATAGCAAGTTTACATCAATTAAGGGCTTATATCGAATGATTCGGTATAGGCCCTTTTTTAATTGTCTATTGGATATTGATTATTTTTTGATTCAGTGCATAACTTTTGGGTAACAGCTATTTTTAACAGATATTCTTTTTAAAATCGGCCATTGAATCCTTCGACTCTACTCAGGATAGGTTTGTTTCGGATTTCGAATTTCGAGTTTATAATATTGAATTCTTCACCTGAAGGCGAGGGATTTTCTCCCATTCCACGAATGGGACATTAAATCTGATAGTCATATTAAGATTGTCTGCCGATTCTCCAGCTTATTGTACAGGACTCCGCTTGCCCTCTTGGCCTGACCAGCAATTCTTAGATTTCACCGATTCCGACTTCCTATATCCATTGGATGAGTTTTTTCGAGTGCACAGGTAGTTAAGCATCGGCGAATGACGCAAAAATAACGCAAACCCAGATGTTCATCTTGGCCAACTCTTATTCATTATGTTATCATTTCCGGTGGTTTCATAGAGGTGGGGACAGTCAGAAAAAGATGTCTCCGTGAGACACTTGAAAATGCAAAATAGATAGAGCTAAGCAGATTGGATGGTAATCAGGGATGGAACGTTTAGGATTTCTTGACTATGCGATCATGGCTGCCTACATGCTTTTTGCCCTCGGCACGGGGATTTACTTTTCCAAAAGGGCCTCGCAAAGTTCTGAGAATTATTTCCTCGGCGGCAGGTCCTTTCCGTGGTGGATGATTGCCGTCTCGATGGTCGCTACCAGTTTCGCATCGGATACGCCGCTGGTAGTGACAGAAATAACACGCACGGACGGACTTCAACGAATCTGGTGGGTGTTTGTCGCCGTGCTGACGCTTATTGTTGGCATATTTCTCTTTTCACGGCTCTGGCGGCGTGCGGCTATCATCACTGACGCTCAGTTCTACGAATTACGCTATGAGGGCAAGTCTGCGGCATTTATGCGCGGATTCAGAGCGTTTTACGCCGGCATCGTACAGAACCTGCTCATTATCGGTTGGGTAACATTTGCCATGAGCAGGATTATTACGACCATGACAGATATACCTAAGTGGTGGGCTATCGGGGCCTGCATGCTTGTAGCGATGGTCTATGCTACATTTTCTGGTTTCTATGGGGTAGTCATAACCGACTTTGTTCAGTTCTTTATCGCAACTTTCAGCATGATAGCTCTTGCTATTATCGCAGTGGTGAAGGTCGGAGGACTTGGCCATGTATTAGATACGATCGCCGCCACCGAAGGTTACGGCCCAAGAACGCTTTCCATTTTTCCCGATTTCAAAAGCTTCGATCTCGACCTGGTAAAGCTGCTGATATACATCTTCGTACTGTGGTGGGCCGATGCCAACGGCTATAATATGCAGCGTATGAGTGCCTGCAAGAATGAACGCGATTCGGTTCTGGCAACGATATTCTACGCGGTCTTTCAGTGCTGCCGACCCTGGATGTGGGTAGTTGTAGCCCTTGTATCTATCGTGCTTTTCCCGACACTGACTGAACGTTACAATGACACAGACGCATACCCTCTGGTAATGAAAGAATATCTGGGTTACGGCCTTAAGGGTCTGCTCGTTACAGCCTTTCTCGCCGCCTTCATGTCAACGGTCGATACGCATCTTAACTGGGGAGCATCTTACATAATGATAGACGTGTACCAGCGTTTCATAAAGAAAGATGCGACGCAGCGACATTATATGATTGTAACCAGGATCGTTGTTGTCCTTATGATGGCCGCAGGTGTTGGCGTTGCTTTGTATATTGCCTGGCGAAAACTTACGGTTTCAGCGGCGTGGGAGTTTTTTGCTTTCACTATGGTTGGAGGTGGCATGATCCGTGTTGTCCGCTGGTTCTGGTGGCGAATAAACGCTTATACGGAGATCACAGCACTTTCTCTCGGCTTGGTATTTGCGTTTGCCAACCCGTTCATTCCCGAAAGCGTTGTGCTATTCAGATACCCCTGGCCTGAGATGCCCTTTGAAATCAAGATAGCTGTCTTGACAGGTATCGTCGTGCCGGTCAGCATAATAGTAACATTCCTCACGCCTGCTGTCTCGAAAGAAAAACTCGAAGAGTTCTATCGCAAGGTCCGGCCAGGCGGCTTCTGGAGGATTCTTAGCAGTGACATCCGGGAGCTGCCAGGCAAGGCATTGTCTCTATCTACAATAATTGATGTCATGGGCGGAATCATGCTCTGTTACGGTATCTCCCTCGCTATCGGCTATTCAATACTGTTGAAATTTGACAAGGCAGGTATCTGCTGCCTGTCGGCTGTCATAGGGGGATTAATTGTGGTCAGGTGGTACAAAAAAGAGGTTAAAGTGCTGGCACGAAGCGACGGTTTCAGAAATGACTCAGCACAGAAAGCCCAACCACAAGATTGATTCTATTCGCCGCGTTGCGTTCGCAACGGATCGCGACGAGTGAATATTTTTACCGGATTTATCGTATCTGCCATTGCTCAATTGTTCAGTGAATCGGGTTTGAATTGGGTTTGTTTTTTTGGGCTTGAGGGCGTTTTCATTCTCATAATCCTCTATAACATATAAGTTTACGTTCATTTTTGGCATTTTGGAGATTGGGTTTGTTTATTCGGACTATAAAATCATCTTTTTTTCTGTAATCCTTTGTTAAAGTTAAGTTTACATTCATTTTGGCTTTTCGGAGATTGGGTTTGATTGGGTTTGAATTGGGTTTGTTTTTT
>JAIVYN010000048.1:0-17522 GCA_048635425.1 Candidatus Aegiribacteria sp.
TGGTCCGTTCCCCACCAGATAATTTTCTTATGGCCTGGTTTGTCAACGATATCAAAGCCGTTGCCCTGGAGACAATCTGTTGCAATGAGTTGCCAGTTTGTTTCGTCTTTGCTGTAGCGGACAAAGACATAAGCAGGAGTTGCGGGTGAAATGTTCGGGTCATCAATATCGTACTCGATAATTGTTTTGGGGCCGCCCAATTCTGTAGTTTCCTGTCTTACCTGTATATTTGAGATTTTCAGCCATTTGGAATAGGAGCAATTGCAGCATACTGCAACGATGCCTATCGACAGTACAAATCTTTGTAACATCACTTCTTTCCCTGCTCATACTTGATCCGGGACCACCCAGGGTTTACGGTACTTGCGTTTCAAATATTTATTGGCCTGTTCGCAGTTCGTAAATGATTCGGTCTTGGGGTCAAATTCAAGTTTTTGATTGCCGAGGCGATAAGAGATATTAGCCATGTGGCACAGTAGCACGGATTGGTGTCCTATTTCCACATCTGCATTGGGTTTTTTTCGGGTACGAATACAATCAATGAAGTTGTCCTGGTGCTCTTTGTCGCCCTGGCGCCCATATTCGGAACGTGTCAGTTCGCCATTAGCATCAAAGGCCTGCCAGCCGCCACCATGCCGGCTAAAGTGCATGAAGCCTTTGGTCCCTGAGATTTCAATCTTCGTGCTGCTGAAAGGCCAGTTTGGAAACCGGTCCGAATCCCGGACATCGCCGGGTGTCTTTTTCATATAAGGTGTCCACAGCGCCGCTTCGAGCAATAAAGTTAGTCGGCCATATTCAAATGTGGCTAACTGGGTATCGGGGGTTTCCCTGCCGTCTCGAAGAGCGTTCACACCCCCGGCGTGAGAGACCGTTTTCGGATATGGTATGTCGTCCAGCAGATACCGGGCAATGTCCAGCTGGTGAATCGCGTCACCGGGAATGGGCCCACAACTGTATTCCCACTGGTTAAGCCAGCGACGACTCGGATTATAAGGTAGTTTCGGGGCAGGGCCGCACCACATGTCATAATCAAATCCCTCAGGGACCGGCCGATTGGGAGTGTCTTTCTGCATGGCATGGCGCATCATGTTGAAAACGCGGACAATGTAAATATCACCTAATTTGCCGGAGTTAATATATTCCTTGGCCTTCTTAGCGTAAGCAGCGCTGCGTGATTGCATACCTACCTGAACGACCCTCTTGTACTTGCGGGCGGCCTCGACCATCTTTCTTCCTTCCCAGATGTTGTGGGAAAGAGGTTTTTCCACAAAGACATCCTTGCCGGCCTGGCAGGCCATAATAGTTCCCAGCCCGTGCCAGTGGTCAGGGGTGGCATTGATAAGGACATCGACGTTGCGGTCATCAAGGATTTTTCGGAAGTCCTGCACGGGTTTTGTTCTTTTGCCCTGAGCTTCTTCCACCGCCTCCCGTGCCCGGGCGAAACGCCTGGTATTTGTGTCAGAGAGATAGGCGATCTCTACATCCGGTCGCTGTGCGAATTTCTCGGCCAGATATGTTCCTCGACCACCCAGCCCCATCACGCCCATAATCACTCTCTCATTGGCTCCGTATGCCTTGCCTTGGGAGAATACCGTTAAGGTGGCGGCGGAGGCGATGGAACCTTTCATAAATTCTCGACGATTTAATGATTTCATATTTTTCTCCTTATTCCATATTTCCCGGCGTATGCCGGTGGGCCAATGCCCTTGCCATATAATCATCCAGTAACTCAATTTCGAATTTTTTAATCATCTCATCGGCGCTGATAGTTTCATGTTCGCTGGCGACTAATACGCAGCCGAGGCGGCCGGGGTCGGTAATCTTGACTTTCGGCCCGTATTTGGCCTTGAGGGCTTTGAGACGACCCCAGTTATAATCCAAATGGACAAGGCGACAGTCCAGGTTGACCTCGGCTACCACATAGTCAAAGTAATTGGTATTGGAGGCGATAACCCGGCCTAAAGGATTGTAAATTTCAGAGGGTGTAGCTCTGCCGGCAATAGCACCGACAAAATGGCAGCGACAGGAATAGGCCCAATATGCCTGCATCAGGCCTCCGTGATACATTGATGAGAAAATCAGCAAATCCGGTTTGGCCTTGACGTATTTCAATCGCAGCTCATCGAAGTTCAAATCAAAGCATATCGCAAACGCGACCCTGCCAAAATCACAATTGATGATGGGCGCATCTCTGCCGCAAAGAATACCTGCTTTGGTGGTCTCTTCAATGACGACGTGGTTCTTATTATAGATGCCCGCGACTTTACCCGTTCGGTCGAGCATTATGCTGGAATTGCGCCAGGTGCCGTCCTCCATTTCTCTGGCTGCCGAATAGACGATATAGCAGTTATTTTCTCTGGCAACCTGGGCGAAGAATTTCTGTATCTGGTCCTTGCGCACTCGATAGTATTCCAGACGCTTGTCGAGGCCGAATCCAGCCGGTCGGTCACAGGCTTCCGGAACCACGATTAAATCGGGTCGGTCAGGCAAAACCTGGGCAAATCGGCTTCTCCAGTGGG
This sequence comes from Candidatus Aegiribacteria sp., assembly GCA_048635425.1. GTDB lineage: Bacteria > Planctomycetota > Phycisphaerae > Sedimentisphaerales > Anaerobacaceae > NIOZ-UU13. The sequence goes on from JAIVYN010000048.1 coordinate 2,520, forward strand.
CAATCATCTTGTCCACTACTTTTTGCGGTTCAGTATTGACATCTACATTTAATGGTCGAGGTCCAATGGTGGCTATTTTGATAATGCCTTTTGCTTTTGTTCCTGATGAGGCATTCCTGCTAACTTTATTACCTTTGTCCCTGGACCATACGCTGGTGCTGTGGCATAAGAATACACACCATAAAACAACTACCACAAGCACCCGAATCGACTGTTTTTGGTTTGTTCTCCACCGTTCCATTTTTATTCTCCTACAATCACAGGAGTAAAGAGATACTCCTCCTATGAATCCTGAGCTTTTCGTAAGGCAATTATGGAATCAGACGATATGATACCATCCCGGCGTGACTTTGTCAAATCAACAGGGGTGCATCAAAAAAGGTGCCCTGATTTTTTGCCTCTATACTTTCTCGGGTACGACCCAGGGTTTTCTATAATTGGCTTTTAAGTATTTGTTGGCTTCGGTGTCGTTCACGAAACTCTCAGTTGAGCCATTAAATTTAAGTTTTCGGTTTCCAACCCGATATGAGATATTGGCCAAATGACATAACAGCATTGAGAGGTGTGCTTCTTCGATGTCGGCTTTGGGTTTCTTTCGAGTCCGGATGCAGCTTATGAAATCCTCAAAATGCTCATCAATTATACTGCCAAATTTTAACACGGCCGCCTCTGAGACGACCGCTTTACTTTGGCGAACACTTGGCTCGGCTTCGAAGACCTGCCATCCGCCGCCGTGTCTGCCAAAGCACATAAAACCTTTAGTTCCGCATATTTCCACTTTAGTAGCGCTGAAGGGCCAATCGGGGAACTTTGTTTTGTCTTGTAGGTGAACAATTCTATGCATGTAAGGTGACCAGAGGGACGCTTCGAAGAGCATGGTGATTTTGTCGAACTCAAATGTTGTGAATTGAGTATCCGGCTGTTCTCTGCCGTCGTCGAAGTGGTAAACCCCGCCCGCATTGCATACAGTATCCGGATATTCTTTGCTAATCAGGTATCGAGCCAAGTCAACCTGATGAACGATATCGGCCATGATATAGCCGACATAGAAATCCCAAAATCTCCAGAACCATCTGCCCGGGCGATAGGGCAGCATAGGCGAAGGGCCGCACCACAAGTCATAATCCAAACCTTCCGGGACAGGCTGGACGCCTGCTACACGGATAGGCCCGGATTCCTGCATAAGGAATACGCGAGCCAGACGAATATCCCCTAATTTGCCGCTGCGGATGTACTCGCGGGCCTTGTCGGTGTAGGGGGCACTGCGACTTTGCGTACCGACCTGAACAACCCTATTGTATTTACGGGCCGCTTCAACCATCTTTCTGCCGTCCCAGATGCTCAGCGACAAAGGTTTTTCCACAAAGACGTCTTTTCCGGCCTGGCAAGCCATTATTGTAGCCAGGGCGTGCCAGCGGTCGGAAGTGGCGATAACGATTGCGTCGATTTCCGGGTCGTCAAGCATTCTTCGAAAATCCTGCACAAATTTGGGCTTGTAGTCATGGCCCTCAAGCACAATCTCTGCCGCAGGCCCATAGCTTCGGGTGTCCGCGTCGCAAATGTATTTGAGCTTAATGTCAGTTCTTTTTACGAGACTTGTCAAAAGTGCTCGTCCCCGACCGCCAACGCCCATTATCCCCAAAACAACTTTGTTGTTGGCTGCCATACTTTTGGCCTGAGATAAGACAGTGAACGTTGTAGCTGCACTTATTGAACCTTTCATAAACTCTCGACGATTTAGTGATTTCATGTTTTTCCCCTTATTCCATTTTCATAAACAGGTCTGGATCATTAAAAAAATGATAACAAAACAGTTCAAAAAACGCAATTAAAGAATTCGATATCGGTCATTAAATATCAAACAGCCAGTGAAATTCTTACGCGAAGTTATTATCGGCGTCGGTTCAGTGCCTAAAGTGAGCTAAAGTTATAAGAACTTTGAACTTAAGGCACTCTTTTAGTAATACTATGCTAATATCCAAGTTTTGATTTTCATCAGATTATTACATATATGCGTTGAATTTTCGTTGAAAATTGTTTATAATAGTGTGGGTTATTTTAATCAGGGAGGGTGTATCAATAGGCAGAAAATAAAAGTGACTAAAGTGAGCTAAAGTGCCTAAAGTGAACTAAAGTGACAGCAAAGCTGTCATTCTGAGCGAAGCGAAGAATCTCTTTTTCGTTGGCCAGATCCCTTCGGCAAGCTCAGGGCAGGCTCTTCGGCTTTGCCTCAGGATGACACGTAAGTGTCACTTTAGGCACTTTACACTTTTTAGTTTTGTGGCGAGGGCAAATGCGATGAAGACAGAAAAAGCAATCGATGTCTTTGGGTCACGCCTTTCAGTCGAAGACCCCTTCCAACAGGGGGAAGCGTGCGTATCCGCATTTAGTTTCTCCGTAAGGAGTCCCAAGGACAAATCGTGGCTTAGGGGACTTCTGCTAATTGTTTGTATATTTGCGGTGTGTGTGCCGGCGCAGGGCAAAGAAAACGACTGGTTCACCTATTTAGGCAACAAGACAAAACCCAAGGCCCCTCGCAGGCACATGAGCGCAGCCGAAGCGCTGCCGCCGCTGCCTTTGCCGGCAACACCTTTGCGGCGTACCGAACGTAAGAAGCCGCCACAGCCGGATTACCTCATAGGCAAGGTAATATGGGGAGAATCGGCCTCTTTTGTGGATTCCGGCGGGGATAAGATGGAGATAGCCGACTGGAATTTGTGCCCTACGGATATGGAAAGGTTCGTGGGTAACGGCCGGTCGATGGATTTGAAATATCACTGGCAGAATGTCAATCTTAATGATTTTCACTTCGACCCGAAAAAGCTGCCGACGTTACTATTCAGCGGTGTGCGGACACTGAGGCTTAGCCAGACGCATATCCAGGCACTGCGTGAATACGTATTAGACGGAGGTATGGTTATCTGCGATTCGATTGCTGGCTCGCCCTACTTTTATGAATCGGCGAAGAAGGTTTTCCTCGAGGCCTTTCCGGAATGTCGGTTTCGTGTGATACCGGCTGACCATCCGCTCTATCACATGTTGGCGGATGTGGAGAAGGTAGCTTATCCCAAAAAACGGGGCACAAATAAACCGTTTATGGAAGGTATCTATGTTGGCAGCAGGATCGGTGTGCTGGTTTCGAAATATGGGTTGGGCTGTGGATGGAATCGTGACGTAACAAGACTTGGGAAGCTGCCGAAGGCGGTTTATTACGATGTAAAAAGCGCCAATCAGCTCGGGCTGAACTTAGCGGCATACGTTGTAGGCTATGCGGAGGTTGGACTTTTGGAGGGTCAGCCGGAGGTTTTCGGTCAGGCTGACCAGAAAAGCCCTACCGATGAATTTGTCTTTGCCCAGCTCAAGCACGAAGGGGCGTGGAATGTGCATCCCGGAGGAGCGACGGCACTGCTTATGAAGCTGCGGCAGCATACTGCTGTTCGTGTAAATCTGAAGCGCGTGGCGGTTGACCCGCAAGAAGATGACCTATCCTCGTATCCGTTTCTGTACCTGACGGGTTTGGACGATTTCTCGTTTTCTTCCGAGGCTATAACTGCTTTGCGGCGCTACCTTCAGTTTGGAGGTGTGCTTTTGATAAACAATGGTATGGGCTTGAGCACCTTTGACAGGGCGGTGCGGCGGGAGCTGGCAAAGATTTTGCCTGAGGCGGAGCTGGAGCCTATTGCGGCGAATCATCATCTCTACAACAGTCTTCTGACAATCAAAGAGGTGAGGTATTCGCCTGTGGTGGTAAAGAATAAACCTGAACTCAAAAATCAACCCTACGTGCTGGGAGTGACAATCGATGGCGACCTGAGGGTCCTTTACAGTCCCTACGACCTTGAAGCCGGCTGGCTGGATGCCTACTACCCGTTAATAAGGGGCTATGAATCAATCTATGCCCAGCAGTTAGGGATGAATATTATTACGTATGTTATGACACACTAAGGCGGAGGGAATTATATGTCAGATAAGACGTCAACTGTAAGCTGTCCGGAATGTGGAAGGAAGTATGATGTCAGCGGTCTTTCGGCTGGTACAAAAGCTCGCTGCAAATGCGGGTGCAAATTTGATGTATCATCCGGGCGGATTGTCGAGCAGGGGATGCCCCCGCCGGCAACAAGCGGAGGCAGGCCAAGAGCCCGGTTGGGGGACACTGCTAATTTAGGGTCAAGGGATGCCCTCGAGGCGGTTGAATCGCTGACCCAGGCCAAAGATACTGTCCTCGATGAAGTCGGAAAAATCATTATCGGTCAAAAGGAAGTGCTGGATCAGATTCTCACCGCTTTTTTTGCCCGTGGACATTGTCTGCTGATGGGGGTGCCGGGATTGGCGAAAACTCTGATGGTGCACAGTCTGGCTCAGACGATGGTGTTGGATTTTAAGCGGATTCAATTCACGCCAGATTTAATGCCTACCGATATTACCGGGACGAATATTCTTCAAAGAGACCCTGACACGCGACAACGTCGGTTTGTTTTTCAAAGGGGGCCTATCTTTACCAATGTGCTCCTGGCCGACGAGATAAACCGTACTCCACCGAAGACACAGGCTGCGCTGCTGGAGGCTATGCAAGAGCGTAAAGTAACATCATCGGGCCATACGCATACGCTGCCTGAACCTTTTTTAGTGCTTGCAACGCAAAATCCGATAGAGCTGGAAGGTACCTATCCGCTTCCGGAAGCGCAGTTAGACCGGTTTATTTTGCTTATTAAGGTTGACTATCCCGACCTGGAAGAAGAGCAGCAAATACTATTGACGACTACCGGTCGCGATGGAGAGCCGCTCGATGGTATCCTCGATGCTCAATCGGTCCTGAGGTATCAGGATTTGGTTCGGCAGGTCCCGATTAGCGAACATGTGGCCCAGTATGCGGCACGGCTGTGCCGCGCAACGCGGCCGCAGTCCGATGAGGCTCCTGAGTTTATCAGTGAGTTTGTGCGTTATGGTTGCGGGCCCCGTGCCGGGCAATCTTTGATATTGGCAGCTAAGGCACATGTAGTTCTGAACGGTCGCTTCAACGTCTCATGCGACGATATCCGAAAATACGCCTTGCCTGTGCTGCGTCACAGGATGATTCTTAATTTTGCCGCAGCCAGCGAAGGGCTCGATACGGATGCGGTGATAAAGAGATTGCTGGACACGGTGGGTGAGTCAGAGTAGAAAGGACAGAAGACAGAAGACAGAAAACAGAGAACAGATAATAGAGATAATCTGACTTCTGACTTCTGTCTTCCGTGTTTTGTCGGAGGTGTGTATGGTTGAGTCCACAGGCTATCGTTATCTTCCTCCACGAATGGCCGAGCGTCTGCGCGGAGTTGAAATAGGGGTGCGTCGGCCAATGGACGGCAGCCATCAGGGTTTGCACAGGTCTCCTGCGTTCGGGTCCTCGGTGGAGTTTGCGGAGTATCGTGAATATGCTCCCGGTGACCCGGTTGCCCGGATTGACTGGCCGGTTTATGCCCGAAGCGATCGGTACGTTATCCGACGGTTCCACGAAGACGTAAGTATTCGCTGCTACATTATGTTAGATATATCGGCTTCTATGAAGTACCAGCAGGATGGGGCGCTGCAAAAGAGCGAATACGCATCCTATCTGGCGGCGGGGATGATGTATGTGATGGTGCAGCAGGGTGATATGGTTTCGCTGATTACGTTTGACGACCAGATACGACAGTATTACGAGCCTTCGGGGAGTTTTGTGGGGCTCAAACCAATGCTGCAGGGCCTTGAGAAAATCGAGCCTAAGAACAAAGGTAATATCGAAGCGGCGCTGCACAGCGCGGCCGAACTGATTAAGGGCAAAGCATTGGTGGTCGTCATCTCCGACCTGCTGGAAGAGCCGGAAAGCATACTGCAGGGTATTAACCACCTTTACTATGACGGCAAAGAGATTACGCTGTTTCATATTCTGGACCCGGCGGAGATGAACATGTCAATAACGGGACTGGCCGATGTTACCTCGCTGGAGACGAAAGATAAAATAACGGTGGATTTCAGACGGATACGTGATGCCTACCTTGAGCAGCTGCGTCTTTATCTGGACGAGCTGCGAAGCGGTTTGCAGAAGACCCGGTCAGAATACATCCTGACAGAGACCAGGACGGAGGTGTATGACGCTATTTTGCAGAGGAGTAGAATGGTATGATTTTTTCTGCTCCCATCTTTCTTTATCTTGTACCGTTGGCGGGGCTGCCGGTAGTTTTTCACCTTATACTGAAGCAGAAAAAACGGACGGTGGTATTCTCGACTTTGATGTTCTTTCACCGGACCGACCCAAAGCTGAACTCGCATCGCAAGATACGGCAGTGGCTTTTGCTTTTGATGCGGATTTTGTTGATTGCATTTATACTGTTAGCTTTATCGCGGCCTGAATTTGTGACGTCGATGGGTCTGGGCGGTAAGATTTCGGTCGTAGCCATAGTGGACAACTCCGCGTCAATGAGCGAGCTTAGCAGCTATGATAATGATAAGAGCAAGCTTGAATGTGCTACCGAAGGCGCAAGAAAGCTTATTTTGGCGTTAGAAAGTAGTGCAGACGCAGCGGTAATATTGTTGGTTGATGAGCCGGCGGTACCGGCAGCCGATTCATTAACTTCCGACACAGAATTGCTTTTGGATTCACTTGATAAAATCAGACCCACGGCAGCGACGGGAAATGCCGGTTATGCCCTGGTGCGGGCTTTTGAGCTACTTCGTGCAAGCACTACAGGCGGCGGGGCGGTTCATGTGTTCAGCGATTTGCAACGAAGCGAGTGGACTTCGGCGAGCTCAGTCGAGGCGGGGAGAGATTTGGGACAGGCTAAAGCAGGGGGGGCACCAATAACAGTCTATTTTCACAAGGTCGAGTCCGAAACCCGGGACGAAGCTAATGTGGCGATAGCGGCGGTCCAATTTCCCGAAGAAAAGGTTCTGCCTAAACACCCTTATAAGATTGGCTTAGTTCTGCAGAACAATTCGGATATTGTCGCTAATGTGCGAGTCAACTCCATTGACAACCAGGGCCAAAAAAATACGGAAAACGTAGTAGTAGAGCGGGGCAGAGCCAGGACAGTGGAGGTGGAGACGACGCCGGATGAGGCTGGGTATCGCTGGGTTAAGGCGTGGGTCGAAGGCGATGGTTTCTCGGGGGACAATGAAGCGGGGATAGGGATATTCTGCGAAGAAACGGCAACGGTTTTGTTCGGGGGTACGCCGGATGAGTTCGGGGTGCTGCCGGTGGCGCTGTCGCCTTCAGGGCAGGGGCAATTTACCGGTATGGTCGTGAAGTTCAGCTTGCCGGGCCAGTTGAGCCAAACCGCCGCCACGGAAAAGCCAATTCTGATTATTACGACGTGGACAGGGATGCAACTTATGAAGGAAAACTCGGTATGGCTGCGGCAGTACGTAGAAAAGGGCGGCAATCTTCTGGTCGTTCCATCCATCAGATCCCGTCGGGGGGATGGACAGCTTCCGGACTGGCTCGGTGCGGGCATAAAGGCCCGCGAGGTGCACGCGCGGGGCGCCGGCTTGGAAGTGTTGTCCGAAGAAAGCAGCTTCTGGAATCGAATCCGCGAAGCAACAGCAAATTCAAAACTGGAATCTGTCAGCGCGTACGCATTTCATCCGCTGGCACTGTCTGGCGAGTTTACGCCACTTCTGGGAGTAGATTTTCAAAAAGTAGTAATTGCACACAGGATGCTGAGCAAAGGCAATATTTATGTTAGCGGCACAGCCTTTACTTCGCGTTGGAACACGCTGCCTTCTTCGGGGTTATTGGTGGTGATTTCGCAACGCATGGCAGTAGCGGGGTCCTCGTCCGAGCAGGAGGGAGCAATATCACTGGTAGCGGGTGAGCGTCCGCGTGGTATCAGGGCCCAGGGCGGCGAAGTTGAGGTTCTTTCTTTAGTAGGTGATTCGATGGACTGGAAAGGCAAAGAACAGGAGATACCAGCCTTTCCGAGAGCCGGGGTGTACCTGGTTACGGCAGGTGATAATAAATACTGTATATCAGTGCGTGCATCAGAGAAAGAAGGTTTGGAAAAATTTGTCGAGGGTTCGGAAGTGCCGGCTCTGGGTCAAATAGCACATCAGATTTTGCCTTATGATGAGGCTGTGGACTTTGAGCAGTACCATAAGGGCCAGGCAAGGTCGGTAGAGTTGTTTTTGTTTTTGCTTCTGTTGGCAACGCTGGCGTTGTTAGCAGAGGGTTGGCTGGGGGCCCCCAGGCTGTCCCGGGCCAGTCAAGAAAAAACACCAGAAGCAGAAACGGTGTCAGAGATTTCCGAAAGCAATAAAGGGCGATTGTGGTCACCTGTTAGCAGACTCAGGCATCGGGTAAGGGATGTTATTGGCAAATCTGTGGAGCGGAGGGTGGGCTAATGGGAATACTGCGGTGGCAAGCGCATCTTAATCCCGTCCTGGGGGCGGGATTGATTCTGGGGCTGGGGGTCTGGCTGATTATTCTGTACCGGCGGCAGCGAAGACAATATTCAGCCAAAGAGGCTATGGTGTTGGTGGTACCCAAGATACTAATAGTGCTGCTGTTGATTTTAGCATATTTTGACCCGGTGTGGACCGTGATGCAAAGGCCCGACGAAAATAAAAAGGTCCTTGCGCTTGTGGATACATCTTCTTCCATGGAGGTCGCGGATAAAGCCGAGGGCAGCCGAGGTAAACGTGCCTATACTATGCTTGAGAAACTTACGCAAAAACTGCGTTCTTCTTATATAGATTTTGATATGCTGGAATTTGACAGCCAGGTGCGCAAAAAGGAAAAGCAAGCTGCGGAAGACATCCGAGAGACCGATTTGGGTAAGTGTCTGGTTACAATAGCAGATAAGCCGGACCCAGCAGCGCTGGGTTTGAGCAAACCCGCCGTTGGCGGGTCCAAGTATATGAGCGTGCTGCTGCTTACGGACGGCGGCGACGAAGTGGTGCAAAATGTTAAGATGCCTGAAGTGCCGGTTTACATTGCCGGCGTGGGCAGCGAGCCGGAGACCTGGAATGATATAGCGATAACCAGAGTTGAAGCGCCGGAGGTTGTTGAAGAGCAAAGCGATTTTGAAGTAACTGCTGAGGTCTTAGCCCGCTGTGCTTCCTATGCTTTTGCCACAGGGGCAGAGCGGGTGAATGTGAGAGTGGAAGCCAAAGACGGGCAGGACTGGGAAACTCGAGATTCCAAACTGGTTGACCTGGCAGGGGCCAGAGCACGGGTGAAATTCAACTTGAAAAGTCCATCTGAAATGGGAACCAAAAAGTATCGCGTTCGAGTTGAAACGATTGACGGGGAGCTTTCTGCATTGAACAACACGCGGATTTTCTCAATAGAAGTACGTAAAAATACTCTGTCTGTACTTCTTTTTGCTCAGCAGTTAGGATGGGATTTCAGACAGATTTACAAGGAGCTATCCGACGATTCGTCGGTGGCACTGACGGCGTTGTTTCGCGTAAGCAGTGACCGATTTATTGTGCGCGGCAGTCGTCAGAAAGGCGATGAGAATCTCGAAGCAGGTTTTCCTTCGGAGCAGGGACTGCTTGGTCTGTATAAATGCGTTATAGTGGGTTCGTTCCCTGCCTCACAGTGGCGGCAGGAACAATTGCAGGCTCTGGTGGAATATGTGCGTGAAGGGGGGGCGGTGATATTTCTCGGAGGAGAGCATTCCTTTGGTCAGGGCGGGTATTCGAGGACGGTGATTGAGCCGTTGTTTCCTTGGCGGATAAGTGCAGGTGAGCCGGAACTGCAAACGGGGCAGTTCACGGTGAATGTGCCATTGTCAGCGGCAAATCATAGTATTGTTTCCGAAATGTCAAGGCTTATTGGTCAGGCTTCTGGAGCCACTATTGAGAGTATCAATCTATCAGGGTCTTTGAGGAGCGGAGCTATCAATCTGTTAGATGCTTCGGTGGGTAACAGGACGGTGTCGGTAGTTGCACTTCAGCGCTTCGGGCAGGGCCAAACAATGGGTGTGGCGACGAATACGCTGTGGAAATGGACTGCAGCCTCCGAGGTGCTTAAGCAGGCTTATGGTCATTTTTGGCGACAGTCGGTCAGGAACGTGTCGCAATGGGAGGAAGGGGAGCGTTTTGTTGGCGTCAAGTGGGACAAAAAAGGCTACAGACCCGGTGAACAGGCCGGCGCTACGATTCGCGTTGCCGGGCGCTATAATCCGGGACAGTTACACTTGAAAGCAACATTGAAGACAGACGAAGAACCTATGCCGGTATCAGTCGAACCCATGATGGGCAAGGAAAATACGTTCCGTGCGGATATGGTCTTTTCCAAGAGGGCCGAATACTTGTTTGAAGTGCAGGCTTATGTGGGAGAAAAACTATTAGAGTCTTATGAAAAGACATTAGTGATAGAGCCGAGTCTGAATGAAGGTGCTAACCTGGAAGTTGACCATGCGTTCCTGGATGACCTGGCGATGCGAAGCGGCGGTGCGTATTTTCGAGAAACCGACCTTGAGAATCTGGTTGAGACACTTAGAAGCAGGGTCATGGATTACGCTGTCAGTATGGAGATACCGCTGGTTCAGGATAAGTACATATACATTCTGATATTTTTGGGTATTCTTATGTTGGAATGGACGATGCGGCGCAAGATGAATCTGTTTTAATGCAAAGGGTTGAATAATTGTGCAGGGAACAAAGCTGAAAAAGGGGCCGAAGAAAATGAAGCCAAAAGTGAAAAGGTATAAACCAGATTTCAGATTTCAGATTTTAGATTTCAGATTTTCAAATTTTGGGTTTTGCGTTTTTTGCTTTTTAGTTTGGGTTGGCAATCTGATGTGTTGGGCTTCGACGGGAACCTTGTTTGGTAATACTTCGCAAGAGGGGAACCAAGCCAGAACAGCGGCGGTCTATTTTTCCGATGGGAAAGTGCTGACGGGTAAGATTTCACTAACGCCGGGCCGAAGTTTCAAGCTGAACATACCCAAGGCAGGCAAGCTCAAGACCAAAGATATGGTAACCGGCGAAGACGTGCAATACGGCAAAGTCAGACGTTTTACTTTTGAGCCGGTGCGGGAGATTCGTTTTTATCCGGAAAAGGAGGAGATGCGCCGCAATTGGAAGTTCGTAGAAACGACCAAATACAACGAAGAAACAGCAGAGGCGGATTATTCGCCTGCTGCAAAGGAATACTCCGGCAAACCGTATCCGCTGCGGTATCTGGCCGCGACGGTGATTTTCAACAGTGATGAATCTCTGCAGGGACATCTCTATACCGTGACGGTGTATCTTAAGACCAAGGAGAAAACGAACAGACTGGTTTTGCGGAGTAAGCAGCGGGGCGGGCAGGGGACTACTCTGGATGAGCTGGTTTATGTCAGAAGAATAAAACTATTAGACGAAGGTAAAAACATTGCAGCTAAAGTTAATGTGAAGTTTAGTGATATGCATTTCGGGCCGGAGGATGCGGTTCAGGCGGTGACAAAAGAGTCTCTGACGCCGATACCAACTAAAATAACCGAAAGCAACGATACCTGTGTGGTTGAATCCGCATTTGGCGAGGAGTTTTATCTTGCTGTTAGAAAGGACGGAAAGTACATCGTCGGCTGGCCCCCGCCGGCGACAAGCGGGGGCAGGCCAAAAGAGCAAAACAAACAACTGTTTGCAATTGCTCATGACCATATACAAAGGCAAAGAGATTTTTATAATGACAAGAAACTGTTAGGAGTTACCACCAGTGAGGATGGCAAAGAAGTGCTTACCTTAGTGAGTCTGCGACGCAAGGTGGCGCCGACTCATTTCGGCGAGATAGGCGGCGAGTGGGACAAAGAATTGGGGACGGTGGTTGAGCCCTGGCGGTTGAGTATCTGGCGATGGAAGTATGATAAGGCAAATCAAGAACTGATACTGTCTTCACGTGGGACGTTTTTCCGTATTATCTTGTTGCCGGAGAATCCTACTCCGGAAGTTGTTATTTCAGAAAAGCTTTGGGAATTGCAACAGAAGGACGATACTGTCATTGTAGGTCAAAGTCCCCAAAAAAACTTTATTGGTGAGTAGTCACAAAGTGGGGAACCAGGTTATGGACCATATAAATGACCAACAGAGCGAACAGGTTCGAGAGACCGTAGTTAGAGGCCGACGGATAATGATGGCTAACCGGCTGGTTTTAGGTGGGTTGGTGTCGGGGACGGTTTGCCTGGGTGTGTGGCTCGTGTTGTGTTTTATGGATAATCTTTTACATTTTCCACCCGGATTACGACTGGCGATTGTTTTAGGCTGGGTGGGTTTGATGATATTTGAATTTTGGAAGAATTTACTATCGCCGATTTTACAGCTTGAAGGGCTTGAAGGTACGGCGTTACTTCTGGAGCGCAAACATAACGTGCCGGAAAACATGCTGATTAATGCACTGTGTTTTGAGTCTCGTGAATTTAACTCAGACGAGAAACCATTTGCCCTGCGAACAGTAGATACAGCCATTTCCTTAATGTCAACAGCAGACCTGAAAAAGCTGTGGGACAAGGCGAGAATAAGAAAGTGGCTGATAGCGTTTTTGATTATTATGCTGTTATGGATGATTTATGGTTTTAGTCAGAGCCGTTATGTGGTCAATGCCTTTGCGAGGTTCATACGACCGTTGTCGGATGTCCCGCCGGCAGGTTCAGTGGTGCTGAAGGTTACGCCGGACAGTGACGTAACCATCGCGGAAGCGGATGATTTGATTGTGTCGGTTGAAGTAAAAGGAAGGGGAAGTGATAGTACGCTGCGGAGCTATCCGGAGATTGTATGGCAGGAGGGAGCGGACTATATAAGTACTGAAAAGAACAAAGGTAAAAGTACGACCATGCAGGCCGTAGGGAACGGTGAGGGGGTGTTCAACTATACTTTTGCAACGGTAGATAGGCCGTTTGCTTTTCGAGTGTTCGCGGCAGATACTTACAGTTCCAGTATCAAGGTGACGGTCAATACAGTGCCGAGAATAAAAGAGTCTCAATTTCATATTTCGTCACCGGCATATACCGGCGCCGGAAAGGTCAGCACTATGGGGCCTCCTGAGGCGGTATCAGGATTGGCCGATTCACAGGTAGTTGTGGACGTGAAGCTGGATAAGCAGGCTGAAGGGCTGTGGTGGAAGGCGCCGGACAAAACAATTGAGTTTAAAAATGTTGACAAGGTCTGGCGTGCAGAAACGCAGTTGAAAAGAGCCGGTTCCTACCAGCTTGAGGTCAAGGGGCCTGGAAGTGACAGACGTATTGCCATTGCTTCCGGGCCGATCTTACTGCAGCAAGACAGTGTGCCGGAAATTGAATTTGTGCCCGGCAACGCCGGGTCTGATCAAACCCGCTTTCAGCGGGCCGACCAGAGTCTTACGGTGAATCCTGGAGAAAGACTGAAGTTTGACATACGAGCTTCTGACGATTTTGGGATTGGCCGGATATATGTAACACTTGCACAGATGCGAGCGAACAGCCCGGCGGAGACAATAGAGCAGTGGAAATACGAAGGACCACCGGGAAGAAAGGAGCAGGTGGCTGAAACACTTCGCCTGTCGGTTGATGCCGGTGTGTTCAAACCGGGTTCGGCCTACGTTCTGCAGGCATTCTGTCAGGATTTTAGCCCAATGAAGCACCTGGGTCAATCGCAGCCTGTAACACTTCAGGTCAAGTCACTGGATGAGCTGACGATTTCGGCTGATGATCCGCGAGGTTCCGCCTTTGAGGCACTGGATAAGGCCATTGAGGCCCAGCAGGCGGCCTTGGGTGTAACGGAAAATGTGCTGACGAACCTTGACGATGTAATTAATGCAAGCAGGAAAGAAGCGGAAAATATCAAGAGCCTGCAGAGGCATCAGGGCGAAATGAACCAAAAGCAGAAGCTTGTTGGTGATTATATGACTGAGGCCTGGGATGCGTCATCATCTCCGCGCCCAAGGTTTGTTGATAAACTGGTTGAGCTCAGAGACGGGGAACACGACCGTGTAATGGAGAAAATAGGAACGATTGGTGCAACAGAACCAAAGACTAAAGCAATTAAGGCGGCTGATAAATCTGCTGTTTCTCATTCACTGCAATCTGTCGAAAAGCAGCAGGCTTTCCTGCTCGAACAGCTCATCGCGCTTAAAGGTGTAATTGCCAAACAGAGCCAGGCTGAAGCGGAAAAGGCGGCGGCGGAAATTTTAGGCGAAAGTATCGAGTCGCTTGATACAGGCGTAGAAGAATCGCTCAAAGAAATGGCCAAGGAATTGGATGAGTTCGTCAAGGAACAGAAACAGATAATGCAGGAAAGACAAATGATTATGGACCCGGCAGCGCCGGGCCGGATCAAACCCGCTTTCAGCGGGCCGCCGGAAGACTTCAGTGCGGCCGATGAGAACAAACTGGAAGAGCTTGCGATGGACCAATCCAAACTGGCTTCAGTTTTGTCGGATGTGGTGAACGATTTTACTAATCTGGACCTGCTGGATTTCGGCGACGATGCGATGGTCGAATCGATGAAAAGTCTCTACGAGGACGCCGACGAGCTTGCTAAACAAGCTAAGGAAACCGCAGATATGCGTCAGGCGCGAGTGGACGCCCATCGGCTGGAAACTGAAGAGGTGGAGATGGCCGAGGAGCTAATGATAAACTGCGAGGCGACACTGGGATTCTATGATAATATACAATTTATCGCGGAGATTCCCGAGGATGAGCAGTTGTTTGCGCCGTTGGCAGAGCTGCCGTCGGAGCTCGAAGACCTGGTAGCTGATTTGATTACGACGGAAGAAGAGATGCGGCCGGAGGTGGAAGATATCGGCAGCTATCTTAATTCTCTGGACCATACGGCTGGGCCGGTTTCAGACGGAACTATAAGCAGCACCAGCGCCAAAGGCAAAACCGGCGACCAGAAGCCGGAGGATAATATCATTCAGGGACGCAGCGGAGCCGGGCGGACTGGTATGTCTGACGGTCAGTTAGTAGAGCCGGTAGCCAAGGCGCTTTCTGATAATGAGTACGGTTTGCGAGAACGGGTCTCAAACACACCTTTGGAAAGCGGCCAGGTCAAGGATGAAGACACGAAGGCGCAGACGGGAGG
>JAIVYN010000049.1:0-17394 GCA_048635425.1 Candidatus Aegiribacteria sp.
CCCTTCGTCAGCGATAGCCGCTAAGATAAAGAACATCTCAACCGGCGTCTGCGGCTGGTCGGTCTCATCCATTGAGACTTCCGTAATAAAATCATCTGTGCCTTTAGCCGTTGTAATATGTCGATAGATTTTGCCTGCCTGCTTGACCGCCAACAGAAACTTATCTGCTATTGTTTTGATTTGTTCTTCGCTGATATTAAAGGTCTCATCAATACCGTCAATTGCGAGCGAACCAATATATTTTTTGTACTTTTGAACAAAAGAATTCACGACCTCCGCTGCTTCGTTTTTACGAAGCAAAACGGCGGGGGCCTTGCCGATGAAATCGGCAACGTCAAGCGTGAAAAAATCGCTGGACTCGATGAATCCATCAACATTGTTCAACCCGATATGGTCGGCATCCACGAAATACGACCCTTCCCAGCCATAGGCTGTTACCGCATCGTCGGCCTCTTTGCGAGTATCCGCCGGGCTGGTTCCTATGATAGTATGCTCCCTGTGCGACTTGTTCCAAACAGGTGTAATGTCAAGGCCCTGTTCTTTCGCTTTTATCAAAGCGGCTAATTGCGGCTTGCCTTGATGGCAGAACCTGTCACCAATTCCAAAAGAATACTTCCCTAAAATCATAAATCAGTTCTCCGTCATTCAATCAATGCTCAGACACTCAGTTGTCATTGTTGCGAATAAAAACCTTTTTAACATCGGTCATCCGAACTCTCGAACCGGCCTCTGGTGGGAGCGGGGCAACCAGGTTTTCGATTAACGCATTTTCAACATCTTCCAAAACGATTCCGTGGCGCTGGTCACTCTTTGCCAATTGAAGCTGCACATTGAGCAGCTTTAAGCCCTTAAGATGACGGCAATAAAGTCCATAGGCCGGCAGCCTGCCGAACATCGAATACTCCGGATATGCTTCTGGCTTCTCAGGGACAGCCCGGCCGGCGTCATCCTTGGTTCCACCACCGGCAAACAAAAGCCGAATGTTACTGAAAGTAATGTTCTCTATCTTTGCCTCCGGCAGCCCCGAAATTGCACAGCCGGTCGCATTGGCGCCGGTCGCTTCGATATTGCTTATCGTAATGTTGCGCATTATGCCGATGCCAGGCTTGGCCATATCTTTTTTGAAAGGCCTGGCGCGATTGCCTAACCGCAAAAAGATTGGCGCTCCGATTTTGTTCATTGTTATGTTCGAGACAACGACGCCGTCCATCGTGCCGCCGTCCACTATTTCCAGCGCTATACCAGCCAGACGGGTATCATAAATCGAACAACCGGTAATAACGATATTCTCAAAACCCCCATTGGATTCCGTGCCCATCTTCAGCGCGTTACAGCGGGTGCTCAAAACGCAGTTACTGACCGTTACATTTCTGCACGGCCGGGCTGACGTGCTCTTGAGCACGATGGCATCATCTCCTGAACGGATGTTACAGTCTGAAATGATGACCCTCTCGCAGGAGTCGATATTGATACCGTCGTTGTTGGCGTTGACAACACTTCTGACGGTGATTCCCCTGATGTGCACGTCGTCACAGGCTAAATAATGCTGCACCCACATCGGCGAGTTCCTGATGGTTACATCCTTTACCGTAACGTTTCGACATTGAATAAATCGAATTATATAGGGGCGCACCATATATGGCCCTTTGAACGAACGTCCCTGGCCATCTATGATACCACTTCCGGTGATGGCGATTCGCTCCAGTTTTTCGCCGTAAATCAGACTCTTGTCCGTATAGTTATCCGTGTACGACCTGAAGGCCGGTACAGTCTCTGGATAATCCTCCAGATTTTTGCTACCTAACAACGTACAGGCAACGTCGAGCTTCAGTGTCACGCCGCTTTTCATATAAATAGTGCCGGACAGAAAAACTCCTTGCCCCAGATAAACAGTCCCGCCGCCGTCCCCCGCACATTCGTCTATTGCCCTTTGGATGGATTTGGTGCACAACGTTTTTCCATCGGCTTTGGCCCCGTAGTCGCGTACGTCATAGACCGTCTCAGCACCCAGAACCGATCCCACCGTGAACATCCATATAAGTCCAATGAAAATCTGGTATTTTTTCTTGTTCATAGTTTCTCCTTCCCTTGTATAACTTTGTGCTTTCAAATTCTTACACAAGCCTTAACTCCATAAACACTGCATCCTCTATCGGATTGTATCGATATGGACTGGTCTGCTTAAATCCGACAGAAGCATACAGCGCTCTTGCCACATCCATTGATGGAACCGTGTCTAACCGCATATAGTTATAGCCAATTTTTCGTGCTTCCTCAATAACAGCTTTGGCGAGCGCTCTGCCGAAGCCCAAACCGCGAAACTGTTCTCTAACGTATAGTCTTTTCATCTCGCATACGCCATCACTTAGCATTCTTAGCCCAACACACCCAACAGGTTGTCCTTTATATGTAGCGAGCAAAAGGCATCCCGCCGGCTGGATATAATCGCCCGGAAGATCAGCTAATTCTTCATCGAAATTCTGAAAGCTTAAATCAAAGCCCAAAGAATCCGCATATTCGACAAAAAGTTTTTTAGCAGTCTCAAAATCTTCGTCTGTTTGTGCTGGGAAAATTTTCGACATTCCGCTTTTCTCAATTTTTTTGTTCACGCGAAATATATTTTTGTGTCCACGGGCAAACATTGATACAAATGCCGCAAATTGCTACCCTCCCTATAGTTGATTGTATCCCGACCTTTTTCGATAGTTTCGTCGCTGTTTCGCAACAGGCAAATGCATCATATATCGAGTCTCGTGAGGATCCCAGCTGCCAGTTGTTTCCATTGATTGCCTTGCCTGGGCATCTGTCAACGCAGCAGTGGCAATCACTGCACATTGACTTTTCTACCGGAACCGCTATGTCCAGGTCGGCATCGGTAAGCACGCTTGCCAGACGAATAGCTGCGCCGTATCTTTTTGTTATAAGTAACGCCGATTTTCCTATCCAGCCGAGGGCAGCCTTTGTAGCGATGGTTTTGTGCGGCAGGGGTGCGTCGAGGCTTGTGAGATCAATTTTTTCTATAGTAGGCTCGAGCGCGACAGCTTTATATCCTTGTGATATGAGGATATCCACGGTATGGTCGCACAAGTCTGCCAGTAAGTTGTTGGCCCTGTTATACTCTTTGTAGTACCTTTTTGTTGGGCCTTTCGAGATATCACAAATGACTGACGGATTGAGGGCAACGGCTATAGATACTGCTTTTTCTAAGCTTGCCACTGCCTCAAAAACAACATCACTTACATCCGCATACCCAACTAAGCAAGCACCTTTTTCTAAAAGGGATGCTCTTATCTTTGTACTCAAAGGCCTCATTTGTTTCTTTCTTCAATATTATAGCCAGCAGCACAGAAAAAGCAATTTGCCTGCTGTTCTATTTCTACACATCGAAATATCAAAACGGTCATAGTCATTTGTAGTAGTCATTTGACTATTACGCTAAAAAACCTGTCGATTTATGCTTATGATTCTTTGGGCTTTAACTCTTTATGCCAACGGCTTATCTGTTTACTGTCCCAGGGCGGCATTGGTCAATGTAACGACAGCACCCGGGTTAGCTACTATCTCTGTTGTACCGTTAACAAGTTGGGGAGGTGCTTTTCGCACAGCGTTTTCGTGATACGGGTCCACTATTTCCATCTCTGTGAATTTTACACCCGCCCACTCCACACGCAGCCGCCTGGGTTTTGTCGAACGGTTCAGCACCACAACCGTCCCAGTGTCGCCTTTGCCGGCGAATGCCGAGACCTGCAAGTCATCGGCATCGGCCTTGGCCTCGACGCGAACCATTCCCTCACGTATCCGTCGGCTGTAGGCGCCGAACACCCGTAGCTGATGGCTGGAAGCAGCAGGCACAAATCCGCGCGAACGGTCCGGAACGCACAGCGCTCGTGTCCAGCCGAAGGATGGCTGCACAACATTCAAAAGCGTCCAGCAATAGCAAATCGCCACTGCATCGGTCAGCACAAGGTTCTTATGATAAAGCTGACCCATCGTCAACGCAACCCTATATGTGGGCCATTGATACTTGTCGTTATTAATACACAGTTCCGTGGACAAAAACGGCTTATCGCCGGTCAATTGCTTCCACTGCGCAAGCCGAGTATCGAACCCGTCCGGATTGCTGAAAAAAAACTGATAGTCGTACATGTGAGTGGCTGAATAATCTATCGCCGCCCAAACCGCCTCGGAACTGCGAAATTTCTTTGCCCGTTCCAGACCACCGGCAAGTCTGCCGCTGTCACTCATGTGGATACGGACGGATTTAAACCCTGCTTCATCAAGCCGTCGTCGCAGTGCTAACGTCATCTTGTGGAACATCGACGCCGATTGGTTCACTTCATTTTGAATCCCGACAATATCCGGCGGGGCACCAGCTCGTTCCTTTGAAACCTGACAATACCGCACCATAGCATCAGCGTATTTTTCCGCATCATCTCCAACCCATGGTGGCAGTGCCCAGAACTCAAACCACACTTTTCCACCCAACTGCCGCAGCCTCTTAATATAGGCAAAGTCACTTACTTCACCATTGGGAAAATTATCTCCGTAATAATGTGGCGTGGCGTCTTCCAGATAGTCCCAATTATTCATCTGGCGATTCAATCGTGTCCCTATAGGATATTCTCGTTGAATCAGCAGGTTATATTCACGCACCAGTTGCCACCATCGGCGCTTACCTTCGGTACTGAGTTGCGCATAGGCGGTAGGTATTGCTATGCCGCCAAAGCCCATCATCGTCTGATGCCGCCTGGTCGGGTCGATACGTACAACAGCAGGCTCCGGTATCGGTTTAAGCATCTTACCGCAAACTTTGCCTTTGTTACCGGTCAGTCTTAATTGATGTCGGCTTACATCAAACAGGCAGTCTTCTCTCAGAACCGTTCGTCCATTCAGCGCAACCGACAGCCCGAGTTTGTGATCCATCCTGACTGTTACTGCTCGTAGCATACCTTTATAGGCGGCCTGCGCCGTTGGCGCGCGCCATTCAGGGTGCCGGGTCTTACTCTTTTTGACCTGGTTAAATCCGAATGAATCGTAAAAACGCTGATAGAGACTGACCTGGTTGCAGTCAATCGTAATCGTAAATCCTCCCCGCTCGCCTGTGAATATCCACTGAAGCTCACTGCCCGGCTCAAACTCAACCGGCACAACCGTCCGCTCAAAAAGGGCTGGAAGAAATCCTGTAAAGAACACGCGCAGGTCCCTGCCTCGGCCCCAGGCGCGAAACTCTCCCTTGCCACCACCGAGTTCAAATGCTGTGTCTTGAACACCGGCTGGATGCTGCCACTCCTCCAGCACCTCAACGCCTGAAACCAAGTCCACAAATAATGCGCATAGAAGAGTGATTGCTATTGCCATTTGCTTATTTGCCATAACCGGTCCTTCCTGATGCCTATAGGAGTTCTCCTCGTAATTCTCAATTCTCGACCCCCCGATTTCCTTCTACGAGCATCGAGTATCCAGCATCGAGCATCGATTAAATCTTCGCTATCAGATACACCGAGTAAATAATCGCTGCCACGCACGCCCAGCCGGCCAAGAAACCGACCACCGATGTACGTGATGGAATTGCTATTTCCAGACTCGTATTTGGGAAGATGTTTCGCTTCTCAGGAACCTCAGCATCATCCGGCAGAGTGCAGGGCACAGGTACCTGCTCGCCCGGCTTGACAGGTGTTCGCACCAGCGCATAGAAATTATCGAGTTTTTCCTCAGACACAGGCCTGGTGAACAGACTTACTACGATTCCGACAATTGTCCCCGCCGACAGATAGAAAACCATCACCCACGGCAGGTAAACCTCCGGTACTCCGTCTTTTACAAAAATGAACGTAAGAGACTCTGCCATCGAAAGACTGCCCAGCCACGAGATAAAGAACTCCTGTGTGGTCAGCCACCACACTCCGAACGCCGTAAGTGTTGACGCCCAGGCCCCGGCTACCGTCGTGCGACGCCAGAAAAGACCCAACCAGAAAGCAATACCCATCATTGATGAAATCTTCCAGAATATTTCGAGTCCCTGCACAACACCCTCCAGCCAGTAAGCAAAACCTACACCGCCGGCAACGATTAGCAGTGATGCAGCTCGAGCTACAAAAACGTAATGTTTCGCGGTTCTTTCAGGCAGCAGGCGTTTGTATATGTTCTCCGTAAACAGACCTGATGATGCTATCATAAATGAATCGCACGAGCTCATCACAGAAGCCAAAATGGTTACAAGAAAAAGACCAAGCAATCCGGGCAATATCCTCGGCAGAAAGTCCGCTGCCACCAATCCATAAATTTTGTCCGGCTCAACGTCATTACCGGTAAAATACACAACTGCCGCAAGCCCCGTTAGACACCATGCTACAGTGCACACCCGTTTAATGAGATTTCCAAACATCCAGCCGACCCGACCTTCCATTTCAGTTTTGCCGGCGGCACAGTTACCCATAGTGTGCGGCTGGGTCACAATACCCACCAGGCCATTGAAGGCAATCACCGCTATGTAGAAAAATCCAATCTCCGACGGAGCTACGAGGGAAAACATCTCTTTTGCATTCGGTATGGTATCGCGTATCCCGCCAAGGCCGCCGACGGCGTGAAGGACAAAGGGAAGCAGCAGAAAAGAGAAAATAATAGTTAGAATGCCCTGGATGAAGTCGGTAATAATTGCTGCTGAAAGCCCACCTGCCACTCCATATATCACAAACATCACCGTCATCACGGCGATGGCGATATTAGGTGAAACATCATCGGGCGTGCCTGCACCAATAACCTCACCGGCGCCCTTGAGCATCACGCCAATATTGACTGAGAGGTTCAGCATCCCGACAACTGCAAACAGCATCGCAACACGGGGGCTGAATCTGGTCTCAAAAACATCCGCAGTTGTTATCGCTCTGAAGCGTCGCATTACCGGTGCAATCAACCAGTAGAACGGCGTCGCGAACAACCACAGCCACTGATACCATATACCCGAAAGCCCGTTTGTGAAGCTCTTTGAAGCTACAATGACGGCTTGGTCGGAATGTGTGCCCGTCCCGAACGCATGCGTTATCATCATCACTTTGCCGAATCTGCGGGGCATAAAGAAATCGGCAATATTCTTTATCCGCCTTGCCGCCCAGATACCAATAACAGTTATCCCGACAAGATATAACCCCAACACCAAAATATCCGCAATGTGCAATCCCATCTTCGGCATCAATTACCTCCTATTGATTTTCAGCATTTTCTCCCAACGGTCTATTGGAAATCGACTGTACAAGCTGGAAATCCACCATCCACGGCAGACAGACTTCAAGCAAAGGAAAATAGTAAATAGAAAATAGTAAATAGTAAATTAAAAAAACCCCGCAGCGCATCCTTTCGCTACGGGGCAATGAAAAAGACCGTATTTCCTGTCCCATACCTCTTAGATATAAGCTAATGCTGGAGCGAAGCGGAAGTCCGCCTATGGCGGGCTCAATAGATACTCCGGAGGGTCCCAACATACACCATTACTACCTGGTGTTGAGCCCTGCCATTATCCTTTCTCTTCTTTGCGTGACTCTTCGGCTATCTTGTCCAGCTTCTTCGTGCGCTTCTCGGTCTTACGCGGTATTCTTACTTCCACGCCGAGCCGGCCTAATTCACCGGCCACATCCGGCTGGAGAGGGTCGAGCTGAAAACTACGCTTCAAATATTCCTCCGCCCGGACTTTATCGTTCTTGCTCAAATAATAGTAACCGAGCTGCCTGTGAACCCTGGCGGAATTCGGCGCCAAATGAAGCGCCTGCTGATAGCAATCAAACGCATACTCATCAAGAAGCTGCTTCTGAAACGCAAATCCAAGTCGATATGAACCACTTGCTGAATCAACAACCTGGTTCATATAAATATCGGCATAAGTTTTAGACTTGGCAGTTTCCCCACTATCGAAAAATAACTTTACCATTGCCGCTTGAGCCTCCCTGTGTGTAGGGTCAAAACCCAAGGCTACATTATAATGACGCTCTGCTTTTAGCCACGACCTCTCGGCCTGATACAATTGACCTAATTCGAAATGAGCGTTGGGATTTTCAAATTTGCGGTCGAGTGTCTTCAGTAAAGCGGCCTTCTTCTGCTCAGCAGGTGTGCTCTTGACCTGGCCGGTTCCAACCACCTCGGCTTTTTGACCATTGCACCCGATAAGTGACATTGTGCAAAAGAAAAGAAGGGCAAAAACAAAAAGAGAAACCGAATCAAGCCAAAAGACAAAGCTTCCCGCTTTTAATTTCCTGCTTCTGACTTTTACTGTCATTCTGTTCTCCCTCAAAAAGTTTTCACCCATCAAAAACACTCCTCCGATGTCATTGTACATCGCAATTTTGCCATGCCGCAGAAAGCTTTGCAAGAAAAAACTTCAGTAAATCGAATAAAATATTTTTTTTATTGATACTTGATATTTAACCCGAAAGGAAGAACCGTGTATCGAGAATTTCTGTAATAAAACAGGTGGCTCCAGCGACTAATAATATAACAACGGCCCGCCACAGGCGGATTCAAAAGGAGACTTGCGTGCAAGTGGTTGACTGGCAGGTAATTATCGAAAAACACGGACCGGCTGTGTGGCAGACCGCTTACAGGCTGCTCGGCAACAGCACTGATGCCGCCGACTGCTTCCAGGAGACCTTTGTTTGTGCTCTGGAACTCTCACAGCGTCAGCGTGTCCGGAATTTTTCTGCCCTGTTGACCCGGCTGGCCACCACACGGGCAATAGACCAGCTCCGCCGGCGATTTCGCCGGTCGCACTGTAATGCTGCCTCGGCTGACTGGGCTGCTTTGCCAAGCACAAATCCGGGCCCGGCTCAAATGGCACAGCAGCAGGAGCTGGCTGTCAGGCTGCGAGAGTCGCTTACTCAACTGCCGCCGCAGGAGGCGCAGGTCTTTTGTATGCGATATCTAAATGATATGAGCTATCGGCAGATCGCCAAAGCCCTGGGCATTAAAACAAACGCTGCTGGTGTGCTGCTGCACCGCGCCAGAGCAAAACTACGGAAGTCTTTTGAATTGTCGCTGAAAGAACAAAAGTGAGGTTGTATTATGGAAGAAAATGAAAATATTTTAGAAAAAGCTGTAAAAGCCCTCAATAATGAGCAGGTCCCATCCGGCCCGCCCCGGGAACTGGCCGATGCTACCATTGCAAAGCTTGCTGAAGCCTCCGGACAATCGAATAAGGTAACAACCGGGAAGCGAATTTGGTTTATAGATTGGCTAAAAGCTCCGAACAGCTTCACTAAGGTTGCCGCTGCAGCCGTGCTGCTGATTATCGCCGGCTACGCCGCAGGCCGACTCTCAGCCCCTCGAGGACCGGATGCCGAACAGCTCCAGGCTGCTCTCGAGCCGGCTATTCGCCGGAACCTCCTTGACGAGATGAAGCAATACTGGCAGTTAGCTCTGACAAGCAGTTATGCCCAGCTTAAAAACGAGCTTAGTCAGCAATACCGCAGCGACTTGAATCAGTTTGCAGCATACACCTTGGCTGCTTCCGGTGCCGCGACCAATCAACTGCTCGAAGAGCTCATCGAGTCCATCAATACAGCCCAAACACAGGACAGGCAATGGGTAGCAGCAGCCTTTGAGCAGATAGAGCTGAATCGACTGCGGGACAACGCCCAGTTGAGCAATGCTTTTGCAACCTTCGCCGTCCGGACCGAAGACGAGCTGCTGCGCACAAAGCAGGATATGGCACAACTGTTGTCTTACACTCAACCCGATAGCTCAGTTCCAAACGAATCGAAAAATTTAAATCCCTAAATCGAAAGGAGCAAAAAATGAAAAAAGCTTTAACCCAGACAATTATTGTGTTTGTCGCCGTCAATCTAATCACAGCAGGCTTCGCCATTGCCCAAAACGTCACCGAGGAAGAAAGCCAACCAGCCTCAAAAGAAGCCGTAGTTGCGGAAAAGGAAATAGAGCTTGAGAGAAAGAAGGCTGAGATTGAAGCGAAGGTGGCGCAAAAAGAGGCGGAGATTGCAGAGGAGGTGCAAAAGCAGGTGGAACTGGTGCAAAAGCAGGTAGAACTGGTACAAAAGCAGGTAGAACTACAGATTCCTAAAATCCCAGCAATGCCGCGAGTCGGCATACCGTTATGGCAGCACAGCGGTGGCGGAGCGGTCCTCGTAATTCCTGCCGCCGAATTGAAAGTAGAAGACCTTGCTGCGATAACCGAAGATATGAGCGTGATGTCGCGCATCTTTGAAAACAAACTCAGCCAGGCGCGCTTGACTACAGGAAGAGCAAGCTTGTTCGTTGTGTTAGCTCCGTTTTCGGGGCACAATAGCGGCACAATAGAAGCTATCTTCCTCGAGGATTTCGGAGCGTTGTTTTTGATGAAGGTAAATGTCCTGCTCTCACCGCCACCCGAAGCGCCGGAAGAAAAAGAAACCGAAGAAGAAGATACCGACCCACTCTGGACACAGATGAGACAGGAAATGTATGCGCCCGAAGAGGCCGATAGAAGACGCAGGACCGGCGACCGCCCGGAAGAAAAATACGATGCAGAGAAGGTCGAAGAGTTGAAAGAAACGCTTATCAAAACATTGAAACATGCAGCGAACATCCGGAACCTGAAACCGGATGAGTCGGTCGTTCTCACCGTTATTGGGAAAGCTGGTCAGCCGGCCGCTTCGGCCACCGGGAGATTACTTAGGGAAGACTACGGCAGCAGGTATATCATAAGTACATCGAGAGCCGGAACGGGCTCCTTCTCGCCTACGGTTCTGACCATTCGCGCCAAAAAGTCGGACATCGATGCCTTAGCAGAAGGCAAGCTCAGTTTTGAGAAGTTTACTGAAAAGACCCAGCTTTTTTCATATTCCTATCTGGGTGAAAACCTCGGCAAAAGCTCGTCCCCTTCTTCCCGTTCCCGGAGAAGTGACTCCCGTTCCCAGAGAGGGTTATATTAGCCGTTGACAGATTCCACCAGACACCGCAGTAGAAGTCGAAGATCCGCTAAGGTGGGAATCTCAAAAATGTTTAACCCGCCGAGTAAATCGGCGGGTTTTTCTTTGCACGCAATACGACATACGATATACGAATCAAACGTCGAGGTTCTGGACTTCCAGAGCGTGCTCGCGGATGAAGTTTCGGCGTTTCTCCACATCGCTGCCCATTAATATACTGAACAGCCGGTCGGCTTCGCCGGCGTCGTCGAGTTTGACGCTCAGCAAAGTACGCGTCTGCGGGTTCATTGTCGTATCCCATAACTGGTCAGCGTTCATCTCGCCCAAACCCTTGAAGCGTTTTATCTCAATCCCTTTGCCGCCTATCTGCCTTATGCTTGCGCAGATGTCCCCTAACGATGCGACCTCGTATTTATCATCGCCGCTGAGAAGCTCGAACTTCGTGGGCGCAGATTCACCTGAAACACTTTTGGCAGGTTTTAACAGAAAATCCTTGAGGTCTAAGCCGAACTGCTTTTGAAGTTGTTTGTTTATCTGATTGATCCGGTCAACCTCGTGAAGCTCCTCGGCAGCGATTGATTCTTCCTCTTCAGACATACCCTTGGTTCGCTTTTTGAGCTCATCGACACGTTTTTCGTACTCCTCCCTTTTGTAATAAATCTCCTCCTGGCCTTCGGTGCAGATACGAAACTGCGGCAGCCCTCCTTTGGACGGGCTGTAATAGGACTGGACGAAATCGGCGAAGTTAATACCGCGTCTGCTCAAAACCGTTATGATGCGCTCGGCCTCAGCTAAGGTCTTTACAAGCTCGGTCAGCTCTTTGTCGCAAACTTCACGGGCCCCGTTAGTACGGGCGGTTCGCGAACCGCCCCTACTTTTAACAGAGCGGCCTCGGCCTACCTTAGTCTTTTTAGTTTTTTTACCGTCCCTGATGATAAGTTCTGTACCTTCCAGACCCCTGGCGATCATCCGCTTGTGCATTTGATTCTCGCTCAGGATATATTCAGATGCCTTTTTACCTTTGACTTTAATCTCATACAAGGGCGGCTGGGCAATATAAATCATATTCTCCAAAAACAATTGCTGCATCTGCCTGAAGAAAAACGTCAGCAGAAGAGTTCGAATATGCGCGCCATCAATGTCGGCGTCCGTCATTAATATTATCTTGCCGTATCTGCACCTGCCCAAATTAAACTCATCCGTCCCGATACCGGTCCCCAAAGCGCTGATAATGGTTCGGATTTCATCGTGGGCCAGCATCTTTTCAATACGGGCCTTTTCCACGTTTAGGATTTTCCCCTTCAACGGCAGAATCGCCTGGATATTTCTATCCCGCCCGGCCTTTGCCGAACCCCCGGCCGAATCACCTTCTACGATGAATATCTCCGTACTCCCCTTTTCCTTACTCGCACAGTCCCACAACTTGCCCGGAAGGTTGGAAGTGCTCAGCGCACCTTTGCGTCTGGTCAGTTCCCGTGCCTTCCTCGCCGCTTCCCTGGCCGCTGCTGCCTGGATGGCCTTGTTCAAAATCCGTTTCGCCTCTGCCGGATGCTCTTCCAAAAAATGACCCAATTGCTCATTAACGGTTGACTCAACGAAACCCCCAACCTCCGGATTAGTCAGCCGAACCTTCGTCTGGGCCTCAAAGTGCGGGTCCGCAAGTTTCACCGCCACAACTGCTGTCAATCCCTCGCGGAGGTCATCACCTGTTGTCCCCTGTCCGTTCTTCAGCAGGTTATTGTTTCTGGCATAGTAATTCATCGTCCGAGTTAATGCTGTCTTAAAGCCTGAAAGATGTGTTCCGCCGTCGATATTACGGATGTTGTTGGCAAAGACCAGCAAGTTTTCAGTATAACCGTCATTGTACTGCATAGCCACTTCGCAGCTCAGCATCGCCTTACGGTCTTCCCTGGCTAAATAGATGACATCCTTATGTAGGGTCTCTTTGCCCTCGTTAAGATGTTTGATAAACGCCCTGATACCGTCCTCGAATTTGAATACCTCTTTTTTCTTATTTCTGTCATCCCTGAAGCTAATCCGCAGCCCGCCGTTCAAATAAGCTAACTCTCGTATTCGTTTCAGCAGCGTATCGTACGCGAACTCCGTATCGCCGAATATCCCTTCGTCAGGCTTGAAGGATATTTTGGTGCCGCCTTTATTGGTCGGGCCGATTTCTTTCACCCGACCCTTGGCAACGCCTCTGACGCACTCGAAGTGATAGTGCTTTCCGTCACGATACACATCAGCTTCCAGCCATTCGCTCAGGGCATTGACAACACTCACTCCAACACCGTGCAGACCGCCGGCCACTTTGTAGCTGTCGCTATCAAACTTTCCCCCAGCGTGCAGCTTCGTCAGCACAACCTCCAGAGCGCTGGTCTTGGCCTCTTTGTGCTTTTCGATTGGTATGCCTCGACCGTTATCTTCCACCGTGCAACTGCCGTCGGGATAGATGCGCACATTTATGTTGTCACAGAACCCGGCCAATGCTTCGTCGATGGAGTTGTCTAATACCTCATAGACCAGATGATGCATGCCTCCGACGCCGCGGTCGCCGATATACATATCCGGCCGTTTACGCACCGCCTCCACACCCCCAAGAATCTTTATATTGCTCGCATCATATCTATGGTCCTTCATACCAGTTCTCTGCCTCTATTCTATATATCGTCTCTATCAACTGATGAACTATTGAATTTTTCGGGCCTCTCGGTCCGGAAACCACTTTTCACGAATCACGGCTTTAAGCTGGGTGGCACCCTCAAACCCTGGCCTGAGTTCGTCGAAGGCTTGTTTGGGGGTGTTGACTTCAACGGCTTAAGCGACAACGAATTTGATTTTCGTCAGCCGGGCCTTCGGACATTGCTGTTGCAGCTCTTCAAGAATCTCCGGACTGCACAATTGCAGCTCGTACTTATATGCAGGAGAATCCACCCTGACCTTCAGCTGGCCGCCGGAAATATCAACAATTTCACAATGCCGGCAAAGTTCAGCAGGCAGCAGCTGGCTCCACAGTTCAGCTACCTCGCTATACTTGGCCTGCATCGGTGAGATATGCTCATCCAAAAGCTGCCGGACAGCGTCACCCAACTTTACTGTGCCTTTCGGTATTTTTGCTATTCGGTACTTGAGGTTATTCTGTAATCGTTCGAGCTCATCCATAATACACAATTCACGAAACTGACAAGTCCGCTTTCGTCCGGCGACCGTGAACTATCCTAAGTTAATAGGCATCAGGACGTAGAGGAAATTTGTCCCGCTTTTTATCAGGCCCGGTCTGTCCGGCTGGCCTAAGTCGAGTTCGAACTCCGGCGTCTTGATAACTCGCAGAGCATCTATCAAATACTGCGGATTAAAGCCGATTTCAATCGGCTCGCCTTTATAATCGATTGGCATATCGACCTGTGCATCGCCCGTCTCCGGTGCTCTGCCGGAAAACATCAGCTTGTCCTTTTCAATCGACAGCTTAATACCCTTTGACTCCTCGCTCGTCAGCAGCGATGCACGACGAACAGCACTCAACGCCCCCTCGGTCGATAGCGTCAGCTTCTTGTCATAATCGGTTGGGATTATGTCCTCGTACTTCGGAAAGTTGCCTTCGACCAGATTCGAGCTTATAACAACGTTCGCACAGCTTATCAGAATCTGGTTATCTACGAGTTTAACTGTAACGCTGTCTTTCTCATTGCTGCCGACTTTATCTAATAGTCCCATCGCCTTGGCCGGCACTATTATATTCGCCGGTGTTTTGTCTTTCGCCGGGGCGGAAGCTAAGTTGACTCTGCACCGTGCTAATCTTCTGCCGTCTGTGGCAACTAACATTAGCTTCTTGTCCTTAATCTCCCACAGCACACCGTTAATAGCATAGCGGCTGCTTTCTCTGGCCGTCGCGAACAGACTCTGCTCGATACCGGCCTGAAGATTACCCAAAGCAATCTTTATATCACCGGCACCGTCGAAACCCGGCACCACCGGATACTGCCCCGGCTCCTGGCCGTAAATCGTAAAGTGGCTGTCGGCCCCTTTTATTTCACACGTGCCCTTTGAAGCCTCTAATAGCAGGACCTCATCAACGCTTTCACGAACAATCGCCGCCAGCCGGTCTGCCGGCACGATAACCTCGCCTGCCTTTTCGACCTGAACCTCAGAGATCAGATAGTTGATACCGACCTCTAAGTCCGTCGCGCATATCCGAACCGCTTTCTCCTCGGCAGTGATTTGCACGCACCGCAGTATCGGCTTGGGGGTTCGGCTCGGCGCCACGGACGTCAGCAGACCTAAGGCCTCGCTAAGGGCAGCTCTGTTGAAATTTGCTTTCATAATAAACCTCTGCGTCAAAATACCAAAAGAGTCAAAATATCCAATTTTTCATGCCTGAAAATATCAGCGTAGTTTACACCAAAACTCGCACCTTCACAACATTATTTTCGCAAAAAACTGAAGCCTCTCGAATATACCTCAGTCCTGCATGCGCTACACTAAGCAGAGCCGCGACTGTAAAGGAGCGGTAATTGCCCCTCCGGATTCAAAGCCGGCGCATATCGAGCACACTTAATTTCTGTGATTGGTTTTACATGCTGGTTGCAGCAAAAATCATACCGGCGTAAGCCAGATTGATTATGTGGATGTGGATAAGGATTAACCTCTCGCTATCGTAGTATTCTGTAGCTTCTAATTTGAAGGGTGGCAGCCTCAAGCGAGTCCCGAAAAATCGGGACGAGCTTGGGGATGGTTTGGAGCCTATTTGTTACGTACATTAACCTCAAGGTATTTAACGCCCCATTCCAGGGCCTCTTGATGATTGGCGAAAAACACGTCGAGCCGGTTTCCTTTGATGGCGCCGCCTCTGTCGAGAACCTTCACAGCTCGACCGTTGCTATAGCCGGGGATGAGCATTTCAGTGCCGAACGGGTATCGTCTGTCTGCCGCCACAAAGGTATCGCCAGGCTGTATTTCGTGTCCACAGGCTGTTATTCCATCTGAATATCGACCACAGCATTTCGGGCAGGGGCAATAGGCCGTTATACGCATTCGTATGCTTTCCCATTCGCCCCCCGCTCTTGCTTTCGCAAGAAAGCGCGGGGGCTCGGCGTTACTCTGGGAATTATCAGGCTGTTTGTTTGTGGTGTTCTCTGGCTTATACAGTTCGGACTCGGCTGTTATTCCGGATTCGTTCAAAACAGGGCCACTGCCGGTTTCTACCTTGGTTATGGTAGTGTTGAGTAAAGTTATAGGGTCATCACCTTTTGTGCGGGCCGTATTGGCGATTGAACTCAGGATGCAAATGACGGCTGTCAGATTTATCAGCTTTAAAAAAACGCCAAAGTTTTTGACTGTTGCTTTTTCCAATGGACACCCTCCTCACAAACAGGTCATTTGGATTCGCAATATTTCAGATTAATCATGCTGTTTCAGTTAAGCCCCTCATTCCCTGAATTGTTGCTAATATTGTACCTTAAAGCCCGTTGTAATTCAACCCAAATAGTCGCGAAACGGCCTTCACTGAGCCAATTGCGGGCGTATCGGAAAAAACACAGACCTTTTATAGGTCCATAGCGAAAAGTTTTTCCACGTTCACCCCGTTAGATATGAAAAATACGACGTTATCTAACGGGGTCAACCGCGTAATTTTAGTTGCCATTTAAATCCCGGCTCACTGTGACGGAGCATACAAACGAATATCATCGAAGTACATCGTACCTGAACCACCGGCTAACGGATTCTGCTTGTTACCCAGACCAAGGGAAATCGTATTGACATTGGCAAGGTTCACGCCCTGGTCGGCAAAGGCCTGCAGGTCGATATTCCATTCTGTCCAGGTTTCTACCTGTGCGGCAGCAGGATCATCATTATTAACTACCGCGTTACCGTTGAGAGCAACATATAAAGTCTCGGCAGCGTTAGCCGAATCACCTCTGAACCAAATCGTTAATGTGGTCACACCATTCTCCGTCCAGTCACGCGGATAAGTCAGCGTCAAAGTTGCCTCAGAGTACCCAACACTGTTGTCGTAGAATACCGGCATCGACTGGTTGCCTCCGTGAACGATAGTTTGCTCGGCAAACGGAGGAGTGTCAGAACCAACTAAAGAACCGTTTGTCGGGTCGTCATATCCG
The DNA here is from genome assembly GCA_048635425.1 of Candidatus Aegiribacteria sp. GTDB lineage: Bacteria > Planctomycetota > Phycisphaerae > Sedimentisphaerales > Anaerobacaceae > NIOZ-UU13. The sequence goes on from JAIVYN010000049.1 coordinate 17,027, forward strand.
TCTATCCACGCGTTAAATATCCTGTTGCTCTCAGCCTCGGCGGGGTCAAGGTCGTTGTAAGATTCAAAATCGTCCACGACAAGGAAGTTGGCGGTCGTAAAGCTCCAGACATTGCCCGTCCACGGACTGTCGGGATTGACGTTATTGGCCTCATCAATACGCCAATAGTAGGTGGTATTCCACTCAAGTTTTCCGGGTTCAGAACTCTCCGAACCAAGGTTCCCGGCACCTTTGTACTCAGGCGAACCGGTATCGGCATTGCGTACGGCCTCTTTATCTGTGCCGAAATAGACCTGATGCGAATCAGCATAGACTCCCGGCGTCCAGGTAAGAATCGGTGTTTGCTTTATATCCACAGCGCCGTTAGA
>JAIVYN010000050.1:0-17310 GCA_048635425.1 Candidatus Aegiribacteria sp.
TTTAGCACAACAGGCGACCGCTATACTGTGAAGTAAAAGTCCTTTTTTAGCTATGACCCTGTCCTTGTCAATTCCATCGTCAAGGTCAAAAGCCTGCAAAACATTGATAGATAGAATGGCATCGCGAACATCGTGCGCAGATAGTTTGTCAAGGGCCTGGCGAAGTGAGAATCTTCCGTCGGGCAGGCCCACCCCACGCTGCTCAATAAGAGAAAGAATCCTTGCGGTAAGTGACGGGTCTGATTCGATAATATCAGCCAGCGCCGACGGCGAAAATTGGCCTTGAAGAAGCTTGGGTAAAAATTGCACCGCAATGCAGGGCAGAGTCGAGAGCGAATCGAGCCCGCCAACAGCAAGCTCTATCTGCTGGGTGACTGTCGTATTAGCAGGTTCGTCCGGCACCATATTTTATTTTATCTGGAGAACAGCGGTGATTTTGTCGGTAAGCTCAGTGATGTTAAACGGCTTTCTTATGAAATCTTCAGCGCCGGATTTTAGGAGCTGGGCGATTTCATCCTCTTTTACCACGCCGCTTACAATAATAATTTTAATGTTCTCGAACTCGGGATTCCTTCGTATCGTCTGGCAGACCACGTTCCCATTGACATCGGGAAGCATATAATCGAGCAGTATCAATTCCGGCCGAAACCGCTGCGTTGCCATCCCTGCCTCATAGCCGCTTGACGCCGTTTTTACCTCGAATCTGCCGTCACGCTCAAGGACTTCGACTATAAGCTCGACGATTTCGGCATCATCATCTACGATAAGGACTTTTCTCTTGCCGGACTCGATGGAATCCAGAGGGATATTGTTGTCCTTCATAAACTTGATTAGATGCTGGCGCGGAATCCTCCGGAATCTTGAGCCTGGAACCCGGAATCCATCCAGCCGACCGGCATCGAAGCAGCGGATTATTGTTTGTTGGCTTACTCTGCAAATTTCCGCGGCCTCGCCGGTGGTAAATAAATCCTTCATTTTATCCATTCCTCTTCTTTAACCAAATCCTTTTGATACAAGCCCGCACCAAATTACCTTTTTGACCTAATTTAACTATTGGGCTTTAACTTTGTCAAGGATAAAAAATGCTAATAGACCTAATTTTATTTACGAGAGGTTAGATATTATCAGTCCTTAAGGACAGTCGAGGATAGATTAAGATTGTGGCAGTAACTGCTCCTGGACAATAAAGGCGATGTCTTGAACCGCTAACTTCTTTCTGCCAATAATCTTAAGGATTGAGACTGCAGCATTATTGCAGAGAAGATGATGACCCAGATGGACAGCGACTTTCACCGGATTGGGCCAAAAACCTTTTCGAGAAGCTGAAAACAGCCATAATGGAGTTATGAATCCCAAATCGTTCAATCTGTATATTGGTAAGTTAGTTAATATAAAGGCATTAGGTAACGTTTGCTCTAAAAACATGCTGCTGCCTATAAAAAAAATATTTTTCTGCGAACCTTTGGTTAAATATATCGAAATATTAATATATAGTAATATGGCTATGTTATTTGCGGGATTTTTGAAATGAATGAGAAGACAGCGGAACACGCCGCTGAAGTCTTAAAGGCAATATCGCACCCGGTTCGACTCCAGATAGTCGAGCTGCTCCAGGCCGGAGAAATGTGTGTCGGTGACATTGTCGAGGCCCTGGGCGGAAAACAGGCAATTACCAGTCAGCAGCTTAATATGATGAAAGCCAAAGGCGTTCTAAGCTGCAGGCGTGATGGCGCAAGGGTGTACTATCGGATAGAAAACAAAAACGTCATTCAACTTTTGCAGTGTGTTCACGATCATTGTGACAAAAAAGGGAAGGCATAAAATCAACGGTAAAGGAAGTACGAAGAAAAAAACCTTACAGGCTCTTAAAAAGTCTGATATTTTCCTGAGTCTAACAAAAAGGACTGTAAGATGTGGCGAATAGTGATTTCTTTTATACTTATCTTGCTCATAGTTGTTACCGCCTCTGCCGTTTCAAGTTATTTTTGGGCCGGCAAGCAGGAGCAACAACCTGAAAGCCTGATAATAACTGTAAGCGAGGGTATGACAGTTGCCGAGTTTGGCAAAAAATACGATCTCAGCCGTAAGACACTCAGAAAGATTTTCAATCTTACCTCTCAAGATGATATTAAAAAACAAATTGCTGATTTTGGAATGAATCAAGAGCTAATAACCAAAAAAGTTAATCAAGCACTTGCTATTCAGGCTGAACATGCTTCTAAAAACTGGTTTAAGATTCTATTAAAGGGAGGCTTGTGGATAATTTTTCTCCTTATTGTCTTTTTCATATTTAGAAAAGGCAAAGTCACCGCCCGAAACCGAAAGTGGATATATATGGCCGCGGTAGTTATGTTTGGTATACTTTTGGGCAGCGACCCGAGCCCGATGGGGACCGTTAAGGACGCTATTGTTCTTGTTGTTTCGAAGCATGTGATTTACCCACCAAGGCTTATAGCATTTTCTATATTTCTTTTGATGGTAGTTCTGGCAAACAAATTCATCTGTTCATGGGGATGCCAGATCGGGACATTGCAGGATTTAGTCTTCAGACTTAACAGAGACTCCAAAGACAGGAAAGGTTTATTTGGACAGATTAAAATCCACTTCATTATATCGAATTCGATTAGAATATTTTTCTTTCTACTGTTGACAGTTGTTGCATTTATCTGGGTCACGGACATCGTCGAAGTAATAGACCCGTTTAAGATTTTCAAACCACAGGTTATAGGCATAGCAGGGGGGCTGTTTATCGGTGTAATTCTGGTGCTTAGCCTTTTTGTATATAGACCCTGGTGTCATTTCTTCTGCCCATTCGGCCTGGTTGGATGGCTGGCAGAAAAAATTAGCATCTTTAAGATTAAAGTAGACTATGATAAGTGTACTTCCTGCCAAGCATGTTCCAAGGCTTGTCCTTCGACGGTAATGGATGCCATTCTAAAACAAAACAGGATAATACCCGATTGCTTTTCCTGCGGAACCTGTATGGAGACGTGCCCTGTAGATGCAATAACCTTTGAACACGGAAAACGCCGGAAACCTCCGGATGGTAAATTTGATAAATAGCTGATGAGCAGGAAAGAAAAGTAAATATAAACGTTGTAAAAAAAGGAATGCTTTCCAGATGGACAAAAGGATACTGATTGTTGGTGGTGTGGCCGGACGATTTGGAGTGCAGGCTATTCCCACACTTCTACTGTTTAAAGATGGAAATGAAGTGCAGCGTTTTGTCGGTGTTCAAAATAGCAACACACTAATTGAGGCGATTAATAAGTCAAAGCGAGGAGTTTAGCAATGAAAAAAGGAATACTTCGAAATTGCAAAGCATGTGGGAAAGAGGTAAGCCGCTACAGCTTATTTTGTCGTCGTTGCGGACATCCACAAGGGTCAATGCTGGCAATCTGGGGGTTGGGATTGTTCCTCTTGCTGTTAATAGCGTACTACATTGCTTTTTGCATTTATGGAATAACACTGGCTAAATAGCTAATCTGAATCGAATAGGTCTCTTAGAAAGGACGGGCCATGAAAAGTGCGGAAGCTCTGAGATGCAGAAACTGTTTTCGGATTTTGCTGTTGGTCAAAACGGTCAATCCGGCGGTTCCTGCCCAACAGGTACCTGCCCACTCTCTTAGGTAATGACAGCTTAAAGTAATGTAAGACAGAAAGTTAGGATAATAAATGGAAATTTTTAGGAACACAGTGTATCAAAATTTAGGTGAACCCACTAAGACTTCAATGAGCGGGATAAGCGAAGCTGAGATTGGACCACCCCCGGAATATGGCGGTAGCCCAAATTCATTGAATCCGGAAGAGATGCTGGTAGCGTCTGTGAACAGTTGTATTATGCTGGTCTTTTTTCATTTTGTGAAGAAATTTAATGTTGAGGTTGTCTCTTATTATTCGGATGCAGAAGGTAAGGTTGAAAAAACTAAAAACGGCCTTCGGTTTACCAATGTCCGGGTCGAGGCGAAAGTCCGGCTGGGAAATGCCGATTCAACTCAAAAAATACAGGAAATAGCCCAGCTTGCTGAAAAGTATTGCCTTGTTTCTAATGCACTGACTTGTCCTGTCAATTATAATGTGCAGGTGGTTGAGTAACTGAATTTTAAAAAATAAACCAAATGATGGATGGAAGAAATGGATTTTAAGAAGAAGATTGCAACCTATTCAATAGAGCACTATAAAATAATCACCGCAATAATGGTGCTGTTTACACTCTTACTTGGCGCACTCATACCCTTAATAAAGGTTGATACCGACCCGGAGAATATGCTCTCGTCGGACGAACCGGTACGGGTATTTCACAATCAAACAAAAAAACAGTTTGCTTTGAATGACATTGTAGTAGTAGGCATCGTCAACGATAAAAATCCAAACGGCGTCTTTAATCCCTCGTCGTTAGCCAGGGTATATGAGCTGACTGAATTTGCGAAAACACTTCGTTGGTCTGATGAAGAAGACCCCAACGAGCAAATCGGTGTTATTGAAGTTGATTTACTCGCACCATCTACAGTGGACCATATCGGCCAGGGCGGCCCAGGTGTGGTTACCTTCGAATGGTTAATGAAAAAACCGCCCGCTACTGATGCCGAAGCATTGGAAATCAGAAAAAAAGCAATGTCCAATCCTTTACTTAAAGGAACGCTTATTTCCGAAGATGGAAAAGCGATATGTCTGTATTTGCCGTTAACAAGTAAGGATTTGAGTTACCGCGTATATAGTGAGCTGAAAGAAAAAATTGCCACACTCAAAGGCGATGAGCAATATCACATTACGGGTCTGCCGGTGGCCGAAGATACTTTCGGCGTTGAAATGTTTATCCAGATGGCTGTCTCGGCGCCTCTGGCAATGCTGGTAATTTTTATTCTTATGCTGCTCTTCTTCCGGAAACTCGTGCTGATTATCTCCCCGATGATTGTGGCGATGGTTTCGGTCATTTCAACGATGGGGCTTTTGATCGGGCTCGGATATCCTGTGCATATTATGAGCTCGATGATACCGATTTTTCTTATGCCGATAGCTGTCGTGGACTCGGTGCACATTCTCTCTGAATTCTTCGACCTTTATACAAAAGAGAAGGGAAGAAAAAAGACAATTCTGGAAGTTATGAGCAATCTGTTTATGCCGATGCTTTATACTTCTCTGACCTCAGCCGCCGGCTTTGCTTCACTGGCGCTTACCCCGATTCCGCCGGTGCAGGTCTTCGGTATCTTCGTTGCCGTCGGTATTATGATTGCCTGGGTATGCACCATTACTTTTGTCCCTGCTTATGTAATGATGATAAAAGAAAGCTCGCTGGAGAGCTTCGGCTCGGCAAACATACATACGGAAAAACAAAGCTGGCTCGGCAAACTGCTCAGTGCAGCCGGCCGGTTTACCTACGCAAAAGCAAAGACGATTCTCGTAGTTATCCTGCTCATTACAGCAGTGGCCTTATACGGCATTATGCGAATCCAGATAAATGACAATCCCATTAAGTGGTTTTCAAAAAGCCATCCTATCCGCCGGGCTGACATCGAACTAAATAAACATTTTGGCGGAACCTATATGGCATATCTGGTACTCGACCACTCTGACGATAAAGCTGTCTCAACGCAATACATCAGCGACCTTAGAAAGCAGCTTTCGGAAAAGCTTCTTGAATTGAAAGAGGAATTCCCAAAAGTTGTCAATGCTGTTGCCGAAGTGGAAAAGACTCTTTCGGAACAGGCCTCGGCCCTTGAAACCAAACACGACTTACTCAGCAAGCTAAGCGCCTTCGCCAATGACAAGCTCGATACTGTTGATGACAAGGACGTTGACCTTTGGTATGAGCTTACCGGCTTTTTCGAGTTGGAAATAGAACGCATAAAACCGTTCAAACAGCCCGAAGTGCTGCGCTACATTTCAAGCCTTCAGGAACATCTCGGGCAGTCCGGCCTCGTCGGAAAAAGCAGCTCCGTGGCGGATGTTGTAAAGAAGGTACATCAGGAGCTTATCGACGGCGAACCGGAAAATTATAAAATTCCCGATTCTTCCGCTGCGGTTGCCCAATGTCTGCTGCAGTTTCAGAGCAGCCACAATCCGGATGACTTGTGGCATTTGGTTACCGTCGATTATATGCACACCAATATCTGGATGCAGCTGCCCAGCGGCGACAATAAGGACATGGAAAAAGTTGTCAAAGCGGTTGATGAGTTTATCAGCGACAATACCCCGCCCGTAACGCTCAAATACAATTGGGCGGGACTGACCTATATAAACACCGTCTGGCAGAACAAGATGGTCCGGGGTATGCTCCAATCGTTTATGGGCAGCTTCATCATTGTCTTTATTATGATGGCGATACTCTTCCGTTCGGCTCTGTGGGGTATCGTGTGTATGGTGCCTTTGTTAATTACCATCGCTGTTATCTACGGCATAATCGGGCTTGTGGGCAAGGATTATGATATGCCTGTCGCCGTGCTCAGCGCATTAACACTTGGCATGGCGGTTGACTTTGCGATACACTTCCTCGAACGCGCACGAGCAGGTTACGCCCAAACCGGCTCCTGGCAGAAAAGTGTCGGCCTGATGTTCGACGAGCCGGCTAAAGCGATAACCAGAAACGTTCTGGTAATTGCGATTGGATTTTTACCCCTGCTGGCTGCGTCTTTGATACCCTATAAGACCGTGGGAATATTCTTGTGTGCCATAATGGCTCTCTCCGGCGCTGTTACCCTGCTGGCATTACCGGCGATTATAAAGCTCTTGGAGAAAGTGCTGTTCAAACGGGCCGTTGAGCCAAAATCGGTAACCTGCAATTGTGTTTTCTGTCTGATTATCTCAATAGCAATAGTGGTTCTGCTGGCGGTGAACCTGCATCAATACTGGAAGCTGGCTCCGAGCAGACTGACCGTTCTCAGTATAATAGTAATACCGGTAATGGCACTTATTTGCGGAATAATGTCGCGCAGACAGGCGTGTAAAATGGCTGCAAACAAAGAAAAAAAAGTTGAACAGAATTAAATTTTCAAGGGGTGAATTATGACTATTGAAAGATATAAAGTGAGGTGCAAAATGAGACTCATATTGACAGTAGTATTTATTCTTAGCTTTTCATTGCCGCTTTTTGCTGCTGATGAATCAGGTTCGACCAAACAAATTCCCGATGTCAACACCATAGTCAACAAAGCCAACATTGTCGCTTATTATCAGGGCAAGGACGGCAAGGCAAAAGTCAAAATGACAATAACGAACAAGCAGGACCAGAAGCGCCAGCGCGAGTTTATCATTCTAAGAAAGGACGTCGAAGACGGCGGCGACCAGAAGTATTTTGTTTATTTCCAAAGGCCGGCTGACGTTCGCAAAATGGTCTTTATGGTTCACAAACACACCGACCCCAAAAAGGATGATGACAGATGGCTCTATCTGCCCGCTCTTTCTCTGGTAAAGCGAATCGCCGCCGGCGACAAACGCACCAGTTTTGTCGGCTCGGATTTTCTATACGAAGATGTTTCAGGCAGAAGCCTGGCCGAAGATACTCATGAGCTTATCGAAACCACCGACGAGCTGTTTGTAATCAAAAATGTCCCCAAGCAGCCCGACACCGTGGAGTTCAACTATTTCAATGTCTCGATAGACCGTAAAACTTATGTGCCTGTGAAGATGGAGTTTTACGATAAGAAAAACAAACTCTACCGTGTCATCGAGTCTACGAAAGTTGAAACAATTCAGGATTTTCCCACCGTAGTCAAGTCGGTTGTTTCAAATCTAAAGACCGGCAGCAAAACGGAAATGGAATTCAGTAATGTCAAATACAATATAAATCTGAAGGATATATTTACAGAAAGGTATCTCCACAGACCACCACGGGAGGCAATCAGATAAAAACCGCTGTTTTTAAAAACAGGTTGATTTCTATGCTAAGGCTGTTTATTTTATAATAGCAAACATTGGATTTGATTATGAACCCTTAAAAGGTGAGTAAAAGAAGCAGAGGTAATACCTGAATTTGTGAAGAAAAAGTTTTAAGCAATATTATTCCTATGATTAATATAGAAAAAGTCAAACCAGAGATTGAACGGGTATGCCGACGTTTGCCGGTCAAACGTTTAGGTCTGTTTGGTTCTGCTTTGGGCCAAAATTTTTCTCAAAGTAGTGACGTCGACGTTTTGGTGATTTTTGATTCGAGCGAGAATATCGATCTTTTCGACAAGTATTTTGAATTAAAAGAGCAGCTGGAAGAAATATTTAAACGAGGGGTTGACCTGGTTGTTGATAGAAAATTCAAGAACCCTGTTTTAAGAGAATCTATCGACAGGACGAGGATAGTCATTTATGAACGATGAAACAAGAAAAAATCTTATCGATATCCTTCAGGCAATCGAGGAGATACAAGACTTTGTTTGCGGAATGGATTTCAAGGCATATCAAAACAATTCCGTTACTAAAAGAGCAGTCGAAAGAGACTTTGAAATCATTGGAGAAGCTCTTAACAGGATTAAATACACAGATAATGAGTTACTGGAAAAGATTTCCGAGCATCACCGCATCATAGGATTCAGAAACATCTTAATTCATGGCTATGATATTGTTGATGAGGCCATTGTATGGCAAGCCGTTACAAACCACCTGCCGATACTAATCGGAGAAGTAAAAGAAATACTGAGCGCCTAAGAAAATAATACTGAAGTTGATATGACGTGCTTTTGTTAGTGGCAAGGCCGGCCCACAGACCACCACGGGAGGCAATCAGATGATTCGCTCCGGCAGGATAACTACGTTATTGGTAATTTGGATTATTATGGCCGCTTCTTTGCCGGCCGTAGCCCTCGATACTGATGAAAATACCGATGGTTCATTCTTTTCTGAGCTGCCGATAGAAGTGCACGGCTTTTATGAAATGCGCTCGGGATGGCGCCTGCGAAAAGACAAATATGAAAAGGATATGTCGATTATGGAAAATCGCCTCCAGCTCGATTTGTCCTCATACCCTGATTGGGGCGACCTGAAAGTCAAGGGTGATGTGTTCGGCGATTTTGTTACCGAAGAGGTTGACTTTGACCTGCGGGAAGCCAACATATTCGTCAGCCCTCTTGACTTTATGGACCTTAAAGTTGGAAGGCAGATTTTTACGTGGGGCACTGGCGATTTAATATTTATCAACGACTTGTTTCCCAAGGACTGGCAGTCTTTCTTTATCGGCAGGGATACTGAATATTTGAAAGCGCCGTCGGATGCCCTCAAGGTCAGTCTGTTTGGCGACTGGGCAAATCTTGATATCGTTTATACACCTCAATTTGACCCGGACCGCTTTATAAACGGCAGCCGTCTTTCATACTGGAACTCGAGTCTCGAGCGATTGGCAGGCGAAGATGCTGTAATCCATACTGACAAACCTAATCGCTGGTTCAGGGATTCCGAGCTTGCAGCCAGGCTATATAAGAACATCAACAATTATGAATTCGCCCTTTATGGCTATCGTGGTTACTGGAAAAGTCCCGCTGGACAAAATGTCGCGAGCCAGGCAATCTTTCCTGACTTGAATGTCTATGGTGCAAGCATTCGCGGGGCAATCGGTAAAGGAATAGGCAATATGGAAGTTGGCTATTACGAATCAGCCGATGACCTGAGCGGCAAAAACAACCTCATTGATAATTCCCAAATGCGATACCTCGTCGGCTATACACAGGAAATCGCAAGAGATTTTACAGCCGGCCTTCAGTATTACGTTGAGCAGATGCTGGATTTCAGCCAATACAAAAGCAACTTGACGTCAGGCCCTGCTCGGGACAGAGACAGACATCTGATAACGCTGCGTTTAACAAAGCTTTTGATGAATCAGAATCTGCGATGTTCACTCTTCACCTATTTTTCACCTTCGGACAAGGATGTTCATATGCGCCCGAACATCAATTACAAGCTCAATGACAACCTGGCCTTAGAGATTGGCGGAAATATATTCTTCGGCGACTACCCGAACACTTTCTTCGGGCAGTTCCGGAATAATACAAATGTGTACGCAGCTCTGCGCTATAGTTTCTAAGGACTGGTAAAGATAATTTATTTACAAGTCCTAACCCTCATCTGTTTCCGGCGTGCTTGCCTGTTCGGGCACCACTACCACGTTAACGCTAACAATCAAATCATCAGCAAACTTAAGCCTCACGGCATGAGTCCCGACCTGTTTTATATGTTCGGGCAATTGCACAACCTCGTCGGCAACTTCAAATCCCTGCTCACGAAGATTAGCCGCTATCTGCCGTTCAGTAACCGAGCCGAACAAATGCCCCTGCTCGTTGGCTTTGGCGGCCAAAACAGCCTCTGCACCTTCCACCGCCTTGGCTGAATCTTCGAGTCGTTTGCTGTCATGGATACGTTGCTCTGCACGCTTGGCCTTTTCCTCGGCTATTGCTCTAATGCTGGACTCGGTTGCAACCTTACCAATACCTTGAGGCAGCAAATAATTCCTCGCATATCCGATGTTGACTTCAACAACGTCTCCAAGCCAGCCAAGTTTTTCAACATCCTCACAAAGCAAAACCTTCATCCTGTTTGACATTCTTGTCCCCTTGTACATTTTTTCACATTAAATATACACCAATCAAACAGTAAACGGCAGTAACGCCATGTACCTGGCACGCTTGATTGCCTTTTTCGCCTTTCTTTGACACCCGGCGCAGTTGCCGCTGCGCTTACGCGAGTATATTTTGCCGCGATTGGTTAAAAGCTTTTGAAGTGTACCAATATCTTTGTAGTCAACGTACTTTATACCTCGTCTGCAAAAACGACATTGTGTCTGTTCGCGGGCTCCTGCAAAGCCTGGTTTTCTTCTGTTATTACCTCTTCTTGTATCATTTCTTCTTGTATTACTTCTTTCTATCATCTTTTACCTCTATTAATTAACTATAGCTAAAGTGCTCTAAAGTGAGCTAAAGTAAAAAAAAACACTCTACAACTTTAGGCACTTTACACTTTAGGCACTTTACACTCCCTTAAAACGGTATATCATCCTTGGACGTCTGCTGCTTTACCTCGGATTCTGTGCTTGCACTTTGGGCAGCCTGGTTGCCGCCGCCCCCTCCGGTGCGGGGCATAAACTGGATGTTTTCAACCGTAACTCTGTGCTTGCTGCGCTTCGTGCCGTCCTGAGACGTCCACGAATCGAATGTCAGTCTGCCTTCAACGAAAGCCAGCCTGCCTTTGCTCAGGTATTTGTTTATATTCTCTGCCTGCCGGCCGAACGCCCGGCAATCCACAAAACACGTTTCCTCTCGTTGACTACCGTCCTGGCCCGTCCACTTGCGATTCGTCGCCAGCCCGAAATCAACCACCGGCGTCTGGTTCGGTGTATAAGACAACTGCGGGTCACGGGTCAGATTGCCCATCAGCAAAATTTTGTTAAAATTAGCCATGCTTAACCTCTTCTTTCTGATTCAACCTTAAACTTGTCACCCCTGTGAAACCTGTCCTGAGCAGAGCCTGCCCTGAGCGTAGTCGAATGGGTCGAAGGAGCAGGGGTTCCTTTATCCGACTCCATGCCTGCCCAGCTTGGCCGTAAAAAAAACTTAAGGCTGTCGTTGCTCTTGTTCGTCAGCCTGTTCGGAACCTTCAATCTGGTCATGCTCCGGCTGCTTTTCTATAAAATCATCCGCCACCGTGATTACCTCTGGCCCCGCGCTTACCTCTGATGTCTGAGAATACTCAGTCTTTTCTTCCGGGGACTGCTTGGTTTCTTCCCTTTGCTCGACTCCTTCTGCTTTCTCAGCTTCCACCGCTTCTTCCGGGGACTGCTTGGTTTCTTCCATTTGCTCAGCTCCTTCTGCTTTCTCAGCTTCCCCAGCTTCTTCCGGAGCGCTCACCTGCTTTGCTTCAGCCTCCTTGGCTGCTTCTTGGGCCGCTTTCCGTTTTTCCTTTTCCATTTCCACCTTCGTGGCAGGAGTATCTTTCTCAATATCCTCGGGCCTTAGCCGTTCAGCGCTGAGAATCAGAACACGCATAATTTTCTCTGAGAGCCGAACAGACTTTTCGATGTCCTGTATCCTTTCGCCGTCGACCCTGAAATAACTAAGGATATACGTCCCTCGGCTTTTGCCTTTAATCTCGTAGGCCAGCCTCCGGTCGTCCCATTTTCTTATCGAGTCAATCTCAGCCCCGGCTTTTTCCAGTATCGTTCTGATTGCCGCCATAATCCCGTCCCAATCTGCCCCGGCCTTGGATGAATCAACAAGAAACATCCCTTCGTATAATTTGTTCTTCGCTACGGTTTCCAAGCTAATTACCTCCCGATAAAATTTATTCTATATCAAATTATCTGTTTTACCTTACTCAAAAAAAACTTCTGCAAAATCGAGGTTAGGCATACTTTGAAAAGAAAAAATTGTCTTTGAATTTTCTCTTTTCAAACAATAAATTATTGCCCGGCAAGCAGCTATTTGATTATTTAGTCCCTGTTGCGGAAACAGTATTTGTCATTCCCGCGAAAGCGGGAATCCGGTTTTTCGCTCTGGACCCCTGCTTTCGCAGGGGTGACATTGTCGATTTTCGTTTTCCGCAACAGATACTATTTAATAAAATCAAAAACCTGACTTCCTTAAATAATATATGCCTAACCTCAATTTTGCATAACTTTATTACTCCAAACGTACAAGACACGATACCTATAAGGCACGATGCTTATTCATCGAACCTGTTAAATTCGTTCATCGTTCTCTCGGTACCGTGTTCTATCCAGCAAAGCACTGCTTCCCGCGCCTTCTCAATCGCCCCGGCAAGAAGTGGTTTCTCTGCCGTTGTAGGCTTATTAAGAACATAATCCACAGCATCTTCTCTACCACTTTGGCCAATGCCGATCCGGCAGCGAGCAAACTCATTCGTGCCGAGCTTTTCGATAATATCAGCCAGACCATTATGGCCCCCGGCTGAGCCTTTCGACCTAATCCGAATCCGGCCCGGCTCAAGGTCCATATCGTCCGTTACCACCAGCAAGTCTCCGGCGTCGAGCTTGTAAAAACCCACCGCCGTCGCAACAGCCTGACCGCTGCGGTTCATAAACTGCCACGGCTTTAACAGTATTAACTTCTTATCTGCAAATTCGCCCGACCCGAAACGAGCGCCGAATTTTCTCTTTCTTACCTCTATCTCTAACGCCTCGGACAGCGAATCAATTACCTTAAATCCTGTATTATGTCGCGTATCAATATACTCATCGCCCGGATTACCCAGGCCGACGACAATTTTCATATCGCCCATAGTTCACTTGTGCCCAAACCGCCTCATTTCTTGCCTTCTGAAGCTTCTTTCTCCTCTCCCTCAGCCTCCTTGGCTTCGCTAATAACCTCAGGAGCGACCGGCATTTCTTCTTCAACCTGCTCAGTGGTCTTGGCAGCGGCAACCAGGTGGCACGTAACAACAAGCGTCTCCGGCGAGCTTACCAGTTCCACACCATCCGCAAGCTCAATGTCACCGGCATGCAAAGCGTCACCAACGCCCACCTCTTTCACCGAGACGACGATTGCTTCCGGAATATCAGTTGCCTTGCACTCAATTTCCAGATGGTCTGCATGTGCTTCAATAATGCCGCCTTCGTGCGTGCCCTTAGCTGCGCCTGCGCTTTTAAGCTCGATAGGAACTGTTACTTTAACCATTTCGGTTACGCTAACCCGCATCAGGTCCGCATGAATGATGTTTTTACCTAAATAGTCATACTGCAGGTCTTTGACTATCATCTTTTCTTTCTTTTTGCCGATTTGCACATCCATCAGCCGGTGCCCGTGATGCAGTCTTTCCACGAAGTTGTGTGCATCTAACGAAATAGCCACCGGTTCTTGCTTGTGCCCGTACACAATAGCAGGTATTCTACCCTGCTTACGCACCTTTGCTGCGTGCTTTGAACCGGCGTGTTCCCGCAAGTCTGCTTTAAGAAGCAATGTTTTTTCCATTATATCCTCACTTCAATCGGGGCCTCATTTTTTGCATTATTGCAAAATGGGTATCCGATCTTCTATCCTAATCAAATATTGTTGAACAAGTTACTAATCGATTCATTTCTGTGAATTCTCTTTATCGCTTCACCTAACATAGCTGCTACGCTTAATACCTTAACAATGTCAACCTTTTGGGTCTGTTCACTCGATGGTATAGTGTCGGTTACTACCACTTCCTCAATTGGCGCTTCGGCCAGCCGTTCTAATGCCTGCAATGCAAAAATGCCGTGTGTGGCACCGACATATATTTGCTCAGCTCCACGCTCCTTAAGCAGACCGGCGGCACTGCAAATTGTACCAGCCGTGGCAATAATATCGTCGCACATCAGAATATTTCTGCCTTCGACCTCACCTATCATCTCATTGGCCTCTACTTCGCTGCCGCTGAAGCGTTTTTTATACACAATCGCCAGCTCTCCCCCAAGGTGCTCCGCATATCTGGCTGCAATCTTCATATTACCAACGTCTGGTGAAACCACCGTCAGGTTATTAATCTTCTTGTCTCTGAAATACTTATTCAATACCAGCTCGCCCGTCAGATGGTCAACCGGTATATCAAAAAATCCCTGTAACTGCTTGGCGTGCAGGTCTATCGCCAATACCCTGTCAGCCCCGGCGGTCGTGATAAGATTGGCCACCAGTTTCGCCGTAATAGGCACACGACCTTCATCTTTCCTGTCCTGACGGGCATAGCCGAAATAAGGAATAACCGCAGTGATACGACTGGCACTGGCCCTTCGCAAACAGTCCAAATAAATTAAAAGCTCCACCAAATGCTCATCAACAGGCTTACACGTTGACTGCAAAACAAAGCAATCTCTACCCCGAACATCATCCTCAACCCTGATGACCTTCTCGCCATCCGGAAATCTGTCTATCTGCGCGCCGCCGACCGGAATCCCCAAATACTTACAAACATCACTTACTAATCCCGGATTACTGCTGCCGGAAAATATTTTCAGATTATCCCTCAGAAACATCTCTCTCTGCCTTTCCGCCTAATTCATTTATACTTTCTTGCGAAACCACTGTCCCTGCATTTATATGCAAGCCGTCCTTTAGCTCAAGCGGCGCTATCAGCACTGCGCCGGAACCGATATAGCAGTCATTACCGATATTTGTTCGGCTGATCTTCTCACCGTCGAAATTAGCTGTTATCGAGCCGGCCCCCATATTAACATTTTCTCCCACAGTAGTATCACCGATAAAGCTGAGGTGCCGGGCACGAACGCCGTCAGACAAAATCGAATTCTTAACTTCCGTATAAACGCCTAACACAACATCATTCTTCAAAACCGTCCCGTGCCTCAAATAAGCGAAAGGCCCAATTCGACAGCCCCTGCCGATTTTGACCTCGCCGTGAATATACGTAAACGGCTCAATCACGGTGTCCTGTCCGATTTGCGCTCTCGCATCAATCCACGTATTAGCAGGGTCAACTATTGTTACGCCGTTCTCCATTAACTCCCGCTGAATCCGCCGCTGCATAATCTTACTCGCTGCGCTAAGCTGTGCCCTGCTGTTGATACCCACCGCCTCCTCAGGCGAGACTGCCGTAATCGCCATAACTTTATGACCTGTCCCAATGATACCGGAGACCGCGTCTGTCAGATAATACTCTTTTTTAACATTGTCGGGCTTGACCTTCTCCAGCGCTTCAAAAAGAACTTTATTGTCGAACAGATAATAGCTCGGGTTAATTTCTTTGATAGCCAATTGCCCCGGCGTGCAGTCGCTGTCTTCAACGATACCCTGCATATTGCCGTATGTATCACGGACTATTCGCCCGTACCCGCTCGGGTCATCCAGAACCGCCGTTGCCAATGTCGCCGCCGACTGCCCCGACTCGTGCTTTTCTATAAGTGTCTTCAATGTACCGGCTCGTATCAAAGGCCCATCGCCGCAAAGTATCAGCGTCTCGCCGTCAAAATCCTTAAGATGTTCCTTGCAGCACAAAACCGCATGAGCTGTTCCCAATTGCTCGTCTTGTTGCACCCAGACAATATTGTCGGCTGCTGCTTCGGTTTGCGGCTCGGCTGAGCTCGAGGCAAAACGGTGGGGGTCGAATCGCCCTTTCACCTGCTCCGCATCGAAGCCAACAACGACATATATTTTCGACACGTCGATTTCACGGCAGGCATCGAGCACGTATGCCAGCATAGGCCGTCCGCATACCTCATGCAGAACCTTTGCTATTTGGGTATTCATCCTTTTGCTGACACCCGCTGCCAAAATTATCGCCACTCTTTCAGCCATATAACCTCATATTTTGTAAATCCGAAACAAAGTGGTTAATTGGTTAATTAGTCAATTGGTGAGTTGACTACTCACCACTCACTACTCACCACTCACTACTCACCAATTAACTACTCACCACTCACCAATTATTTGTTTCGTGCTTCGTATTTCATTTCAGCTACCCGACCAGGACTCGAACCTGGAACGTGGGCACCAAAAGCCCATGTGTTACCAATTACACCATCGGGTAATACAATTGACTATTTTCTATTGACTATTTTGTTTTCCTCTTCAATAACCAATAGTCAATATTGAAGTCAAAGTCAAAGATCCGCCGTCTTCTGGCGGAATCCGGCATCTGTTTGACGGAATCCGGCGTCGTCTGACGGAATCAATAATCAATCGAAAGTCACGGAGACCGTCTTGTCTCGGCCCGATTTGGCCCCGTCGGAGGCTTGAGTCAGCCACGCCGTGATACTGCTGACCCCAAAGGAATTGAATAATTACTATTTTCTTTTTTACAAATTGGCTATTTGCTGCTCTTCAATAGTCAATATTCAATAATAAATAATCAATCCCAAAGCTACCCCGTGCGACAGAGCGATAACAAGTCAGCAAATATACCCAACACGCGACAGCAAATCAACTCTTTTCATTAAAAAATTTAACTTTCGAGACAAAAACCGGTTTTTCGTCCCGAAATACGGATATTCTTAATTCAACATATTGTTTTTTCATATCTGATACCAATTCTATTTATTAATTGCCGGTGATCCCAAACCGTCATTCCCGCGAAGGCGGGAATCCAGATACAGTACTTCACCAACGAGGAAAGTATTTCTTTTTCTGTTTAGCCCACGGACCTGTGCCGTGGGGTGCGAATGCTCATTATGTAGGGTGTAATATATCGAACCAATTGTCATTCCCGCGGAAGCGGGAATCCAACTTTTTCGCAGTTGTTGTTTTGTTTAGCCGTCGCCGGCACGGCGACGCAATCCCTTATGCGTGCTCCGTACCAAACCTGTCCTGAGTGTAGCCTGCCCTGAATTAGCCGTAGCCCTGAGCGTAGTCGAAGGGGTAGTCGAAGGGGTCGAAGGAGCGGTAATCCAGGGCAGGCTACACTCAGGAC
>JAIVYN010000051.1:0-17277 GCA_048635425.1 Candidatus Aegiribacteria sp.
AATCTTTTGGATCCGAAGCGGGCCTTAAGTTGTCCTGCAATCTCGGGGCCGCAGTTGGTCGGGTCCTCATCGCGGCAGTGGATTGTGCCGGTCGCTACCCCGAGATAACGCAGTACCGCGTTCATAGAGGACACCAAAATGCCTCGATTGCTTACGTCCGACAGGTCCAGAGACAATAACTCTTCTAACGTCCCGTTCCACTCACAGGGTGTGCCGGTAAAGGCTTGCCCACATGCATTTTCGAATGTGGCCTCAATCACATATTCTTTGCCCTTCTTGATTACGAAATCACCCTCCGCATCTCCGATGGCATCACGTGGCAGTAAGGGATGGATAATGATGGTCTGATTCAGATCAAGGCTTCGCTCGTTGCAGACACGGATGAATTCATTCCTGGTTTTTTCTAAAATGCTCATGAGATACCTCACGGACATGAGCTTTGGCTGGTAAAAGTTTGATGCATCCAGCCACTTGCCAGTCCCAATGCTATTTCTTTTTGGTTCTCTTGATGCACTGATGTTCTCCGACGTCTCCGTGGCATTTTCGGATATGCTCAGGCAAACAATCCTGAGGCTCTAAGAAAACTGTTCCACCTTCAGCCAGGGCGAATCGGCCGGGTTTGTCCTTTTTTGCATCAGTAAATGCACCGACCTTGTAGCCAAACAGTTCCGATTCGATCAGTGTATCCGGCAGCGCCCCGCAATTTACCGCAACAAAAGGTTTGTCCTTGCGGGGACTGATATTGTGAATGGCCCGGGCGAAAAGTTTCTTGCTTGTGCCGCTTTCGCCAACAATTAAAACCGTCGTATTGCTTTCAGCGATATTGGCTAAAAGAGCAAAGAGATTTTGCATCTGATGATTTCGGCTCAGAATGTCTTCACAGTTGTAGCTGTGACTGATTTTCTTGCGAAGCTGCTCAACAAGGCTCATATCGCGAAACGTCTCGACACCACCGATTACGTTGCCGCTGTTATCTTTCAAAAGTGCTGTAGAGATAGAAATAGTCTTTCGATTTCCATCAGCATCAACTATATGAACAGCTTTATTTATTACCGGCTTGCCGGTGTCCATTGTTTTGCGAAGGGCGCAGTTGGTTTCACATAGGTTTGCCCTGAGAATGTCTTTGCAAAAATGACCAATTGCCTGCTCTCGTGAGATGCCGGTAATATTCTCAGCCGCCTGGTTAAAAGAAGTAATCCGCAAATCCAGGTCGACCGTAAAAACCCCTTCGGTTATCGAATCCAAAATAACGCTTTGTTCGTTTTTTTTCATGTTTTTGAGAAGTACACACAGTTAATATCACTCTCTTTATTAAATCATCGACATAATCTTACCGTAAGATAATATAACGCAATCACAGAACAGATGCTACAAAATCAAATCCAACTCTTGTGGTTACTCTGAGGTCGACCTACTTGGAAGCATCGCTCTACCGTTGGTTTTGAGCCGGAGGTTGTTACGAATCAATGGCGAGGGACACGGAGTTTTAGTCCTGTCTTGATTGACATGTTAAGCGAATGAGTCGATTTTCTTTTTGCAGGTTTCCTGGGTTAATTCCATAAGCTTCTGGACACATTGCTCAAGATGGGCCAAGTCAACTTTTGTGATATATGAATCTTCGCTGCAGGTATGAGCTTGAGCGTTGTTCAGGAGTTTGAAAATTTTGTCCTGCCGCTCAGTTATACACGGGAAAACTGTAAGAAAAGCAGGTTCATAGCTTGCCACGTATCTGCCAAGCTTTTCAAGATCACAGTTTTGCGGTTGATAACCGCCGAATACCAATAGCATCGTTGCATAATAACATCTTATAGATTGATGAAGTTCAAAGAGGGCCTCGTTGTACCATTTTTTTTCTAAATCATATTGGAAATGACAGTAGAAGCGTTTCGCCTTTTCGTACCACTTGTCGAAATTGTGCTGTGCGATCTGTTTTCTCTTCTCGATGTTACGTTTCCCTTTTTTTGCAAATCTGAATCTTCCTGAGTCATAAAGCATTATTCCTTCTTCTTTTATATCGGAGAATAAGTGTTGGCCCTTGTTTAGCTGAGCGTTAATATACTGGATATCGTGGAAAACGAGATTTACGGTTGTTTCCGCACGGTTAAGCTTGCCTTCGACTTTATGCTGCAGGTCTGGGTTATTGGCAGCCTCGGCATATTTAGTGACAACCAGAATGTCGAAGTCGGATTTGTATTCGTATGTGCAATCCTTCTCGATGCAAACATCTTCAACCCAGTTGCCACGAGCATAAGAGCCAAACAGGATTATCATCTGAACATCGTCCAGTTCCTTGAGAATAGTCTCTGTTATGGTAGCAAGCTCGTTGACCTTGTATTCCGGCAGGTTTGACAATGATTTCTTCATGTTGGTTTTATGGACGGCTATTGCAGAAGAATTTTCTCTCAGACCTGCAGCACGGTCTTTTATCCCGTCACCGTCCTGAGCGATATCATGAATAAAATTATCGAGAAAATTCTTCTTTTCTGTGGCTGCCTCCCCAGATTTTCCGTCGGATGTTCGTTTACGCTCTGTTGACGTGCTGTGAGAGCCGAAAAATTTCTCGAAATAGCCGCAACTCAAACAATCCCCCATACAGCGAATGACTCCTTTGCCGAATTGTCGTACAACTACGAAGCAGTAATCGATCTCCCTTCCATAAATGAGGCAATTCTTACATTCTCTCTCGCAGTTTGTTTTTTGCAGATATTCCCAGCAATGTCCTAACGCTCCGGATGTTGTGACTTTCTTTTCCTTAGGAGAAGCCTTATTCTGCAGAGTTTCCAGAAATGATAGAGCTTCGGAGACGGGGATTCGATGCTTGCCTCCTACGGTTCTGATCGTACTAATCTTGCCTTTATCGATCCAGCTAAGAATGGTAAAACGCGAGACACCACAAAACTTCGCAAGTTCGGTTGTTGTTAGATACTCTTTCCGCGTCCCGATTCCATTATTGATAACGTTTCTTGCAGCCATTTAAAATATCTTTTACTTCAAATTGACACACAAATTCCGTCTTGTCTTTCCTGTTAAGCTAACCAAAACAAGTAGGAATGGTGGAAATGGTAGGTAAAACACGAGGAAGTATCAAGATGTTTCTCTAAATATTTGAGAGATAATAAAATGTTTCCAGTGGTTTGTAAGTGTAGTTATATCAAGGCATGAGACACCAACCGAGTCTTTTTCGACCCCAACTTTTCTTTGAGTTGAACGTTTTTTTTGTTGAAATTCATAAAAAAATGTTTGACACGTTTTGTTGGTGTACATAAAGTGTGCAAAATGTTGATTACGACAGGTTGGTAAGGTTGCAACAACAAGTACCACGTAATATGCGCTTGAAGGCCTTGCGATGAGTAAATAGGGTTCCAAGAACAAAGTTGTAACCTAAATAAACCTTGTTTCTGCAGCCTGCCTTGTGGTGTGAATGAATTTGGGTGAAAGCCCGTGCGAAAAACGATGTGGATTTTTACTGCAACCGACGGGGACGGAGTTTAGAGTAATGTTGGTATCAAAGCTTTCTCATGTTTATAAAAATACTTTCACGCCGGTTGAAGACGCAACAACAGCGGGTCATAGAGAAAAAAGCAGGGTAAATAATTTCACAAAAGTCGAGTGAGTCAAAAGACAAAAATTAGGACGATGTAATTAGACAAGGAGGTTCTTTAGTGTGACCGAAAGAGCAGCGATGTTTGCTCTTGAAGACACGAACAAAGGGAATAAAAAGCTTTTGAAAAAGTAGTGGCTCAGTGATTATCGCTGCGCTGTCCATTGATATATGATAATGATCCAATTCTGCATCTTATAGCACAATTGGGCTTGGCCTCATATATCGAGCGTGGATAGAATACCAGCAAGGACTGCTGGAGTTTTTAGGGCTCCTCGGGGGGAGAGCAAAAGCGGTTAAAATGAATTTAACCCAGCTGGTTATCCGAATGGATAGCTCGCTGGGTTTTTTTATTAACAACAATTAATAGTAGAGGAAAAGGGCACAAAAATGGCAGCAGTTGGATTGGCAGTTTTAGGCATAATTCTGGGTGCGGCTGGTATGCAGTATCTTCGTTCAAGTAAGCCGGAACTGGTGGAAAAAGTTGAAGATGGCGTAAAGCATTTTGTAAATTCTATACGCTTGTCTAAATCGGACGATAAGAAAGCAAACGAGAAATAAAGCGAAACAATTGTGTGTTGAAAAAGAAAGGAAATGTCATGCTTAAGAGTTTAGGAATTCTGATAGGTGGCGTATTCGTCGGCGCTGTAAGCGTGGAAGTTGTTCGCAAGAAGTGTCCAGACGCCTTAGATAAGTTGTATGCGAGGACCCGTGAAATAGCCTCTGAGACGAAGGAGGCTTTCAAAAATGGTTATACAAAAGCCAGTGAACCAAAGGCAGCTACTGCTTAAGGGACGCGGAACCTGTAAGGTATGAAAGGCAATGGAGAACGAAGAAAAGTTTTTAGAGTTTGTTGGGACTGCATCCGAACGTGCAGGTGCCTTTGCAGGCAAGGTGGCGACTATTGGTAGCAGAATCGCCGGCTTTGCAAGCGGCGGTGTATCAGCGGGAAAAGAGATGCTTGGCTTAGCTGGCGAAAAGGTCAAACATGCATCTGAAAAGAAGCCTGACAATACCAAAACTTCTACACTTAAATCTGATCTTGCCGCAGCCCGACGAAAGCTGACTAAAGCGGAAAAAACACAATCCAAGCTTGAATCACAATTCAAGGAGCTGAAAACAGAGAATCGATCGTTAATGTCTGAACTGGATCAAATGCGGAGCGAGCTGAGTGAGACGAGGTCTCGTGAAGGTACGGTGAGGGCACGAGCAGCTGCACTAAAGTCCGAGCTTGATGCTGCTCAGCAGCAGTTGGAGCAGATGCAAAATGAAGCTGACAATACAAAGGTGGGAAAGCGAACGCCGACTGGCTCTAAAGCTAAGCTGGAATCTGGTCTTGCAGCAACTCAACGTGAATTGGAGAAAATGCGGGATGAGGCGAAGAAAACTCAATCTCAGTTTGAATTGAAACTCAAAGATATGCAATCAGAAAAAGAATCGTTGTTCTCTGAGCTGGAGACAGTGCGAAAAGATACGGGGGAGATAGCAACTCGAGAAAATACCCTGACCGAGCAGGTAGCTGCACTTGAAACCGAACTTGCCACAGCCCGGCAAGAACTGGCCGACACGCAGAGCCGGGCTGAGTATGTACAAACTCAGCTTAACAAGCAACTTCGAGACCTGAAGGCAGAGAATGAATCCCTGGTCTTTAAGTTGGCGGATGCACGTAAAGAGGCTGGCGAAGAAAGATTGCGAGCCGATTTGATGGAGGCACAGATAGCTTCATTGGAATCTGATATCGCTGCTTTTAACCTTGGGTCAGGGAAAACACGCGAAGAAGAGCCAGACATTGATGTTGCCCTAGGCCAGACAGAATCAGAGTCGTCCAATGAAGACCAGACAGAAATCGCGGTAGTACCAATGGAGGTAAAGAGTGAATCTTCAATTGAAACCGATGCTGCCAAACCTAATGGACAGATAAATGCAGGTATTGAAGAGCCTATAGATGCAGATGTTGAAAGTGTTGAAGAGCCGGAACCGGAGCCGATTCTTGAGTCTGTGGCCGAGATAGATGCTGAAGAAATAGAGCCTGAGCCGATACCTAAAGTTGAGGTAACAGAACCGTTAGAAGTGATGGCCGAGGAGGTGCAGGCGGCTGATTTCAAAAACGGAGCCGATAAGATACTCTTCACATCAGCCCTTTCTGGTCTTGCCAGTGTAGATATATCTGTTCGTATAGATGCCGCCAGAGCGATAGGCGGTAACGACAACGAATTGTCAGCCCGGATTCTCGTCGCCCATATGGCCGATGAACCGTCGGCGATAGTACGAAGGGAATGCATCAAGGCATTGACAACACTTGAAATGAAAGAAGGACTAAGTGCTGTTGAACGTGCTTTGGCTGATGAGGCAGCTTCTGTCCGTCTGGCTGCAGTATGGGGGCTATATCGTTTAGCCGGTCGTGAGAGTATTCCGGCACTTACACGTATGCTTTCCGACGATGACATAAGCGTTCGCCGAAGAGCCATCACTTGCATCGGCTGGGTAGGTGGGCAAATCGCCAAGGCTGGTAATCATCATTGCCAACAAGTGATTTCCGCTCTTATTCAATGTCTGAACGACCCTGCCGAATCAATTAAAAAAGCTACTCTTGATGCCTTACAAGCTGTTACTGGCAAGAAGATGTCAGCGAGTCGCCGGCCAACGGCCGGTCTCATCAAACCCGGCGTTGCCGGGTCGCCTGAGCGTTTAATTGAGCAATGGCAAAAATGGTGGCAGGCTGAGTTGTCAGGATAAAGATGAATATAATAGTCTGTGTCAAACAGGTTCCCGATACCCTTGAGGTTAATATTAACAAGGAAACCAATACACTTATTCGCGAAGGCGTGGATAGTGTTATCAATCCTTTTGATTTATATGCTGTCGAAGAGGGTCTGCGTCTTAAGGAGCAGTACGGCGGTATGGTGACAGTTTTATCTATGGGGCCGCCTCAGGTAGTTGATACTTTACGGCAGGCTTTGAGCTTAGGAGCGGATAATGCTGTTTTGCTTAGCGACATCGGTTTTGCAGGTGCCGATACACTTGCTACTTCTTATACATTGGCCAGGGCGGTGAAAAAAATAGGCCACTTCGATTTAGTTATTTGCGGCAGACAAGCCGTCGATGGTGATACGGCACATGTCGGGCCATCGCTGGCGGAAAGGCTGGATATTCCGCACATTAGTTGTGTAATAAAAATACATGAAGTAACCGAAGAATATATGGTCACAGTGCGTTTGACCGAGGAGGGTACGGAAAAAGTAAAGCTTTCACTTCCGGGGCTGATTACAGTCTCCAAAGGGATTAACGAGCCGCGTTTTCCATCGTTGAAATGGAAAATAAATGCCGCAAGATCCGAGATTGAAGTCTGGTCTGCTCAGGATATCAGTGCGGACGAAAACAAAATCGGATTGAAAGGCTCTCCCACAAGAGTTATCAAAATGACCACCTCTCAGCATAACAGACAAGGTCAGGTTCTGGAAGGTTCGACTCAGGAGCAGGTAACGGATTTGATAAGCCAACTACGGCAGGCAGAAGTGTTGTAAAGGAGTGCAATATGAGTATACGTGTGATTGCTGAAAAATGCACCGGATGCAAACTTTGTGTTGCTGCGTGTTCTTTGGGTGCCATTATCGTTACAAAAAAGTTGGCCCGGATTGATATAGCTAAATGTAATTTTTGCGGAGCTTGTGTAGATGCCTGCAAAAAATTTACTGCTATCGAACTGATACGCGACAATGTGCAAACCGTTGACAAAAGCAGATATCGAAGAGTTTGGGTATTTGCTGAGCAGAAAGAGGGCAGGATAGCCAATGTTGCCCTTGAACTTCTTGGTGAGGGGAGGAATTTAGCTGACAAACTTGGCGAACCTCTTTGTGTAATGTTGTTAGGGAACCAATTAGGTAGACTCGCCCGTCAATTAATCTGCTTTGGTGCTGACAAGGTCTATCTGGCCGAGTCCGACCAGTTAGAGGTGTTCATCGAAGATACTTATACGCAGGTGATAACCGGACTGATTAAAGAACATAAGCCAAACATTGTTTTGCTTGGCGCAACAGCAGTTGGGCGTTCATTAGCTCCGAGAGTAGCCAGCAGGCTGGAGACCGGATTGACCGCGGACTGTACCGGCCTCGAGATAGACCCGGAAACCAGGAATTTACTGCAGACCAGGCCGGCCTTTGGCGGCAACCTGATGGCTACTATCATCTGCCCAAACCACCGCCCTCAAATGGCGAGTGTTCGTCCGAAAGTTTTCAATCGCCCACAGCGAGATGAGCTGCGTATCGGGAGAATCGTCAGATATGACTATAAAGACCATAGTCTAACTCAGAGAGCCCGGCTGCTTGCAGTAGTTAAAGAGTCTGCAAAAACAGCCGGCATCGCAGAAGCAGAAATAGTAGTCGCCGGAGGGCTGGGGCTTGGAGATGCCGGGAATTTTGAAATTATCGAAGACCTGGCTCAAGCACTTCGTGGTGGCGTTGGTGCTTCACGTGGGGCCGTAAATGCAGGATGGACCTCTTACGCTCACCAGGTAGGGCAAACGGGCAAGACCGTGCGCCCAAAACTGTATATTGCCTGCGGTATCAGCGGTGCTATTCAGCACCTTGTCGGGATGCAGTCTTCAGAGATCATTGTAGCTATCAATAAAGACCCGAAGGCACCGATCTTCAATGTAGCTGATTACAGCATTGTGGGTGATGTCCTTGAAGTAGTTCCAGCCTTAACTGAAGAAATAAAAAAGGTACGGATCGAAGATAAAGAGCCGGTCATGTCGGATAGCGAGCAGGAAAGCGAGCTTGTTCTGAGCAACTAAGTAACCAGCAGGGTAGCACTTTTTGTAGTGAGAGGATTATTTCTGCCATGTTAAAAGAAACCATAACTAAAAACAAAATCAATTTGCGGAAAGATTGTCTGACAACGACCGAACTTGCAAAACTTTGCGGTGTTTCACGTTTCACTATCATCAATTGGGTAAACCAAGGCAAAATTAGAACAATGAAAACCGTAGGAGGCCATTGCAGGATTCCGGTATCCGAGGCAATATCTTTTTATGAAGCTTTCCAAAAGGAAAAGAGCGGCGTCACATCTGAATCATTGTGCCGCTGTTGGGAATATCCGCAAAAGACTAATTGTGACAAGGAGTGTAAAGGCTGCCTGCTATATGGAAGTCGGGTCAATTACTGCTTCGTGGTGGTACGCGAATTTGGTAAAGAAGTGATCCACTGTAAGGGGGATTGTTTGAACTGTGATTATTTCGAGGAGTTCTTCAGCTCTTACAGCAAAAGTGTGCAGCTCAACGAGACGCATGAGGCTAAAGGCGTAAAGGTAGCCAAAGACAAGAAGAGCTTTCTGTACAATGTCGTATACGGTGTTGCCCGTAGTGTCCACGAAGTTAAAGAGAAAGTCACAGATATAAAAGAGGTGTTTGGAGGCAGAGGCTCTCGGGCCAAACAGATGGAAGATAGCAATGCATAAATGTGAAGTGGTTATTGTAGGAGCAGGGCCGGCGGGAATTGCCTGTGGGTATGTTCTTGCCAAAGCCGGCGTGGATGTTGTCATTCTCGAAAGAGGACAATATCCAGGTGCCAAAAATATGTTTGGCGGGATATTTTTCGCCGACCAGATGAACAAACTGATTCCGCAATTTTACACCGAAGCACCAGTCGAAAGATTTGTAGCTAAAAAGCACTATTCATTACTGATAAATAACTCAGAAGTTTCTTTGAATATCGACTCAGAAGAACATAAAAAGCCGCCTTACAATCATTCATATATCGTCAGGCGTTCTGTATTTGATAAATGGTTTGCTAAAAAGGCGGAAGAACAGGGAGCTACGATTATCTGCGGCACAGCGGCAACGGATTTCGTATGGGACGGCAAAAGAGTTGTCGGCGTAACTGCCGGAACTGCCGATGATGATGACAATGTCTTATTGGCTGATGTTGTTGTCTGTGCTGAGGGTGCCAATTCCATGCTCTCGGAAAAGGCGGGACTTCGTAACAGGTTGTCGATGCGTGCTCGATGTATTTCTGTTAAGGAAGTGATAGAGCTGGGAAAAGATGTAATCAACGAAAGATTTGGCTTAACCGCAAGAGAAGGGGCTGCCTATGAGTATTTTGCCGACGCAACACCCGGCATGTTAGGTGATGGATTTATCTATACCAACATGGATTCATTAAACATAGGTGTTGGCTTTGTTATCAGTGAGATGTATGGGCGAGAAAATCCTCCCACTCCAAACCAACTGCTGGACAGGTTCAAAAACCATCCCTGCATCCAGCCTTTAGTAATAGGTGGCAAAACATTGGAATACTCGGCCCATATGATTCCAATGGATGGCTATAAGAATCTGCCAAAATTTTATACCAATGGTCTTATGTTGGTTGGAGATGCTGCAGGACTTGTCAATAACAGTATATGTCACGAAGGTGTAAATATGGCTATGGCTTCAGGGATAATGGCTGCTGAGACAATATTGGAAAACAGAGACCAGAAGAGTTACGACGCCAAGGCACTTCGGTCATACGAACAACGTCTGAAGCATTCTTTTGTCCTTGAGAATATGAAAAGCAGCAGGGATTTCATAGATACCCTGCGCACGCACAAAGAGCTGCTCAACAACTATCCATATCTTATGAAAGATGTAATAACGATGTTTTTCGAGGTGGGTGATGTGCCCAAGAGCACCGTTAAGCGTGATATTATTCGTATGATACGAAGCCGGATGAGTTTTGTTAGGGCGGCAAAAACATTCGCAGCGATGTTGAAGGGTGGAATCTGATATGGTAACAGCAGAAGAAAACAATCAGCTTAGTCTGGATGACAAGCTTTTTACTGTTCGCAGAAAGCCTCTTAAGACATCACATATCAGCCTCGATGAACATTTGTGTAAAGAGTGTCTCAATCGAATATGCACATACATTTGTCCGGCAGAGGTTTATGTTTGGGATGAAGCTAAAAAGAAAATCGATGTAAGGTTTGAAAACTGCCTTGAATGCGGTGCGTGCCGGGTGGCCTGCGAGGCGATAGAGTGGACAAATCCTGCCTGGGGAGCAGGGATTGCATACAAAAATAGTTAACACAAAAACAAAAAGAGGTTTGGTGACATGGATATATTGACAGGACTTTATGTCATATCTGGTTTTGTGATTGTACCTTTGATTATTTACGGCTTATATGCTCGTATCAAGGTCAGACAATTATACGAAAAATATTCGAAGCAGCCGGTTAAAAAAGGAATTACCGGCAGTCGCCTTGCCAGGACGATGCTCAACTCGGTCGGTCTCAATGAGGTTGTTATCGAAGAGGTCGGCGGCACACTCAAGGATCATTACGACCCCCGCCACAAGGTGGTCAGGCTTTCCCGGCGCGTAGCGAGAAACTCCTCTATTGCTGCGATAGGAATTGCTGCACACGAGGCGGCACATGCCATACAGGACGGCTTAGATTATCCGCCGGCAAAGTTCAGAAATAATATCGCCCCGATTGTCGAAAAGGCTGGATATTTTATATTGCCGCTTTTATTTTTCGGGATACTGCTGTCCAGAGTTGCTCTGGCATCGTTTTTTATAAACATAGCGTTGCTTTTATTCCTTGCCATAGTTGTTTTTTACCTCGTTACTCTGCCGGTAGAGTTGGAAGCCTCAGCCAGAGCACTGCGATATATTGAAGAGAACAACGTAGCCGATGAGAAAGAGCTTGAAGGCGTCAAAAAGGTACTCAAGGCGGCAGCTATAACTTACATAATTGCAACGGCTCTTGCCATAGTGCAGTTCCTGAGTCTGTAGGGGATGAACAGGAGAAGATAAAACAGTAAAACAATGAAAGGAGTTATCGTATGACACTCGGACAATTATTACTTTTGGTATTGATCGTTGTGGTATTCTGGCTTGTAAGCAAGTTGAAAAAGCATGACCAAAGAATCGATAAACTGGAAGGCAAAGACGACGAATAAGGACAAAGGCCTTGAGTATTGATGAAACCCAGACTGGTAAAAGTCTGAAGCGGTACTATTGGTTGGCCTTTGTTATCGGTGGAATGGTGGCTGGCTTTGTAGGTTGCCTTGCATATAAATACATAACCAAAGATAGCCATAGCCTTTTGGGTACTGCTGTTGCAGGCAACCCAAAGACTGTTGATGAACCGATTGTGCAGACCACCCTGACAGTAGCTGAAGCTGTATCGTCGTCGCCTTTTCTCGGAGTAGAGATTATGTCAGTGGATGCTCTTATTGCTGAACAGTTTGGTCTGCCGAAGGCATGCGGTGTTCTTGTAAACAGTGTCGTTGACAATTCGCCTGCTGACAAGGCTGGTCTTCAAAGAAGTGATTGTTTGCTCTCGGTGAACAACATTGCCATAGAGGATGTAGACGGATTCAGAGAAATTATGGCCCAACTGAATCCCGGTGACGAGGCGAGAATCATATATGTAAGAGATGGGCAAAAGGATACAATCTATGCCACACTCGCCAATTTGTCTGCTGCTACGGCAATCGCTGAAGATGGAGATGATCCGGATTGGGGGGTGTCGCTGTCTGTTCTCAACTCAGATTTGCGTGCCTCGCTGCGTATCCCGGCCGATATCGATGGGATTGTGATTCTGTCGGTAATGCCGGCCGGCTTGGCGGATCAGGCCGGCCTGCAGTCCGGAGATGTGATTACCGGCATTGACAATACAACTGTAACTGATATGAGTGATTTCTTCGCGGCGATTGCAGCCGGCCATGACAATATTGCGCTTCTGGACATTTATAGCAAAGGCCAGCTACGTTTCGTCGCACTGGATTCATCAGCTGTTGCCGCAGTGGCCCAGCAGAGGCAACGGAGCTTGATGGACAGGATAATTTCCATATTTACTGACGATGATAATGTGATACTTACAGAACATATAAACGAAGAAGATGATTACGAAAAGCCGGTATGCAAACGGCTTGAAGAATCGGGAGAACGTTACGATCAGTAAACTAACCAAAAGGTGTGCAGATGAATATTAAAGAATGGCTTTCAAAAAATATCTTGTGGGTGTTGGTGGCACTTGTAGTGATTAATTTCCTTATAGTCTATTGGGGTACCGTCAACCTGGGAATCTATGGTGGCCGGGACTCCCTCTTGGGATGGAATCTGCTTGGGCGCAAGAAATTGCTCGTCCAGGAGCAAGCTACAGCAGCCGATAGCACTAACTTAACAAGCCCCGGACAACGTCCAGGTACTGTTTCAAGTACTAATCTTTTATTAACGTGTTCTGATGATGATTTGGCCTCTGCATTTGCCTCGGTCAGGCCTGCGGTTGTCAATATTACTGCTGAGAAGACAACGCCCAGAAGAGGTGGGCCGGCTTTGGCCAGTACAGTAGCTTTCGACGATCCATCGATACAATTTGTTGAAGAGGCGTCGTTAGGATCAGGTGTTATCGTTGATCGGAGAGGTTATATCGTAACCAATGCTCACGTAGTAGCTAATGCTGTGAATATAAAGGTTGTAACTTTTAGTTCTTCAAGGACAGTATATCCGGCGGTAATCCTTCGCAAAGACCCGGAGAATGATATTGCCATTTTGAAAATCGAACCCGAATCACCTTTGCCGGCTGCTGTTCTGGGAGACTCGGATATGATAAAGGTTGCTGAGGCGGTTCTTACAATTGGCTCGCCTTTCGGGTTGGAGCAGACGGTTACCGCGGGGATAATAAGCGATGATTCAAGAAACCTTGTTATAGACGGCCAGGCTTACGAGGATATGCTCCAGACAGATGCTGCCATTAACAGGGGCAATTCAGGGGGGGCACTGGTTAATGTAAGCGGAGAGGTTATAGGCATAAACACAGCCATCTACGCTCCAACCGGTGTATTCACTGGTGTGGGATTCGCGATCCCGATTAACAAGGTAAAACCAATAGTAAAAGAAACCATCAGGTAACTGGTAACCATTTAACCAGCATATAAAGATGTGGCGAACGATATTAGTTATAGCTGTTGTTTTGATTATTTTCCTGTTTATAGCCGGAAACATGCACACGACTCAGGTAAATCTGCCATTTAGAAGAGGCTTTGAGATAAGAACAGTTTTTCTTTTGGTTTTAAGTTTTCTTTCCGGTTATGGCACCGCGTATTTTGTAGGAATTATAAAAAATTCAAAAAATCGCAGAAAGTAAATTAGCCGCAAATGAACATAAGTAAGATATATTCAAATGCCGATGAGTCTATCCATCCGGTTCTCACAGGATTGCTTGGAAACCTGGCACTTGCCATTTTGAAGCTTGGGTTTGTCTTGCTGGGCGGCAGTAAGCTGGTTTTGATGGACGGTCTTTTCTCTCTTATGGCTGTGTCCGCCTTCTTGATTCCGTGGCAGGCACAGGTTTTAGAAAAAAGAACCGGCACCGCACGGTATCCTTACGGTCTTGGCAAGATACTGTTTATAAGTATGGCCGTTGTAGGTTTGCTTGGCTTGGTTATTGCTACTCATATGCTCTACTACAGCCTGATGGTCATGGCTGGTCTTAAAATGGGCGGTTCTTATACGCTGGCGGTAATGGTAACTCTTATATCAATAATAACCAATGAGGTTCTTTACCGATACCTGAGGGAAAAGAACAAAAAATCCTCAAACGGCATGCTCGCTATGTCCGGGCGGTATAACCGATACGGAGCCTGGATTTCAACCTTCGTTTTGTTGCTTTTGATACTTACCGGTCTCGGCGCAGGATATCTTATAAGAACCGGAATCGCCATTATCTCTGTTGCTGTGCTTTTTGTAGGGCTGCGGATGGTTTTCCTCGGTTTTGCCGGGATTATGGACAAGGTCCCCTCAAAAAGAA
Source organism: Candidatus Aegiribacteria sp. (assembly GCA_048635425.1). Lineage (GTDB taxonomy): Bacteria > Planctomycetota > Phycisphaerae > Sedimentisphaerales > Anaerobacaceae > NIOZ-UU13. The sequence goes on from JAIVYN010000051.1 coordinate 14,390, forward strand.
TTATGGAACGGATAAAGGCATGTGCGCAAAAGGTTAGCCAGGTAAAGGAAATTGTAAACGTAAAGGCCAGGTATATTGGAACACTGCTGCATATCGATATGTGGATAAGCGTGGATAATGACCTCAGTATGGAACAAGCTGACAGAATCGCCCGCCACGTAAAGGTACAGTTAATGGAAAAAATTCCATTTGCAAGGGAAGTAAACATTATTATCGCATGATTACAAAAAAAAACATCATCATTATTATTGCTGTTCTGATTGCTATACCATTTTTGCCTATGTTGGCTATAACCGGAGGGCTGGTGTATGCCCACATCGCGGGAACTGACAAGGCCGATGATGGTTTTGCCCTCGTGCTGCCAAACGAAGCCGGCTTTTACGAGATTACAGCAGATCAATTGGCAAACAGAATTGACGACGAATCCGGCGATAATTATATAATTGTTGATATCAGGGACGATGCATCTTACGACGAAGCCCATATACCCGGGGCGATAAACATACCCTTAAACGAGTTAGGCTACAGGTTGTTCAGCCTGGATAAAACAAAGGACATAATCGTATATTGTTTTACGGGTGTAACAAGCGAGGTTGCCTGCCAGATACTGGTAAATGCAGGGTTTAAGGATGTGTATGACATGACAGGCGGAATAAAGGCGTGGGATTACCCCATTGAAACAAGTGATGGCAGAGTAAATATTTGAAAAAATGTAAAAAAATGAAAGAAAGGAGCAGAAAATGTTGCACGTAATTGTAGGGATCATCGCGATAGTGATTGGACTGTGGGGGATAATGGGCAACTGGTATATGTTTAAAGATATACTGGTTACTATTGTACCCTTTGCGGCGCTTTGCTTTGGAATAGTGGCGATACTGGCTGGTATTCGCAGTATGAAAGCAAAATGGGCCGTCAAAGAAGAAAGTGAGGAGGCATAAAGGATGGCAAAGAAGAAGGAAACTAAAGAGTCCAAAAAGGACCAGGCGGTGCCGCTGACTCTTCGAACGCAGAGCTTTTTTTTAAAGCTCAGAGGATGCCTTGACGGTCTTGTTGATGCATACTGCAGTTTGACAAAAATAGAATCTGGCCAGGCAAGGGACCTGGTCTCCAAAAAGGCTGCTGCATTGATGAGTCGTGGTCAGTATGGAAAGGCCATTGACCATTATAACAAACTGATCGGCATGGGCAAAGAAGAATCGACGGTCTACTACAACCTTGGCATCTGCTGCGAGCGAGAAGGTATGGATGAAGAAGCCGAGGAGGCCTATAAGAAGGCCTACGAGATGGATAAAAAACTTGCAGATGCGGTCTATAGGTTGGGCCTTCTGGCTATTAAGAACGATGACTCGAAAACGGCAGTTAAATATCTCGGCGCCCTTGCCCGTAAAAAGGACGTATCGTTCGATGCGCTGTATAACCTCGGTGTTGCGCACGATAAGCTCAAGGATTATGAAAAAGCCGTTGAGAGTTTCAAAAAGGCGATAGCCGTCGAACCGAACTACTCCAAAGCCCATAAGCGTCTTGGTTACACCTATGAGGCAATGGGCAAACGAGAGGAGGCTATGGAATGCTTCAAGAAGGCCATGGAACTTGAAGAAATATAATAACAGAAGACAGAAGTCAGAAGGTAGAAATTATGGCGATTCCTTTTAGAAAACCAAGCGGTGCAAGACGTCAGGAGCAGGTACGAGTTAACCTGGGCGCGGAGCATTTCCAAAAGAAAAGGTGGTTCCATCCACTCAAACGGTTTATTGTTGAACATTTCAAGGCCATCCTGATAACAATTGCGGCAGTCACTTTTATATATACCAATATTCACTATTACAACCAACTGACAATTATGAAACAACAGGTTGGGAACATGCAGTCGCAGATAGAAGCGGGACTCCAGATGAGACGTAATGTCGTTTCCAGCCTGACGGCAACGGTGAACCGGTTCATAAGCCATGAAGGAGAAGTATTCACTTCTGCGATGGAGATGAGGAAAGATTCCATGAGCGTTTCGAGTGATTTGAAAAAGCTTGTCGAGTCGGCGAAGGACCTTTCGCAAAAACAATTCAGTCCGGCCAGCCTGTCAAGGCTTATGGCCGTGGCTGAGAATTATCCGCAACTGGTTTCAAGCCAGCCATATAATGTGCTTGTTACCAAAATTGCGGATGTGGAAACTCAAGTTTATGATAAAAGGGTTGAGTACAATGACGCGGTGAACATTTACAATACACGCCTGAGTACCTTCCCTGTGAATATCATCGGAAGAATGCTGCGTTTCCGCCTGCAGCCCTATTTCAAATGGAACAATAAGCCCGAGTGGGTATTTGAGGGGGAAAATCAAAACTTAGAAACAAAGAAGCAAAATTCCCGTTCTCCGTAGTACTACGAAGGATGAAAAGGAAATTATCCAGCACCAGTTGCAGCTACTATCATTGGGACTGTTCCGAAATAATTGTTCTGCTAATTCGGCAACAAAACAATAGGTACGGGATTCCGCAATTTTGATTTTTCATATTTGATATTTGAGGTTTTCAGTCTGTGGCAGTTGCATGTAAGCGATGTCATTGGTGTGCTAAGCATGTTGGTACTTTAAATTTACTGGGCAATGTTGGCCTTTTAATCATAAAGCTTTTGGGCGGCATATTCGGCCGCAGTGAAGCGTTAATAGCTGATTCTGTGCATTCTCTCAGTGACGTTGTTGTATCGGTGATGTATATCATTGGCTTAAAGGTTTCTGCTGTTCCGCCGGACGATGACCATCACTGGGGTCATGGCCATGTTGAATTTATAATATCAATCGTAATTGGAGTATTGCTTAGCTGTGCAGCTATAACCATTGTGGTTATAGCAATGACATCAGTCTTTGCCGGCGAAGCCCACAACCCCGGCATTTTGGC
>JAIVYN010000052.1:0-17075 GCA_048635425.1 Candidatus Aegiribacteria sp.
GTTTTTGTCTGCTCAATTGTCAACGCAGGCAGGGGCAGTCCAAGCAATGAGTAAAATAGTCCAACCACGGGCAAAATAATAATCCGAAAACCCCCAAGCAAAATAAATGCTACAAGTATCAGCATTCCAAATCGGGCAAAGTTACTATACGCTTTAATAGCCCCCGGGGATTTAAGCCTGGCATAAACCATCTTTGAGCCATCCAGGGGCGGTATGGGTATGAGGTTAAATACAGCCAAGATAATATTAAACAATATCGCCAGTAGTACAAAATTACCAAGTAGCGTTGCCGCTTCAAGGCTGAATATCCGGAAAAGCACAGCCAAAATAAGTACCAATAGTATATTAGCAAGAGGGCCCGCGGCTGCAACCGCAAAGATTTGCCTTTTAGTCAGGATTGAAAAGTTAACGGGTATGGGTTTTGCCCAGCCGAAACGCACCAGAAGCGGTAGAATTATTGTGCCAAAGAGACTAATATGCGCCAAAGGATTCAGGGTCAACCGTCCCATTCTTTTGGCCGTGTCATCGCCATACCTGTAGGCCATCCAGGCATGGGCATACTCGTGAATAGTCAATGACACAAGAAAGATAGGAAGTACAAATATAAATGTCGAAGCTCGACTACTTAGCATAATATCTATTCACCACAAAAAGAAGATAATAATTGTTCCACCGCAAGGTGTCCTGCGGATTATACACAAGGCATTACGAAATAGTCAAGTCATTTGTCTGCCTCGACAAGCTCGGAGGGGCCTGCCTCCTGTATTTTTCCAGCGCCGTAAGGTATCCCCAAGGGACAGCACTATCAATCCGGATGTCCCCAGGCTTTGGGTACCTTAAAATCTTTTGGCATACGGTTGGGTGGAATATTGGGCTTAACAGCCTCTGCGGCATACTGCTCAAGCCGGCGTTTGAGCTTCTGGAACTTCTGCGGATACTTGTCAGCCAGATTGTTCTTCTCGTATGGGTCTTCTGAGAGATTGAAAAGCTCAAAGACCTTTTTATCGACGGGGCCGGCGTTATTGGCTCCGATACTGCCATTGTAAACCAGCTTCCAGTCGCCCCGGAGAATTGCCCCAGTAGCAGGTGTAATGTTAAGAAGTATCTCTTTGTGGGGTGAGGGCCTGCCCTTGGCAATCGTAGGCCAAGCGTCCTTGCCATCAATCGGCAGGGCTTGTTCGAGTTTGGCTCCGGCAAGTTTAAGCAATGTGGGATACATATCAACTATATGAAGCGGCTCTTTTACGACAGCTCCGGCCTTGAGCACACCCGGCCAGACTGCGATAGCCGGTACTCGTATCCCGCCTTCATATAACTGTGCCTTCTGCCCGCGTAAAGGGCCATTATCAGCCACACCACCCACGCCACCGTTATCCGAACAGAAAATGAGCAGGGTGTTATGCCTTATGCCACGTCTGTCTAATGCCGAGACTACGCGCCCAATCGCATCATCCATACACGTAAGCATCGCGGCATATATGCGCCGCCTTTTGTTCTCGATGTGTTTATACATATCGATGTAATCTTGGGGAGCTTGAAATGGCGAGTGTACGGCGTTGAAAGGTACGTACAGAAACAGTGGACGAGAAGTATCGTGCTGTTCAATCAGACGGACTGATTCATCAGCAACCAGGTTAGTTGTGTAGCCTTCTTCACGCAAGGGCTGGTCATTGCGGTGCCAGTCCAGACCGCCGTCACGAATATGGGTGAAGTAATCGAGCGCACCGTTATAGTGACCGTACTGATGGTCAAAACCGCGAGAAGTAGGCAGATATTGCGAGCTTAAGTGGCCCAGGTGCCACTTGCCGCAGATGGCTGTAGTGTAGCCGGCCTCCTTAAGTGCCTGGGCCAAAGTCCGCTCCTCCAAAGGCAGTCCATGTTCGGCCCACGGTCGTATGACTCCTATTTGCAGTCCATAACGTATTGGGTATCGACCTGTCATCAGACTCGAGCGAGTCGGTGAGCATACCGGCTGAACATAGAATTGGTCCAGCCTTGTTCCTTCAGAAGCCAGCTTATCAATGTTAGGCGTCTTGATGTCACCAGCTTGATAGCCTACATCTTTGAAGCCCAAGTCGTCTGCGAGAATAAAGACGATATTGGGCCTACTTGCAGGTGCCTTGCTCACAAGCCGCCCTGTGGTGCTGTTGCATGCCGGAATAGTCAGCGATGCCGCCCCCAGGCCTGCAACTTTCAAGAAATCACGACGATTAATAGAATCCATCTTCTACACCTCTCGGTCACTCATTGTTCCCTTGTATGCCATCTACAAAAATGACATTAATCAGCTTTTTGTTTGGAGACGATTCGAACTCCTGTTGCAACAATATTACGATTATTTTGTTTTCTTTCAAGAGTTGTTTTGGTACTAAAAGGATTTGAAATTGGCAAACATAGTAGAATTGGTGTTAAATTGAGCTCAGGAGGTTATTATGTGTGATTGTTGTATGAACAGGAGAGAGTTTGTAGGTTTAACAACGGCAAGTATTACTGGTGGAGTTCTTGGTCTTGGCACTTCGGCTTTTGCAAACAGAAAAATAGAAGAATGGAATCCCAACAAGCCAATTTTAGTCACAGGGAAAAAATTAAGAGTCCAGCCGATTCTTATGTATAGAACTCCCGAACGAAGGCAGGCAACCTCCTGGAAATCGTGGGGAGGGGTACAAACCGAGCAGGCTGCATCAGAGGAGGCAGGAAGAATATCAAAAGAGCTGAAGTCGTTATCCACCAGGGCTGATTTCCCCCTGGAAATACTACCTGTTGCTAAAGTCAAGACTGTTGAAGAGGCATTACAAGTGCATAAGAAGGGTCTCCCCAAAAGAGGTCCCAACGATTATGATGTAATCATTGTCTATCCGGCCACCGGTTCGGGCGATATGCTTAGAGCATGTTTTGCCAGGGAAAAAGACAAAGATACCCTAATATTTGTCAGGCATCGTTCCGGCCCGACCTATTACTGGTATGAGGCGCTTAGCGTCAGATATCTCAGAACAGATGAAAACGAATCGGGGCAAAACAGCCGCCAGAATCACGGGGGCGTGTATATTTATGATGTCGTAGTTGATGATGACCAGGAGCTTCTATGGAGACTGCGGGCGCTTTATGGGCTAAAGAATTTTATAGGGGCAAGGATAGTTGCTCTTGGTGGTGCATGGGGCAAGTATTCCCCGGAGGCCCCCGACGTTGCCCGGGAAAAATACAAAATCGAAATTATAGAAGTTAGTTATGAAGATGTAGCGAAGCGTATCAAGAGTGTCAGGGCTGATGGCAATCTTATTTCAAGAGCAGAAAAATGGACTGAAAAATACCTTTCTCTGCCTAATACAACTCTTATGACTGATAAAAAGTTTGTGGTAAATGCTTTTTTGCTGTACAGCGTATATAAAGATTTGATGCGCGAATATGATGCACCGGCATTCACAATGAAAAATTGTATGAACACTCTGATGCCGATACAAGAAACGACCCCCTGTCTTCCTTATAGTTTGCTCAATGATGAGGGAATGCTCGCTTTCTGTGAATCAGATTTTGTTGTGATACCTTCGGGGATTTTATTGCACTACATATCAGGCAAACCCGTATTTCTGCATAACTCAACATTTCCACATAAAGCAATAGCCACCTGTGCACATTGCACCGCTCCCCGCCGGATGGACGGGACGCACTATGAACCGGCAAAAATCATGACACATTATGAATCCGAGTATGGTGCGGCACCAAAGGTGGAAATACCCAAAGGACAGGAGGTGACATTCATCGACCCGGAATACAGTACGGGCCGGTGGGTGGGATTTAAGGGGATTGTTAAAAGTAATCCGTTTTTGGAAATATGCCGTTCCCAGCAGGATGTCGAAATTCAAGGAGATTGGGAAAAACTGCTCAAAGAAGCTCGGGATTCTCACTGGATGATGGCCTATGGTAACTATCTCAAAGAACTCGGATACGCAGCGCGAAAAATCGGGATTAAGTGGGTAGATATTTCACACTTCGGCAAGCTCAACCGAGCCGAAACATAGTAAACGTAAAATCCTTCGAGGTTCATAATCGGCAATATTTGTATGAAATAAAGCAGGTTTATTATCTTCAACGCCGGTACTAAAAATAGCAGTCCATTGAAATCGAAAACGTTCACAAAAAGTGTGGCGGCGGTTATTATCTTCGTGGTTATATGTGCCTTGACCGCTTACCTTGCTCCGGTTGGCGAACAGAATTCGCAAACAGGCATGTGGTATAGTGTCATCCCTCCTGTACTGGCGATTTTGCTGGCTTTTTTGACGCACCATGTCCTGCTCAGTTTGGGAATTGCCATTTTTGTCGGCGGTTTACTGACTCAGGTCCCACAAACTCCACTGAATGCTGCCGCCTGGCTGGAGGGATTCAAATCAGTGGGCATTTATGTTGCGAATACTGTTACAAGCAAAACGAATTTGCAAATCCTTGCGTTCATCCCGCCTATTTTTGTGATGATAGAGATAGTCATCTCATCGGGAGGTTTTAAGGGAATCATCCTCTGGCTCTTGAAGCGGGTAAAGGGTAGAAAGTCCGCTCAGATGGCTACCGCCCTTATGGGAATACTATGCTTCATCGATGACTACACTAATGCCATAATAGTAGGCTCGATGATGCAGCCAATCACCGACCGGTTTCGCGTCAGCCGCGAAAAACTCGCCTTTCTTGTTGACGCCACGAGCGCACCTATCGCGGGACTCGCAGTCATCAGCACCTGGATCGCCTATGAAGTGGGCCTTCTCACCCAAATCGCAGAGGAGCTGAAAATTGGCAGGAGCGGATATTCGCTGTTCTTTGACGCCCTGAGTTTTCGCTTCTACTGTTTGTTAATGATCGCTTTTGTCTTTTTGCATATCATTATAGGCCGGGACTTCGGCCCGATGAAAACCGCTGAGGATTCGGCTAAGGCAAAAGGTCCCGGCGAAAACAGCCAAGCCGGCCCATCCCAAAACACTCCTGATTCGAGTCCACCTGCCGTCGCGCAGCAATCCTCCCGGGCAATCAAGGCCCTTATCCCATTAGGCGGACTTATATTGTTTCATCTCACCGGCCTTTGGGTCGATGGCGGCGGCCCTGCTATGCTCAGGCAAGGCGGTTCGCTCCTCAATTGGATTTATTGGCGCGACGTTATTAGTGCCGCCGAGAACACCACCCTTATCCTCGACTACGCAGCGCTCTTCGGCCTAACATTGGCCTTGCTATGCTCGCAGCTCTTCGGGTCGCTGAGTATGCCCGTCATAAGCAATTGCTTCAAGCGGGGCCTCAAGCGGGCTATGATTCCCTTCGTCATACTTATTCTCGCCTGGTCGCTCAAGAATTGCTGCGACAGCCTGAAAACCGGAGAGTTCCTGACGGCAATACTGGCCGGCAGAGTCTCACCTCATTGGTTTCCGCCGGCAGTTTTCCTCGTTGCCTCCGTGACCTCATTTGCCACAGGCACAAGCTACGGAACGATGGCCATTCTCATCCCCACCGCCATTCCAGTCGCCTTCGCACTCGACGGGAACAGCTACGGCCTGACCACAATGATAAGCCTCGGCGCCGTCCTGGACGGCGCAATCTTCGGCGACCACTGCTCGCCCATCTCCGACACGACAATTATGAGCTCTATCGCCAGCTCCTGCGACCTTATGCATCACGTCCGCACACAACTGCCCTACAGTCTGTTTGTCGCCGGACTGGCTTTGCTCTTCGCCTACCTTCCCAGTGCTCTTGGCCTTGCGCCGGGATGGAGCTTTGTCCTGGCAATATCAGTTATGGCATGCTTTTTCGTCGCTCTCGCTCGACGCAAGAAGGCACAGTCGTGCTGAATGTACAAGTTTGTACATACTTTCTCACAATTTTCACCAGGACACGAAGCAGTTTGGAATACATTCTTCACCCTCACCATGGCATTGGCTGCGAGGTGCCCATGCCCGGCCCCAATAATATCGCGTTGAGGAATAGTCGTTGCACACCAGGCAGCCACATTCGATAAGCCGGATCGGTAGCAAACAAAATCAACTGGCCGCGGCCCACTGATTCGACAGTGGCATACGCAGTATCTGTAAGACGTTCTTTGGCTTCCGGCCAGAGCAGACCGCTCAAACGCAGCTCATTCTTATCAGCAAGGCGAACTACGGTCGCTACCGGATGCTTTGACATAAATGCATTACTGCCCCAAAACATCACGGGCAGCTTCTCTTGCAAACCAAATCCGAGCCAATGTTCGCTATTAACCGTACCCGTAAGGAATGTACCTCTCGGGCTGAAAATGCGACGCCATTCATCGGTGCGTTTTAGCTTTTCAATATTGGGCTTGGTTTTAGATTCTTCGGGCTTTTTAGTCTCACCTTCTTCTGTCTTTGCTTTTGCTGCTTTCTCCTCAGCCTCTATAGTTCCCCATATCTGGTTGGGGTCAATCTTGATATCCCGGGCATCTTTTTCACGCCCCACTGCCTCCCGGTATTCCTCAAGTTTATCAAGCACATCACGTTTTAATCGTACCGACGAAAGCCCCCGGTCTTTGTTAGCTGCAAAGCCTGCCGAATTGCCAATTGCAATCAGGGTCCCACCGCCCTCAATCCATCTCTTTATTTTTTCAACGGCTTTCTTATCAAGCACCCGGCCAATGTCACCGCTGTCCGGGATTACCAGAACATTGTATTTTCGAAGGTCGATGTTGCTTAGGTTTTGGACGTTAATTGGTGAGCTTTGGAGTCGAAGCTGATAGTCAAGCAGGTACCAAACCGACCCGAACGAAGTTGACCGGACAGGCCATTGCGAAGCTATCGCCACCTGTGGCGCTGCTAACAGATTGAACTTTCGGCCGCCAAGGTCAGGGCCATCCTCTACGAGGGCACTATCAACTCTTTGAATATCAATGGCAAAATCAGATGCGACCCCCTGTAAAATCTCCGAAAGGTCATCGGGATTCTCGTGGCCGCGAAGCAGAACTGTTCCCCTCTCGTATTTTCGAGCTTCGGTCTTAAATGGTTTGGTCGCAATCCGCGGATGACACTTTTTATTAAAAAGACGAACCAGAACCGGATATATGTTGGAATTTCTAAAGTCAATCAAGTACCCGTAACCACTTTTTTTGTTCAGTTTCGACAAATCCCGAACCGCCGCCGAATGGCGGTCAGGATCAAACCGGCCACTGGCCGGCGAAGGCTTCGGCGAGAGTTCGACATTTGATATGCTTTTAGCCCAGTATGACTCGATACCAAATGCCATCGGTAGGTTCCACGTCGAGACATCATAGAGCAGGGTTTTCCGGCGGTTTTCGAGCTCTTTGCGTTCCTTCAGCAGGAAGCTGTCCTCCAAATGTGGATCAAATTCGCACAACGCGCGAAACATCCGGCGATGGGGCTGAGCCGAGAATACCACGACCGTGCCTTTCGGCAGTTGTTTGCTATCCAGCTTGTTTCCCCAAATGTCAGTCAACTTTTCGGCTTTGAAAGGTGCCTTGGCGAATTTCGTTTCGATGCCCTGATGCCGGATTAGCTCGACTAGACGTTTCCACCTCGATATGTCTTCGCAAGGTGGCAGCAGAAACGTACCGCCATCAGGCTCTTGTTCGCTGATAGCCAACTGACGGTCGCGGAGGAAATCGCTCAGGATTTCCTGGCGGTTGGCGCGCAGGGTCTCGAGGTTGGCCAGAGTGCTCACGATATGATGGTGCACGGTTTCCCGATAGCTGATTTCCTCACCGGTTGGGTGTTTTACAGATGCCGCATCAACCCTGGCCTGTTCATAGAGCAGCCCAACGGCCCCTTGCATACTGGCCCAGGCGTTCGTGTAGATAGGGCTCCACTCCGAGTACCACTCCCTGGTATAGTAACTCCATCCGTAGCGATCAAAGGCCTTGGCCTGGTCGGAGCTGAAGCGCTTACGCCAATCCAGCACCCTTGGCGAAAGGTGAATATTAATGGGGTCTCGGGGTGGGTCAAACAGGTAGGTATCGTAAGCACCCTGTTCATGTGAATCTACCAGCAGATGTGGGTTCCAGGACAAAATCACCTCTGCCAAAGCACGGACTTCCGGCTGGACATGCACGAGCCAGTCGCGGTTGAGGTCGAACAGATAATGGTTCCCCCGCCCCCTCGACCAAAGGGCCTGGTGCTGCATCGACTGAAGGTCCGGACTCGAAACTACGCCCGTTAGCTGTTCAAGATGGCTTAGATACCGTTCCCTGCCGTCAGGATTTACTAAAGGATTAATATGAACTACGACTTGGTCTAAAAGTTTCCGGGTGGCCTGGTCCTTTGCTGCAGACAGATGATATGCAACATATATCGCCGCGTCCGTACTCGAAAGTTCATCGCCGTGGATACTATAATTCAACCAGGCGACGGCTGGGAGAGTATTGATGAGCCGACTTGTTTGCTCAGACCCTCCGAGCTTGCGCGGGTCGGAAAGTTTTGCATTGTCGGTCTTAATCTCGTCAAGCCGTTTATGGTTGGCACCGCTGGTGATGGTAAGGTAGTAGAGCGCCCGGCCCTCGTGCGTTTTACCATAAGCTGTAAGTGTTACCTGTTCGGAGGCCTCAGCCAGAGCTTGCAGATAGCGGATAAGCACACGATAGCGAACCGCCTTTTCGGCAACAGCGTGACCTATTATTGATTCAGGCGCTGGTATGTCCGGGTTATAATCGGCCGGCTCGACGAAGGGCGTTTGCGTCTGACTGCTGAGGGAGCCCGCCTTGCCTGTCTGGGCTTGGCCGAGTAAAAACGGGCGGGAAGCCAATTGTGCTTCTGCGTTCGCTTCGCAACTGCCCAAAAAAAGGCAGGATACTATAGCTAAAACAATAGAAAAGTAAATATGGACACCGGATTGACTGGGCCGCATTAAAATTGCCTGCATTGGGGGGGCTTTCGTAGTCCTCTGCCGCTTCCGACTCGTCACTGATTTTGGTGCGGGGCTGGCCTTTTGAGTTTTACGAAATGGTTTCATTTGTATTCTCCTTATCAACCAAAATTTCCCCCAAAAAACCGTGCGAAGGAGACCCGCTCTCCTAATACGATGTAAACATACAACAATCCCGCCCCAATATCAAGCCGCACCCCGAATATTTTTCGTCTATTACTCAAAGGCAGTATGTTAGCATCTTTTTTCTTTACCTTCTGTCTCAGGAACCAGGTTTTTCATAAGAAGTGCATGTCGTCTGAAGAAATGAGATTGGCAGGGGTATGCAATTCTGTATTATCCAAAAACTTTGCAATACCGGCTTAGCAGCTTGTACACCATCCGGCAGGACTTCTCGATAACAGCCGCCTTTAGTTCTGGACAGTGGTTTCGTATCGAACACCATCGGGGACAGGCACCGGGACGGCAACAGTGATGCCATGGTCGCCGGTGGTTTGCCGGGAAGAATCAACGGCGATGAAGGCTGTATAGGCCGACATCAGGCCATACTCAAGGGCTACCTGCTTGATTTCCTGTGGCAAGTCCGGATTGCTGTCGTGGGTGGACTGATTAGCTAAGGTCTCGATCTTTTTGCGGGCCCAAACGCAGGCGATGCCCGGATGAGTAACGGCGGAATCGTCGAGGTTGACAGGGATAGCGATTTCCTGGGTCATGTCACCGACTTTGCCTGTAACATGAATGGTTGTTTTACTATTGCCCTGGAATCTGCCGGTGAGAATTACAGGACGACCGACAAAGAGGTCACGAATGTGATAGGGGTACATATCTGTAACCTGCATATTCCCCCAGTCGATTGTTACGTCGGTAAGGGCAGGATGGCTGATGCGCTCATAGAACAGGTCAACGACTCCTCCGGCGCTGTCGTCCAGGCCGATATAGGCGACGGCGCCCTTTCCGAGTTTGGCCATTCTGTCGAGCAGGTATCGGTTGACGGACGAGCCGACGCCGAAACTGAAAATCCGGCTTGCGCCAAGACGCTGATGAATAGCGGCGAGGATTTCTATCTCGTTGCCGATGTAGCCATCGGTCATAAAAGAAACTAAGCGAAATCTGTGTGGGTCGTGCTTGAAATCCAGGGCGGCCTTTATACCCTCAATCATCATCGTCCCGCCGCTGCCGTGTAAGGAATCAACGTAGTTGAGTCCTTTGTGGATGTTGGCTCGCGTTGCTGGGATAGGGCTGGGACCAAGCTGCGAGGCATTATTGGAGAAACGAATTATCTGGAAAGTATCATTCGGCTGTAGTTTTCTCAGAGCACGTGTAATAGCCTGTTTTGCTTTGGCGATTGGTTTGCCGTTCATACTGCCCGAGCAATCCAGGACGAATATCATCTCCATCGGGGCACGCTTGAGATACGAAAGGTTTTCCGGCGGATACAGCATCAGCGTGAAGAATCCGCCTCGTTTGTCGTGGTGTGTTACCAGGGCCGACTTTACTGTTTTGCCTGCGACCTTGTAGCGGAGGACGAAGTCCTTGTTGGGGATACTGTCGAGGCTGCTGAGCTTGACCGATAGTTTTTCAGGTGATGTAAAAGACTTCTTAATAACATGGTTTGTGCATTTAACCTCTTCGATTTTTACACCGGCATCAACGTCAACCATAACGGCGATATCGTGGCCGCTTCGTTCGCCGGGTTTTAAGTACTGGACCTCGGTTCTCTGTCCGGAGATGCCGTTTTTGCCACGGGCGACCGCGCCGACGCCGTCGGTATAGCCGGAAGGATTAAACCTCGGCCCGACGACCATAGGAAATACAAACTCATACCAGCCGTCCACATATGCCAGGGTATTGAAATACTTGATATTGACGTCGATGTTTTTGCCGGGCTCGATGTTGGCGACCTTCTGCGTGAAGATGTTTGGCCGCTCCTGGGTAAGAAGCGAAGCGACATACCCCTGTCTCCGGGCTTCCCTGTAGATTTCCTCTGCCTCTTTGCGCTCTCGAATAATGCCGCGTATTCGCCGTTCCCCTATTACCATAATAAATTCATTAATGGCCGCATTCTGCGGCAGTGGAAATACGTACACCGCTTCAATCTTTTCATCGTAAGGATTATGGAATTTCTGCGTAACATCAACGGTGGCGATATAGCCGATGATTTGTCCCTTAACATCGGTATGCTTTAGCGGCAGCGGTATTTCCTTATCTTCTTTCGGCAGCTTGGCTAACATCGCCCCGCAGCCGGGAGTATCCTCTCCTGCTGGAACCGCCTGCGTTTCCGAACGAGCGATTACCCATATCTCATCGGCCGTGACACTGAGTAATCCAGAATATATTCGCCCGCTTTCAGAACGCTGAGCCTCTTCCGATATTCGACGACGTAAATAATCGCGTCGTGTAGGTCCCCGAAATTGAAGAGGTTGCCCCGCAGACGTTGCAGCGCGGGAAGAACGACTGGAGCGCCACATGCCGCCACCGTATCGGCCCGTAATACCGTTAGAACGACTCTCTGGTTTATCGCCCAACACCGGCACCGGACCTCCTGTGAATTCAGGAAGCCGTGATTTTTCGCCTTTTGATTTAAGGTCGCCCAAAATATCCTGCTGGTTTCTCAAATCAGTGAAATCTTCGGGGCGCAGCATTCCATACTTTTCAGATTTTGTTGCAGCAGGAGCTGTTCCTTCCACTTCCTTTGTCGGCTCCAATTGCGTTCGGAAATGAACCTCATCTTTAGCTGTTACTGTTTGTGGCTGGGACAGGACATTTTGCAGTTCCGGGGACACTTGCATTTCAGAATCAGCTTTTTCAGTTACTTCAGCAAATGTTACGTCTTCCTCTTTGCTTGACTCATCTACTGCTGTCCGAGAGGATACAGTATCACCTTCTTGTTGGCTGCATCCGAAATAGCCGACCAGCACTATTACCGTTACGGCCAAAAGGATTGATGTGATTAGTACTTTCTTTTTCACTTTTATTCTCCTTTTTCGAATGAGATTTTAGCGGGTATTTCTTTCGCATTTGCGTCAGCGGCGACGGTGAGCTTTAGTTCGTAATCAGGCTCGGCCTCGCCGATGATTTGCAGATGGATAGTGGCGATTCGGGTACGCCCTGTGGGTAATTCGCTGCCGGTATTAAATGCCGCAATGATTATATGGTCTTTGGCTAAGGCGGCGGGGTCGTAGTAAGGCGCCTCTTTGAATGCTTTGTGCTGACCACCTTCGACGCCGACGATTTTGATTTGTCCGGCAGCAGCTTTAAGCTCGAACTGATAAGCGGCCAAAGATTTATTGCCGGAATCGAGATAGATATGCAGCGGTGCAAAACGAACTTTCGGCTGAATAGTCATAATGTCCTGCTCTGACTGCTGGGCCAGAACAGGAACGATTATGCTTATGCTCATTAGAATAATTGCGGTAATCTCTTTCATCATAAAACTCCCTTATTTTTATCCAGCCGGACAGCGGATAAGGCAACTAAATCAACATCATTACGATCGACAAGACCATCGCCGTTAATGTCCCATCCCTGCTTTCGCAGAGCCTGCCCCGTACTTGATACGGGGGACAAGCCTTTGTCGGTACTCTCGGCGGATTCGATATGGCGAGCTAATTTGAAGGCATCGAGGATGTCCACTCGGCCGTTCCGGTCAATATCAATAGCCTGAGCTTTAACAAGGACAGTGCGACTCGTACTTGGCCCGTGCTCTTGTGTTAGATTCAAGCTGAAGGCAAAAATAATGACCGCCGCTGCTGCAGCAACCCGCCAAAGACTGATATGATGGAAAATCCGGCGATGCCAATGTCTTTGAACAAGTCGCCGATTGGCCTGGTCCATAACAGCCCTGTCTACCTCTGGCGGTACCGAAAACTGCGGCTTAAAAAGGGTATTTAAATCTTCCGAAAGTTTTGGACTAACCGTCAAATCCAAATCCTCATCAAAATGTCTATTTTTGTTAGCCATAATCTTAGCTCCTGTATATTAAGCAAACAAACCGCCCGAAAAGTTCAAAGTTTTTGATATTTTTTTTCCGCAAGGGAAGATTTCTTACTCATTCGAGGAAGTAATCTCGTGTGCGGCGGTCGTGGCGGAGCCTCTGTAAGGCGTGATGTAGCCTGGACTTTACTGTGCCTATGGGGATATTAAGGGCCGTGGCTATCTCCTGCAAAGTCATATCATCGACGAATCTCATCAGCAGGACTTCTCGCTGCTCATCGGGTAAAACAGCCAGAACGGCGGCCAACTCTGAACGGCAGCTTTGAGTTTCTTTCGATAAGGGAGCGGCTATTTCACTCAATATTTCTTCATCGGTTGTAAAACGGCGGTTTTTGCTGCGGACGGCAATAGAAAGATGCTTGACGACCGGGTAAAGAAACGTCGTCATAGAAGCAGTAAGTGCAAAGCCGGGGAACTTACCCAGCAGGTAGATAAAGGTCTCCTGGAGGACATCCAGGGCATCCTGCTGGTTGCCGGTAAATCGCCAGGCCAGATGGTAAACCCAATCCCGATACCGCCGGTAGAGAGCTTCGAAGGCGTCCGGGTCGCCTTGATTTACCAATTCGATTAGTTCCTGGTCAGAGTCCATAGTGAACTAACTCGTGCCACAGGTAAGTTTGAAGTGCCTAAAATGACAGCGAAGCTGTCATTCTAAGCGAAGCGAAGTCGAAGATCCGCTAAGGCGGGAATCTCTTTCTCGTTGGCCAGATCCCTTCGGCAAGCTCAGGGCAGGCTCTTCGGCTTCGCCTCAGGATGACACGTAAATGCCATTTTAGGCACTTTAGCTCATTTTAGTCTATTTTCGGTTAAAGTGCGATTGCGCCGCTGCCGATAATAAAAAAGAGTTTAAAAAACGATTTTTTCTCCCCTCCGGAAAACATCGGGTGGCGATTTGTTGCTCGATGTTTTCTTTTTATACCATTTTTCCGCAGCATTTTTTGTATTTTTTTCCACTGCCGCAGGGACAAGGTGCGTTACGGCCGACCTTGGGCTGTTCCAGTCTTATTTGTTTTACTCTCTGCTCACCCTGCGGGGCCTGGGCGGCGGCCCGCTGTCGCTCAGCCATTGCGAACTGGCCGACCTCATCGTGGCTCGTTGCACTTACATTCCAAACACTCCTTGCCCGGGCACCGGCTTCGAGGTGAACCTTGAAGATAATATCCGTAACGCGGTCCTCAATAGTATCGAGCATCTCATCGAACATTCTTGAACCTTCACGTTTGTATTCGGTCTTGGGGTCCTTCTCAGCCCAGGAGCGCATCCAAATGCTGTTTTTGAGATGGTCCATCGAATAGAGATGGTCCTTCCAGGTACTGTCGTAAACCTGGACCAAAACATATTTTTCAAGGTCGCTAAGCTCGGCGCGCAAAAATTCTCTTGCGACTTCAGACAAGCTGTCTTTGAGTTCCGGGCCGTCGCCGGCCAAATCCTCTTCGGTCAAAGAGGCCTGGAATCTTTCATTAGCCCAGCTCACTAATTCAGGCCTGTTCAAGCTGGTAATTTTATCGCCCAGCTCCTGGTCTAATTTCCCGTTGTTAAAGCTTTCGCTTAATTCGAGCAGTTGTTTGTGCAGGTGGCGGGGTTTTGTGTTTTGTATTCGTTCAACAGATAGGTCAGCGTTATATTTTTTGTTGGCCCAGTCGGCAAGCGCCTCGAACGCATATACGTTAGGACCCTGCGGGCCGTAAACCATATTCATCGCAAATTCAACGGGATACTCAATCTCTCTTTGTTTGTATTTGGCTGCGGTTTTTTCCGCGAGCTGCTGACGGATTTCTGAGGCAGTGAGGTCTGCTAATTCTGCGATGTCTAATTTTATATCGAATTTGGCTCGTGCCCATTCGACGAATGTGCGGAGGTGGAAATCATCCTTCAGGAATTCGACTAATTGTGAACAATCTTTTTTGTAGATTTGCTCGGCGGCGGCCGATACCAACTGCTCTTCGATCTCTTCGGGCGACTGGTGTTTAATTTTGCCGGGGCTTAAACTGACCTGAAAGGCACTCATAGCCCATTTAGATAACCCGGCGATGTCCCAGGTCCGCGGGTCACCGTAGTCCTCCAGATATTCGCCCATAGAAAGCGATATATTATTGGCGGCGTTATCCTTTGCCTGGCGCTTTATTAATTGTTCGATTTCCTTTACCTTGGTACCGGCGATGTCCGAAAACTTCAAATCAACACTGAAGCTGGTTCTCGCCCATTCACTAATGCACTTAAGTGGGTAGTCCTTACTGAGTATCGTGTTGCAATTTGTTGCAATAGTCGAGTCAATCATTTCCTGGATGACATTTTTGAGCCCTTTTCCAGTCAGGATTTCCCGTCTGCGCGAGTAAAAGATTTTCCGCTGGTAGTCCATCACCTCATCGTATTCGAGCAGGCTCTTACGTACCTCGAAGTTTCGCTCTTCAACTTTCTTTTGTGCCTTTTCGATGCCCTTGCTTATCCTCTTATGGTAGATCGGCTGTCCCTCTTCCCAGCCTATCCAGGAAAGCGCCTTGACAGTCCACTCAGGCGCAAAGATTCGCATCAGGTCATCGTCGAAGCTCAGGAAGAACTGGCTGGAGCCGGCGTCACCTTGTCTGCCGCAACGGCCTCGAAGCTGATTATCGATTCTTCTGGCCTCGTGCCGTTCGGTGCCGAGCACGTGCAGTCCCCCGATTTCAGCTACGCCAGGGCCGAGTACAATATCTGTGCCTCTACCGGCCATATTTGTTGCGATTGTTATATTGCCCCGCATTTTGCCGTCCCTGCCTTTGTGCTGGTGACCGGCTTTGGCAACAATGGCTGCTTCTCTTTCGTGATACTTGGCATTGAGCACCTCGTGTTCGAGGCCGAATCTCTTCGTAAGAGCAGCCGAAAGTGCTTCGTTTTTCTCTACGCTGACCGTACCAACAAGCAGAGGTCTGCCGGAGGCGCTAATGTCATTTATCTCTTCAGCTATCGCGTTATACTTTTCACGAATCGATTGATATATTGCGTCATCCAGGTCGTCTCTGATGCAGGGCTCGTTGGTGGGTATTACGACGACTTCGAGCTTGTAGATGTTCATAAACTCTTCAGATTCGGTGGCGGCGGTGCCGGTCATTCCCGCTATCTGGCTGTAGAGTTTGAAGAAGTTCTGGAGTGTAATAGTGGCGAGTGTTTGAGTTTCTTCTTTTACGGTAACAGCTTCTTTTGCTTCGACCGCCTGATGAAGCCCATCGGACCACTGCCGGCCGTGCATCAATCGGCCGGTAAATTCGTCAACAATAATTACCTTACCATCCATAACGACATAGTCTTTTTCTCGCTCGAAGGTAACGTGGGCCCGCAGGCTCTGCTCCAGAAGATGCGGCCATTCCATATTTGAGCCGGTAAAGAATGAACCCACACCAGCTATCTCCTGAGCTGCCCCTACTCCTTCATGTGTAAGGTGGACCGCTTTTCTATCATATTCAACTTCGTAATATTGCGTGGCCTCTGTCAGCTTAAACTGGGCGGTTTCGAGCTCGGCCTGGCTCTTCTCGATGGCCTTCTGGGCCTTTTCGATTCGCTCGTTGTCCTTATCTTTTTTTGCATCTGACAGCTCGCCCTGACCACTGGCTATGGCCCGCTCGGAAGAATCAATTTGTCTTTTGGTGCGGTCATAGCTGCTTTGGAGGCTGAGCAGCTTTCTTGCCACCTGGTCTGCTTTTTTATATCTGCTGACATCATCAAAGGCAGGGCCGGATATAATCAAAGGAGTTCTGGCCTCATCAATTAGAATCGAATCGACCTCGTCGATTATGGCATATTCCAACGAACCCTGTGCCATCTGTTCAAGAGACGTCTTCATATTGTCGCGAAGATAATCAAAGCCGAACTCGTTATTCGTCCCGTATGTCACATCGCAATCGTATTGGGCCCTCCTCTCGTCACCCATTGTATCCATGTCCGCCTGAATCGCACCGACGGTCATCCCCAGAGCTTGATAGATCGGACCCATCCATTCCGCATCCCGCTTCGCAAGGTAATCATTGACCGTAACGATATGGACCTTTCTGGCCGTCAGATATACAAGGTACACCGCCAGCGTTGCCACTAACGTCTTACCCTCCCCGGTAACCATTTCTGCAATCTTGCCCTCGTAAAGGACATTACCCCCGATAAGCTGAACATCGAAATGACGCATCCCGACTTTCCGCCTCGCTGCCTCGCGCACTACCGCAAAGGCTTCATGCAGAATGTCATCGGGACTGCCACCG
>JAIVYN010000053.1:0-17046 GCA_048635425.1 Candidatus Aegiribacteria sp.
GCGATTAGCTTTTCCATTAAGGCCTATTCGCCTAATCATTTTGGGGATTCTGATGATGTGTTTAATAGCATTGAGTTCCTGCGCTTCGGATAACAATTCATCCTTGTCTCGAAGGGGAAAAATACCTGTTATCTTCGATACGGACATCTGTGATGATATTGACGATACGTGGGCGCTGGCTCTGCTTGTCCAATCTCCCGAATTCGACGTTAAATTGATTACAACAGCGGTACGTAACACCCCATCAAAGGCAAAGGTTGTGGCCAAGTTTTTGGAAACCGTCGGCAGGACAGATATACCCATCGGCATGGGAGTGCAACATAATAAAGCCAGCCATAGGCAACAAGCATGGATAGAAGATTACGAGCTCTCATCATATCCCGGCACTATCTATGAAGACGGCGTGCAGGCATTGATTGATACTATAATGAAATCTCGCAAGCCGATAAAAGTGGTTGCTGTTGGTCCTCTGCCTAATATCGCCGCTGCACTTGAGCGCGAACCACGAATAGCTCAGAAAGCGGAATTTGTCGGAATGCACGGCAGTATTTACCGGGGATATGGCGGTAATGCAAAACCCAGCGCTGAATATAATGTAGAGGCTTTCGTAAAAGAGTCACAGAAGGTCTTTACAGCACCCTGGGATATGACAATTACCCCTCTGGATACGTGCGGTATAGTCAACCTTAAAGGCCAAAAGTATCAAAAAGTACTGAAAAGGAACAGCCCATTAACGCGGGCATTGATAGAAAACTATCGGGCATGGTACAGACAGGGGATACTAAATCAGAACAAGGATTTGAGCGAGGCGGAGGTCAATAAAAGGGTCGAACAAAAGCTCAATTCGAGCAGCACAACCCTCTTCGATACGGTCGGCATTTATTTAGCTATGTCAACCGAATTAGTTAAAATGGAAAAGCTGGGAATCAGGGTTACTAACGATGGGTACACAAGAATCGATGAGAACGCCAAATTGATTAACTGCGCCACTGAATGGAAGGATTTAGGCGCCTTCGAGGATTTTTTGGTTGATAGATTAACAAAATAAGAAATCTACATAGAGTAAGTTTACTTCAAATTTGGTGATGAAAAAAACACAGTTGGTCATGATGCGTGTTCAGAACGTAGAGACATTTAAGAAGGTATTGCTCAGGTCGGGCATGGTTGTTTGCTTGTTCTTCACAGGATGTAGAGATGAATTTGTTGAGCACTACGATCGCGGCTGTAGCCATTATGAGAAGGGTCAATATGACCTGGCGATCACAGAGTTCACTAAAGCCATTGAGATTAAGCCAAGGGATGCCGATGCTTTCAGCTATCGTGGGATTGTTTATTGCGAGAAAGGCCAGTATGAACAGGCTATCTCAGATTTCACCAAGGCTATTGAAATAAATCAAAACAACGCTGTTGCCTATAGTAATCGAGGCATTGCCTATGGCGAGAAAGGCCAGTATGAACAAGCTATCTCAGATTTCAACAAAGCTATTGAGATAGACCCAATGGATGCTGAGTCCTATATTAAACGAGGGATTGCCTATGGCAAGAAAAAGGATTACGAACAAGCTATTTCTGATTATAACAAGGCTATTGAGATAAATCCAAGGTATGCTGAGGCCTACAATAATCTTGGGACTGCCTATGCCGAGAAAGGCGAATATGATCGGGCCATTTCCGATTACACTAAGGCTGTTGAGATAAACCCCAAAGATTTTTTTGCTTACACTAATCGCGGGAATACCTACAGTTGTAAAGGTGCATTTGACAAGGCCATATCAGATTTCACCAAAGCCCTTGAGATAAACCCACAGCTCGCTGAAGCCTATGGCAGTCGCGGAAATGCCTACAATCGTAAAGGCGAATTTGATAAGGCAATCGTAGATTATACAAAAGCCGTTGAGATAAATCCGAGGAATGCTGCGCATTATAATAATCGAGGAATAGTCTATTACAAGAAGGGAGAATACGACAAGGCGTGGGAGGATATCCATAAAGCACAAAATTTGGGATTGCAGGTTTACCCAGAATTTCTCGATGAGCTTCGTGAGGCTTCGGGAAGAGAAAAATGAATTAAGGTAGGCCAATTTATACTTGGTATTGAATAGGGATTAAAAATAGGAAGTTTCAATCTGATAAAGAATATTTAGTGTGAGGGCTTAAGATTAAAAGAGGCAAACCAACAATTGCTGTGGTTGGCAGCTCCAATATGGATTTGGTGGTAAAATCGCCGAGGATACCTGCCGTGGGTGAGACTATTCTTGGTGAAGATTTCATAATGACTCCCGGCGGTAAAGGTGCAAACCAGGCGGTGGCGGCTGCAAAATTGGGGGCGGAGGTTTTCTTTATAGCCAAATTGGGTGAAGATGTATTCGCAGAGCAGTCTTTGAAGAACTTCAAAAAAGAGTCGGTCAACACAAAATATGTTATCCAAACCGAAGAAGCCCCTTCCGGAGTGGCTCTAATTACCGTTGATAATACCGGTAATAATGTAATTGTCGTGGCTCCGGGGGCGAATCAAATGTTATCCCCCAATGATATCAGAAAAGCTGAATCAGATATTACTTCATCGGGTGCGTTGGTTGCCCAGCTTGAAGTACCATTGGAAACAGTTGAATTCGCGGCTCAGTTAGCGAACGAGTCGGGAGTGTCTTTTATCTTAGATCCTGCTCCTGCCCAAAAGCTCAGTCCGGAACTTCTTAAAATGGTGGATGTATTAACACCAAATGAAACAGAAGCTCAGATTCTTACCGGCATAGAAGTAACGTCTAATAGAGATTCCGCCCGCACGGCAGCAAAGAAGTTATTGGAATACGGGGTGAAATCAGTTATCTTAACTATGGGGGCGAAGGGTTTTTTGTTAGCCAACGATGGCAGAATGGAATTTGTTTCTGCTGTAAAGGTAGATGCCGTCGATGCCACAGCGGCGGGAGACGCTTTTACCGGGTCTCTGGCGGTGGGCCTGGCTCAGGGAAAAACATTAGCCGATGCTGCTACATTTGCAAATTATGTGGCGGCACTTTCCGTTACTAAAATGGGGGCACAATCTTCAATGCCCGCCAGAGAAGCGGTAGAAAGTTTTATAAGGGCGGTTCGCGAACCGCCCCTACTGAAGGAGTAAGCAATGAGAAAGTATAACTGCTTAATTACAAGTGTTCTTATTTTCTGTGCGGTGGTTTTTTCCATCCTGCCGATGGGTTGTAAGCAGCGCGAGACGGACAAGCCGAGAATTGCTTTGATAATGAAGTCTCTGGCCAACGAGTTTTTCAAGACGATGGAGGAAGGCGCCCGCTCGCACCATAAAGAGCACGAGGATGAGTACGAGCTTACGGTAGTCGGCATCAAGGACGAACAGGATGTAGCCAGGCAAATTGACTACGTTGAGTTAATGGTTGCCCAGGGAATGGACGCGATAGTGATTGCTCCGGCTGATTCCAAGGCCCTGGTGCCCGTATGTAAACGGGCAATGGATGCGGGGATTATAGTGGTCAATATTGATAACAAATTCGATGCCGCCGTGTTAGCGGACAAGGGTGTTAAGATTCCATTTGTCGGGCCTGACAATCGTAAAGGTGCAAGGCTTGCCGGTGAATATTTAGCGAGCAAACTAAGGCCGGGGGACAAGGTGGCAATCATCGAAGGAATACCCAACGCATTTAATGGGATTCAGCGCAAGCTCGGTTTTGAGGACGCAATGAAGGCGGGCGGAATGGACATCGTCAGCTCCCAGTCAGGCTACTGGGAGACGGCAAAGGCAGAACCGATTGTCTCAGCACTAATTACGGAGTATGCGGACCTGAAAGCCGTCCTCTGCGCCAATGACAGTATGGCCCTCGGTGCGATAGCGGCAATTAAAGGAGGCGACAAGTCCGACGATATTTTAGTTATCGGTTTCGACAACATCTCGGCGGTGCAGAGACTGCTCAAGGAAGGAAAGATTCTGTGCACAGTTGACCAGCACGCGGACAAACTGGCCTTGTTCGGCATTGAATACGCCCTTGAGATGCTTAAAGGAGAGGGTGTGCCTTCAGATAAAGAGACTCCCGTTGAATTGGTGAGTGGTGAGTTGTGAGTGTCAGGTTCAATTAACCAATTAACCAATTAACTATTTAACTAATTAGTATCTGTTGCGGAAAACGAAAATCGACAATGTCACCCCTGCGAAAGCAGGGGTCCAGAGCGAAAAACTGGATTCCCGCTTTCGCGGGAATGACAAATACTGTTTCCGCAACAGGGACTAATTAACCAATTAACTACTTGCTACTCTGATTTTGCAACGGCAGGTTCACTTTCCTTTTCCTTCGGCTCGGGCACCTTAAAACCTTCAAATTTCAGATGCTCTTCGTCCTGAACGTCAATCTTTATAAGGTTTTTGCTTTTGAACTTGCCTGCTAACACAAATTCCGAGAGCGGGTCTTCTATATAGTGTTCAATGGCTCTTCGCAACGGCCTGGCGCCGAATTCAGGATTGTAACCTTTATCGATGAGAAACTCCTTGGCCTGGTCGGTCAGTTCCAGTTTTAGGCCGTGCTCGGTCAGCCTCTTGAACACCTTGGCAAGCTCGTAACCGACAATTGTTTGCAAGTCTTCTCTGGTTAACGCCTTAAAGACTATCGTATCATCAAGCCGGTTCAAGAACTCCGGCCTGAAGTGATGCTCAACCTCTTTGTTGAGGATATCTTTCATCTTCTCATAATTCGCATCAGGGCTCTTTTTGCTGAAACCAAAACCGGATTGATTTTTAATCAGGTCGGCACCAATGTTGCTCGTCATAATCATGATAACGTTCTTAAAATCAACGCTTCGTCCAAAGCTGTCGGTCAGCCTGCCCTCGTCCATAATTTGAAGAAGAATATTGTAAACATCCGGATGGGCCTTTTCTATTTCGTCCAGCAGCAGAACAGAGTAGGGCCGGCGCCTGATCCTTTCGGTCAATTGTCCACCTTCTTCGTAGCCCACATACCCGGGAGGCGCACCCACCAATCGGCTCACATTGTGCTTCTCCATAAATTCGCTCATGTCCAGGCAAATAAGGGAATTCTTATCGCTGAACAGAAACTCCGCCAGGGCTCGTGCAAGCAGTGTCTTTCCCACACCACTGGGACCCAGTAATATAAAGCAGCCCATCGGACGATTCGGGTCCTTCAGGCCGCTTCTGCTGCGTCTTACCGCTTTGGCCACAGCGGTGATTGCCTCATCCTGCGAAACCACCGTCTTATGCAGCTCAACTTCAAGTTCCAGGAGTCTCTGGGTTTCCTTCTTCTCCAGTTTCGTCAACGGCACACCGGTCATATTGCTGACGACCTCCGCAATAGTCTCTGTATCCACTAAGCCGGTCGTTTCTTTATTTTCGTCGTACCATTTTTTATGCAGTTGCGTCTTGTCATCAAGAAGCTGCTGGGCTTCGTCTCTCAGTGCCGCCGCACGCTCATAGTCAGCGTCTCTGACAGCCTCGTCTTTTTCTTTTTGCAGTTTTTCTATCTTTTCCTCTATCTGCGTCAAATCCAGCGGCGGAGTCATATTCTTGAGCCGAATTCGTGCACCGGATTCATCGATGACATCGATTGCTTTGTCGGGAAGACATCTGCCGGTAATGTATCTGGTCGATAGCTCTACCGCCTGGAAAAGCGCCTCGTCGGTAAAGTGGACCTTGTGGTGTGACTCATAGCGGTCCTGAAGTCCTCTGAGAATATCCAAGGTCTCATCTTTTGAAGGCGGCTCGACAATTATCGTCTGAAACCGCCTCTCAAGGGCGCCGTCTTTTTCGATATGTTTTCTGTACTCGTCCAGAGTAGTAGCGCCGATACATTGAACCTCTCCCCTGGCAAGGGCCGGCTTGAGCACATTCGATGCATCGATAGCGCCCTCGGCACCACCGGCTCCGACAAGCGTATGTAGCTCGTCAATGAACAAAACAACGTTCTTGGCCCTTCTGACTTCGTTAATAACTGCCTTTATTCGCTCTTCGAACTGCCCGCGATATTTCGTCCCGGCCACCATCATCGCCAAATCAAGCACCACCATCCGCTTGCCCTTGAGGATTTCCGGCACCTGCTTGTTGATTATCTGCTGGCTCAGACCCTCGACAATAGCGGTCTTGCCGACTCCCGCCTCGCCCAAAAGAACCGGATTGTTTTTCGTTCGTCGGCAGAGGATCTGCACCAACCGCTCAATCTCTTTCTTTCTGCCAATCACCGGGTCAAGCTCATCGTCGGCTGCCAATTGTGTAAGGTCTCTGCCGAAGCTGTCCAGTGCCGGCGTCTTGCTTTTCGCCTTTCGCCCTACCGTTGGACTCATCTTCATTCCCAGGGCGGCTGGTCCGTTATCAACTCCCGCTCCTAACAGATTCAGCACCTCCTGACGCACATCCTCAAGCTTCAAGCCAAGATTCATAAGAACCTGGGCCGCTATACCTTCGCTCTCCCGCAGCAGACCTAACAGGATATGTTCGGTACCCACGTAATTGTGGTTAAGTGAACGGGCCTCTTCGATGGCGTACTCAATAACCTTCTTGGCCCGCGGTGTCTGCGGCAGCTTGCCCATCGTAACCATATCCGGGCCGCTCTTGACCAGCTTCTCAACCTCCAGCCGCAGCTTTTTTATATCCACATCCAGGTTCTTCAGAACCGTAGCACCAACTCCGCTGCCTTCCTTAACCAGCCCCAGCAGGATATGTTCGGTCCCTATGTATTCGTGGTTAAATCGCTGGGCCTCCTGGTTGGCCAACGCCATAACCTTACGTGCTCGGTCTGTAAAACGCTCAAACATCTTTTACCTCGAAATCTACTTTCAGAATGTAATAAAGCTCCCCTTTATCACTCGTGCCCCAATGAGTTACGAGTATCAAGTATCAATCTACATTATACCACACTTTGCCAATTCTGTCAAATACGCAAAAACCTACCCTGAATCCCCCTTCACACGGCTGATAATGCCTGTATTTATATCCCTCAAATTGGGCTGATGTTCGTTTTCGGACCAACATTTTTCTTCTTCAGTTTCAATTTTATCGACAAAAACAGATGTAGACTTTTCAGTTACCCGGCCTGTTGGTAACTTTTTCTTTCGTCCGGAAGCTCGGATTCTTTATTTTTTGACGAATAAAGCAGCCTGATATGTTATACGGTTCATAAAAAACGTATTCGCTTCTCCAAAACAGAGCCGCGACTGTAGAAGAGCCGCGACCGTGAGGGAGCGGTTATTTCTTCTTCAGTTACACAGTGGGTCACTTTTGGGTGTACTTACTTTCTTTTTGTGATTGGTATGAGACAGTGCGGCAGGGCCTTGACGGAAACCAACTATGGCGGACATATTCCGATAATATACGATAATAGGGTTATCGTTTAGCTCTCACCCCTGTAGTGAGGATTAATACCGTTTAGCCATCGCCGGCACGGCGACGGCCCAATGCCTGCCCCCGTATTTCTTTGCTTGTGCCCGCGAAGTCTGCCCTTGACTCCGATCGGGGAATGGGTAGTTGGATCCGCTCCGGGTGAAATCCGCTAAGGGTGGAATCAATCATCAATTATTAAAAAGGGGCTTATACCGAATCATTCAGTATAGGCCCCGAATTGCCTGCACTTGCGTAACCGCAGGTACAAGTGATGCAAATCTGCTATATCAATCGTGCAATTAATTGCTGCCTAAATCCAGGCTTAAGGTGCCGGCTCTGGTTCTGGTGGCCGATACAGCCGAATGTCGTCGAAGAACATTGTACCTGAACCGCCAGGTTGTGGATTTTCCTTGTCGCCAAAGCCAATAGAAAGTTTGCTGACATCGGTCAGGACAACGCCCTGATTTGCAAATGCTTGCAGGTCGATATTCCATTCCGTCCACGAGTCTATCAGGACTGCATTGGAATCGTCGTGATACACCGTCGCAGCCGTACCGCTACCATCTTCCACAGTTACATACATCAGTTCGGCCTCATTACTGAGCATCCCGATGTCCTGGTCAGTCCACTGCGGCTCAACACTCGTGTCGGGGAAGCTCACATTGGAGAATTTGGCCTCACATGTAAGATCAGTGTTATGGCTGGTAAGCGCTAAGCCTATGTACGCGGGCATGTCCATGCGGACTTGTATTAAATTGAATCGCTCCCACGTAGCGCCGTCCTCTGAATAATACCCCCTGACAAGTCCACCTGCCGTACGCTCTAATTTCACCCACTGAGGTGCGGTAATTCCTTCTGCGAACAACCTGTCTGTGACACCCCCGTCGGTGTTACGATACTGGAACCGTACCCCGTTTTCAGGAGTTATGAACAACGCCACGTTGCGCGACCCCGGCTCAAGCGTATCGCGAATCATCACGCCGGCCTTGGCAAAAGGATCTGTGTTCTCCAGACTCTCGACTTTTGCAATAATCGCGATTGCGCCGGTGACCTGCTTGAAGGCGAAGTGGAACTCGTCAGAGTTAGCCCAGATGTCTGTGCCCGAGGCGACCATAGTATATGTTCCAGTCGGGCCTTCAGTGAAGCTGCCGACATACGCCGGATGGCCTCTGAACCACAGCGACAATACTCCCACGCCTTCTCTGGTCCAATCCTGCGCGGGACTAAACGAACGTTCAGCTTCTGAATAATTTGCTGTACCAATATTGTCATATATAAACGGCATTGACTGCTTACCCCCGTGGACAATACTTTGCTCGGCAGCAGGAGGGTCAGGATAGCCAACAGTAGATCCGTTTGCCTCGACCTCCCATCCGTCTAACCACGCTTCATATATAATGTCGGGCGAATAGTCGTTGTAGTCCTCAAAATCGTCCACGATAAAATGGTCGGTTACTGTAAAGCTCCATGTATTGCCTTTCCATGGACTATTCGGCTCCGTATCATTGATTTCATCGACCCGCCAGTAATAACTCTGGCTGAATTCGAGAAGGCCGGGTAGAGAATAAGTAGTATCTTCCTGGTTTTGGCTGACCAATACGTTCTGCGGATTGGTTCTGCTGGCTTCGTTGACATCGTTGAAATTGTCGCCGAAATACACATCGTGCGAGACCGCGAAATCTCCCGGTCGCCAGCTAAGGCTCACCCCCATATCCTGATACATGGCACCATCAGCCGGGGTGGGTCCCAAGGCATACGGAAATCCTTCACCACCTTGCATAACAGCCTGAATCTCGGCCTCGGTCAGCGCATAGTCATAAATGCGAAATTCGTCGAGTGACCCGTGGAAAGTTCTCTCATTAACAGTGGGACGATTACTGTTATATCCG
Source organism: Candidatus Aegiribacteria sp. (assembly GCA_048635425.1). Classification (GTDB taxonomy): domain Bacteria; phylum Planctomycetota; class Phycisphaerae; order Sedimentisphaerales; family Anaerobacaceae; genus NIOZ-UU13. Next base: position 9,217 of record JAIVYN010000053.1, read on the forward strand.
ATTTCGACCATGGCATCGACATTAGGACCTATTGAGAGTGCTTTGGGACCCTCCTCATCCACGCCGTTAAGATACACTCTGGCATTGGTTCCGTCAAACGTCCAGGCCAGGTGGACCCATTCCTCCTGAGGCATAATGGAGAAAGGGATCGATCCGACAGGCTCATATGAAATGCCGACTCTGTCCGTATGGGCCTCACTTGCATTGGCGGCCCACAACTCGACCTGGAGCATCATCGTATCGGCGCCCCATCCGTTCGACTTGGTGAGAAAGTGCTGAATTTCTCCCGTTCCGTCCCAGAACGCCCAGAGGGCAACAGTGAATTGACCCGTCCCATTTGTAGGGTCGAAGACACCACAGTCGATTCCTATGCATCCGTCTGGGTTGAATGCAAGTGCGCCGCCGAAACCTGGCGGGCCGGACACCCATTCCGGCGTTCCATTCAGTGTCCCATCGTGATTATTGCCGGAACTGTCCATGGCGGTGTCACCGGAACCCTCATTAAACCTCCACCAGCCGATGAGGTCTGCCTTGGCTGCGCTCGTAAGAACCATACCGAGCACCAGAACAAATGAAATTAGATAAATCAATTTTTTAGACATAATAATCCTCCTTTGAAAAATAAATATAGGTTGTTAATTGAAATACAAAATATCTTCCTTGCGAAACACGAAGCTCTTATGAAGAACTTTGTGTCCCGCATAATGCATAATTCCTCCTCTATTCGGAAAACTATAAGGATTCCACACCTCAGAGGGCCAAAATCCACAAATACCCACCTCTGCTCGTGCAAGCTTATTCTATGTTATTTATACTAAATCAACATCTCTGCCGTCAAGGAAAATCCCTCAAATTACGTATCCCTTTTCAATACCATCAAATAAAATCTGAATTCGGAAATTCGATATTCCCTCTTTGTCTGTCATCCATCTTCTGTGCTTTTGTCCCAGTGCTCCTCTGCACAATAATATTGATTAGGTGTGTTGTTGCGCTTATATTGTGGCCGAACATTGTTCGAAGGTCTGGAGTTTCTTAGTGAGTGAGCACAGTAATATTCGGAAAGTTGATGTCTCGGCGACTTTTGCGTGCATTGGGGCGCTGATATTCTGGGCGCTGGGGCCGATATTTATAAAGTACCTGACGGGCTATGTGGATTCTTGGACGCAAAACTTGCTGCGATATTCGGTGGCGTGCCTGTTTTGGCTGCCATATCTTTTCTTTTCCATCAAAACAAAACGGCTCGATAGAAGGGTCTGGCGAAGAGCAGTTGTCCCGGCAGTGGCAAATGTCATTATGCAGAGTTTGTTCGCCTGCGCTTATTACTATATCGGCCCGGCTTTTATGGTTCTGTTGATGAAGTCGTCTATCATCTGGATAGCGAGCTTTTCGTTAATATTCTTTCCCGAGGAAAGGACATTGGTCAAAAGCAAACGTTTCTGGTCAGGATTGGTGCTTTCGGCGATGGGGGTGGTCGGCGTGTTGTATTATAAGGAAGATTTCGCAGCGGCCGGGACTCTAACGGGTATAATTATTGCCCTTATGACGGCTTTTATGTGGGCGGTATATACGCTTTCTGTGAGAATCGCTTTTAAGGATATTGACTCTCGGCACGGTTTTTCAGTGATAAGCATATATACGGTTGCCGGGCTATTTTTGCTTGCACTTTTATTTGGTCGGATAGGGGACTGCGTGAAAATGGGTGCCTGGCAGTGGGCGTGTGTTGTGATTTCGGGGGCGACGGCCATAGCATTGTCGCATACTCTGTACTATTCGGCGATGAGGCGGATCGGGGCAACTATACCGGGGCTTGTTATGCTGGCACAGCCGTTTATTGTCCTTGCGATTTCCTATGTAGTTTTCGGAGAATCATTTGCCGAAATTCAATTGCTTTTCGGAGTGGTTTTGTTAGCAGGTTCGGGTCTTGCTATCTGGGCACAGGAGCATCTGAAGCGTGGCTTGTGAAATCCCGAAGTTGTACGATTGACAATAGGTGGCTGTAGGCTTTAAGATATGTTAGCTCATTAAGCAGCCTACATTCAACAAAGGCGTTAATGAAAATTGATAAAAAGATTTACACTTGAGGAGACCAATATGAACAAAGTCCTGAACGTCATTATTGTATTGATTACAGTCTTTGCATTTTTTCAGGCTCAGGTTTTAGGCCAAACTCGTGAAAGAGCGGAAGTTTCTGCTAAGTACAAATGGAAGCTGGAAGACCTCTATGCTTCGGACGAGGCGTGGAATAGAGCCAAACAGAAACTTGTTGCTCAGTTTGACGAAGTTACCGGGTATAAAGGCAAATTAGCAGGCTCTACATCTGAGCTATTGGCTTGTCTGGAGTTTGACAGCCGAGTCTCTAAAGAATTCGGGCGTCTGTACAGCTATGCGAGTATGAAATCCGACCAGGACACACGCAATTCGGAATATCTGGCAATGAAGCAGGAGATGCAGCAGCTTGGTACTGACTACAATTCCAAGGCGGCATTTATTACGCCGGAAATTGCCGGGATGGATAAAGGCAAAATCGATACGTTTATTGGGCAAGAGCGTGGTTTGAAAATCTATAAGATGGCCTTGTATGACATCCAGCGGAAGAAGGCCCATACACTATCAGAGAAAGAAGAAAAGATACTTGCGGAGGCGGGTTTGTTAGCCGATGGGCCATCTTCGATATATGGGATTTTCAGTAATGCTGAATTGCCTTATCCTGAGATTACATTAAGTGACGGCACTACGGCCAAGCTGACCAAGGCCGGGTACTCCCGCCATCGAGCTTCGCCCAATCGAAAGGACCGCGAAGCAGTATTTCAGGCATTCTGGGACACATTTACTAAGTTCAAAGGGACTTTCGGTACGCAGCTCTATGCGAATGTGAAGAAGGATATGTTTTATACCCGCACGCGCGGCTATGAGTCCTCGCTTCAAAGCGCGTTGGATTCGGATAATATTCCGACGGAAGTATATATGGCTCTTATTGAAAACGTTACTAATAACCTTGATTCGTTTCATAGGTATCTGAATTTGAAAAAACGAATGTTGGACGTAGAGACCTTGAGATATTCAGATGTGTATGCGCCGGTGGTTAAAGGTATTGATTTGAAATATACGTTCGATGAAGCAAAAAAGCTTGTGCTTGATTCGGTAAAGCCGTTAGGGAGCAGCTACGGTCGTGTCGTCGAAAAGGCCTTCAAGGAACGATGGATAGACGTTTATCCGACACCGGGTAAGCGGGCAGGTGCATATTCCAACGGCAGCGCTTATGATGTTCATCCTTATATCCTTTTGAATTACAACGGCCAATATGATGATGTGAGCACCTTGGCTCACGAGCTGGGTCATACAATGCACAGTTATTATTCCAACAAAACCCAGCCCTACCCGACAGCCGACTATTCTATTTTTGTCGCGGAAGTGGCTTCTACTTTTAATGAGGCCTTGCTGATTCACAAGATGCTCAAAGAAATCAAAGATGATGACACTCGGTTATCCTTGCTGATGAATTACCTGGATGGAATCAAGGGAACGGTTTTCCGACAAACTCAATTCGCCGAGTTCGAGCTGCGTATTCACGAAAAGGCCGAGCGTGGCGAGCCGTTGACAGGCGATGTTCTGAACAAAATTTACGGTGAGATTCTTAAAAAATACTACGGCCACGACAAGGGAATCTGCCATATCGACGACCTGTATGCGGTCGAATGGGCGTACGTCCCGCATTTTTATTACAACTTCTATGTGTATCAGTATTCGACATCCTTTACTGCGTCCACGGCCCTGGCCGAAAAGGTGTTGGGCAAAGAAAAAGGCGCGGTCGGAAAATACATTGAATTTATATCATCGGGTGGCAGCGATTATCCAATTGAGCTTTTGAAAAAGGCGGGAGTGGATATGACAGGCGCCGAGCCATTCAATAAAACGATGACGGCAATGAATCGAACTATGGATGAGATCGAGTCGATTTTGGATAAAAAAGGCAGGTAATATGAAAGTTATTTCAAAGAGTTAAAGAACCTTTTGAATCTGGGCTGATATTTGTCGGTAATGTCGAGGGAACCAATTATTCCCTTTGCTTTTCCGACTATTGATTTTCTTTCCACAAATCCGAAATATCTTGAATCTCTGCTATTGTCTCTGTTATCGCCCATAACAAAGTAGCTGTCTTGTGGTACTGTAACCGGCCCGAAACTCCGCACTGCTGCAATTGAAGGGGTGCTCATTACCGCATGAGCAAGGCCATCCAAATCTTCCATCGCCAATATACATTTTTCTTTCAGTTTGCCGGACAGATGTTCTGTGTATTTCGAATCGATTTTTGTATAGCTAACCGGTTCTCCATTTAGAAAAAGTGTATTGTCTCTTAATTCGATTGTGTCACCGGGCCGGCCTATTACTCTCTTGACTAACCGAGTTTCATCGTCGGGAGAAAAGCAAACTACTATGTCACCTCTTTGGGGGTCCGACCATTTTGCAAGCCGATAGAAAGTAAGAGGAAATCTCAGGTCATAGGCTATTTTATCCACGTAGATCAAATCACCTTCCAGTATAGTGGGATTCATAGAGCCGGTTGGGACCCAATTCCAGTCAGCTAAGCTTGATTTTACAGGTAATACTATAAATACTAAGAAAAAAATGGCCATTCGCCATTCTTTCCAGAGCCTGCGGATATATTTTGTCACTTTTCGTATCTTCATTTTTCCTCTATACATTATCGGTTAGGGTAGTTTAATTCTATACGTAAAAAACTCGTCAATGTTCTTTATTTGTCCTTTTTGGCACCGATAATCGCTTGTGCCGGCCGGCAATCTGTTCCACCTCAGTCTGGATTGTGTTGAGCAGGAGAAATTTGGGTGCACGCCCGTTCAAAATCGTTAGTATTTCTTGACTTTTTGGTTGGTTGCAGGTAATCTATTTGCGAACAAGATTTAGTGTTAAGGACAACAGAGAACTTATGAAGGAAGTCAAGAAACCGCAGGAACAATTCGAGGACATGCATATCCTCGATGAGCTGAAGAATTCATACCTCAACTACGCGATGAGCGTGATAGTTTCGCGAGCTTTGCCGGACGTTCGTGATGGTCTGAAACCTTCACAGAGGCGGATACTGGTCGCGATGAACGATTTGAACCTCGGGCCGCGAAGCAAACACCGTAAATGCGCTAAAATCGTCGGCGATACCGGCGGTAACTATCACCCCCACGGCGACCAGGCCACCTATGGGACGTTAGTGCGGATGGGTCAGGAGTGGAATATGCGTTATCCGCTGATTGACCCGCAGGGCAACTTTGGCAGTATCGATTCGGACCCGCCGGCGGCTATGCGATATACCGAGGCAAGAATGGCGGCGCCGGCTATGGAAATGCTCGAAGATATTAAGCACGATACCGTCGATTTTGTGCCGAACTATGATGAGACCCGTGAAGAGCCGACGGTTCTGCCCTCGAAGTTTCCGAATTTGTTAGTCAACGGCTCTACCGGAATCGCAGTCGGGATGGCGACTAATATCCCGCCTCATAACATTGCCGAGATTTGTGACGCTTTGCTGTTGGTCATTGAGGACCCGGACTGCGGGTTTAAGGACATTATGAAGGTCCTGCCCGGCCCTGACTTTCCAACAGGTGGAATCATTTGCGGCAAGAAGGGCATCATTGACGCTTACACGACCGGTCGCGGGCATTTGACGGTCAGGGGCAAAGTAGATATCGAAACAACCAAACGAGGCAGGGAAAGAATCGTAATAACCGAAATACCTTATATGGTCGTCAAGACCACAATTGTTTCGAAGATTGCTTCTTGTGTCCACAGTAATGCGCTTCCGGAAGTGGCCGACATCAGAGACGAATCGGACCGTCACGGGCTGCGGATTGTCGTGGACCTGAAAAAAGATGCTGATGTCGAAATCGTGCTGAACAAGCTGTACCGCTACACTTCTTTACAAAGCACTTTTGCTATTGCCAATATCGCACTGGTTGAGAACAGGCCTGAAACCCTCAATATAAGAGAGATGCTCGACTGCTTCATTGACCATCGTAAGGTCGTCGTTCGCAGGCGGAGCAGATTCCTGCTGAAAAGATGCAGAAACAGGGCCCATATTCTCGAAGGTCTTATCTTAGCTGTTAGTGACATTGATGAAATCATCGACTTGATAAAAAAATCACCCGACGCACCGACCGCAAAGTTAAACCTGATGAAAAAGCCTTTGCGATTGGCCCAGTTAGCTACGCTGAAGAAGATTCTTCCCAAGGCTTTTGTTAAGGAAAAAAGTAAAGGCAAGCATTTCCTCACCGGTCCGCAGGCCGATGCGATTTTGACAATGCAGCTGCAAAGGCTGACAGGTCTGGAGATGGAGAAGTTAGCCAAAGAGTACGCCGACCTGAGCGAGCAGATAGAGGGTTATGAGGCAATATTGGCCAACGAGGAGCTTTTGTTAGATATAATTCGCGAAGACATCTACGAAATAAAGGAAAAATACGGCGGTGCCAGGCGGACGAAAATCACAGCCAAGGTTGAGCAGCTCGATGTAGAGGATTTGATTGCCGAAGAGGAAGTTATCGTTACGGTCAGCCACAGCGGATACGTTAAGCGGCTGCCGATTGATACATACCGCAAGCAGGCCAGAGGCGGCAGAGGAATCATCGGCTCGGTTACAAAAGAAGGTGATTTTGTAGAGCACCTGTTCATTGCCTCGACGCATGATTATCTGCTTATCTTCACTAATCGCGGCAAATGCTATTGGCTGAAGGTCTATGACGTCCCAAGTATGTCCAGACAAAGTAAGGGCAGAAATATCGTTAACCTTCTGAAGCTGGGAAGCCAGCAGGTCGCATCGATAATCAACGTCAGCAGTTTTGACGGCGAAGGCGAGGATGAAGGGCCGCGACAGCTCGTTATGGCCACAAAAAACGGCCTTGTGAAAAAGACCAAACTATCCGCTTACAGCAACCCGAGAAGTACCGGCGTGATTGCTATCAATCTTGACCCAACTGATGATTTGATTGGTGTTGCGCTGACCACAGGGGACGACAATATTGTATTAGGGACGCGCGATGGTATGACGATACGCTTTGACGAGAGCCAGGTCCGTTCAATGGGCCGGGCCTCGCGAGGGGTCAGAGGTATTAAGCTGCGTTCCGGAGATGCTGTAGTCGATATGGTGATTGTCGAAGAAAAAGCCGCTTTGTTTACAGTCTGCGAAAATGGATACGGCAAGCGAACGGGCCTTGAGAATTACCGGCCGCAGAGCCGAGGTGGAGTTGGTCTGAAAAATATAAAAACGACCGCCCGAAACGGCAAAGTGGTTGCACTCAAAGCAGTTCAGGGCAAGGACGATTTAGTGATGATAACGGCCACCGGTATGATTATTCGGACCGGACTTGACCAAATCCGTTCGATTGGCAGAAACACTCAGGGTGTGCGTTTAATCAAGCTCAAACCCGGAGATAAACTCGTTGCCGCCGAAAAGATAGTCGCCGAAGACGCAGACAATAGAAAAAATAACTCCGGCAGTAATAAGAAACCGCAGTCAAAAGCTAAGGCTAAAGCTAAATCAAAGCCGAAAACTAAGCCGAAATCTAAAACCAAAAAGAAGAGCAGCAAAAAAAGACGCAAATTGTGAAAAGCACGAAGCACGAAATCCTAAATCCGAAATAAATTCAAAATTCTAATGTTCAAATTTTCAGGTTCAACTGCAAAAAAGTTGGTAAATATTAAGGGTCATTTTGATGTAAGACATATAGATGATTTAACGCTTTAAGGCAACAGCATGTATAGGTATAATGTCATTGCTATCGGGGAGAATAGGGCAACGCGCCGAAGCGACCCGAGCGCCTCGATAGC
>JAIVYN010000054.1:0-17014 GCA_048635425.1 Candidatus Aegiribacteria sp.
CATTTCATTCACAGCCATGCTGTGCATTTCTATGCCCTGGCGGCGCCTGATTTTGTCGTTGGACCCGACGCACCGGCCTTTGATAGAAACATTCTGGGTTTGATAGGCAAGTTAGGTCTGGAGGTCGGCAAGGAAGTCATAAGGCAAAGGGCTATCTCGCAGGAAATCCAGATCATCGTCGGCGGCAGGGCGACGCACCCCGTATGGAACTTACCGGGAGGTGTGAGCAAAGCCCTCAATAGGGATGAATGGGAAAAGCTCGGACCGATGGTCGAGGACCAGATCAAGTTCGGCGAGTTAGGACTGAAGCTGTTCGATGATGTTGTTCTCGGTAATAAGGCATACGTCGATCTTATCATGGGCGATGGATACGAGCTCGTGACTAACTATATGGGGCTCGTCGATGATCAGAACAAGGTCACCTTTTATGAAGGAAAAGTAAGGGTGGTCGATACGGATGGGAAGGAGCTCTTCAAATACAGTGAGCCGGAATACACACAGTATATCGCAGAGCATGTGGAGCCCTATACCTATCTGAAGTTTCCCTATCTGAAGCAGATGGGTTGGAAGGGTTTCATGGAGGGCCAGGGCACATCGATTTATCAAGTGGCGCCGCTCGCGCGCCTCAATGCGGCAGATGGCATGGCGACCCCGAAAGCGCAGGCTCACTTCGAGAAGATGTACGAGACTTTGGGGGGGAAGCCCTCTCATAAGCTGCTCGCGGCTCATTGGGCGAGACTCATTGAATTGCTCTATGCGGCTGAACGGATGCTGGAACTTTACAATGACGAAGAAATTCTCGATCCTAACGTGCGTGTCGTGCCTTCGACGACTCCGTCCGAAGGCGTCGGTATCATCGAGGCCCCGAGGGGGACTCTGACGCACCATTACTGGACCGACGAGAACGGGATCGTTACGAAAGCGAATATGATCGTAGGCACGACAAATAACAATGCACCGATCTCCATGGCCGTAAAGAAGGCCGCACAGACATTCATCAAGAAGGATGGAGAGGTTACGGATGGACTCCTCAACATGGTGGAAATGGCTTTCAGGCTGTTCGATCCATGTTTCAGCTGTGCCACACACAGTCTTCCCGGCCAGATGCCCCTGACCGTCGAGATCAAGAACGAGGATGGTGAGACGATCCAGACGGGTTCTAGGTGATGTGAAGTTTCAGCCGGGGGTTCCTAAATGAATATGATCATTCTCGGTTTGGGGAATACTGTACTCCGTGACGATGGTGTGGGTATATACACCGCTCGTGCGCTCCGTGATGAGCTCGGAGACGAAGCGGATATCCTCGAGGCCGAGCTGGCGGGCATGGACCTGATCGAGATGCTCAAAGGGTACGACAGGGCCCTCATCATAGACGCGCTTCAGCTTAATAACGAGGAACCCGGGACGGTCTTTCGTCTCAGGCCCGACGATATGAAGATCACCCCGAGGCTTGCCTCTTTCCATGACATCGATATCGTTACGGCGCTTGCTCTCGGACGCCGCCTCGGATTCCAGATGCCGGATGATGTGGTCATCTACGCGGTCCAGGTTGAAGACACCCTCACGCTCGAAGAGGGTTGCCTTCCCTCGGTGGAGAAGATCATACCCAGCCTAGTTGCTGAGATAGCGGCCGCCGTGAAGGGAGAGGAAGCGAAGCGAGTTTCGAAGGAACTGAGCGAGAGGGGCAGAGACCGTGCATGAGGTATCCCTCATGGAGAACATGCTGGTGATGGTGGAACGAGCCGCCTGCGCCGAGGGCGGCGGGCCGGTCAAGGTTATACACCTACGCATCGGAGAGATGTCGGGTGTGAGTATCGATGCCGGGGAGGAGATGGTCCGGCAAATCCACTCGGCCATTGCCAGCACATTCGGTCCGCGGGTTATTCAATTGCATAATGCATTTGCGGGGATGTTTCGGCTCGACTATGACGAAAGACTGTTCAAAAGAAATTACAAGAATCCTGTCCTTGTGGCCTGCACAGACGGCGTTGGCAGTAAGGTCCAGTTAGCTGGCAAGATAAAGAAGTTCGATACCGTAGGCATCGACCTGGTTGCGATGAACGTTAATGATATGCTCGTGCAGGGCGCCGAGCCGTTGTTTTTTCTCGATTATCTGGCGGTTCACAAGCTGGAGCCGAAAATAGTAGCTGAGCTTGTCAAAGGCGTTGCGAGGGGCTGTCGAGAGGCCAACTGCGCACTGATAGGTGGGGAGACCGCTGAAATGCCGGATACCTATTCGGCGGGGGATTTCGATATGGCCGGGTTTGCCGTTGGGATTGTCGAGCGGAAGAAAATAATTACAGGCCAAGTAATAAGAAAAGGTGATGTGATTCTGGGTCTTGCTTCAAACGGACTTCACAGTAACGGCTATACGCTGGTTCGCAATATCTGTTTCAAAAAAGCGAAGCTCAAAATGACCGATTGTCTCGGTGAGCTCGACGGTGCTGTGCTGGGCGATGCATTGTTAGAGCCGACGCGAATTTATGTTCGGTCGATAATAAAATTGCTGTCGCAATACAAGGTCAAACGAGTCGTGCACGGAATGGCACATATTACCGGCGGCGGTCTGATGGGAAATATTCCGCGAGTGCTGCCAAAAGACTGCAATGCAGCTATAAAAAAATCGAGCTGGCCAGAACATAAGATATTTACGTTTTTGCAGAAGACAGGACCGGTCGAAGAAGGGGAAATGTTCAGAGTATTCAATATGGGGATAGGGTTTGTGCTGATAGTGGCTGAAGACTTCGCTAATTCAATAGCTAAAAAATTGACAAGGTTCGGCGAGCGGGTCTATAAGATAGGGAGAATCACTACCGGCACCGGCAAAGTGGTCCTGAAATAAGTAGTCGTTCGTGACCCGGTTCATGAGTGGCGTGTATGATTTCTGCAAAATTGAGGTTAGGCATGATTTGAAAAGAAAAAATTGCTTCTTGTTTTTTTCTTTTCAAACAGTATGTTCTTGTGTAATAAGTAGTTAGCCGATTATTTAAGAAAATCAAAAAGACAGATTTTCTTAAATAATATATGCCTAACCTCAATTTTGCAGAAGCCTTGTGGCGCGTAACAAAGCAGGAAATGCGAAATACGAAATATGCCAAGTTTGCCTTAGCAGCGATGATGTATGCTGCCTTTGCCGGGTATCTGTATCAGCCGTATTTCAAAAACTTCGGCAGATGGCAATACCTTATGGTTGTGAATGCTCCTCTGGCCTCTCTGGGTTGTTACGTGCTCAGTAGGCGGTGGGTGGCTGGATTTGGTGAATCGTTTTTTGCAGGGGCCATTTACGGCTTTGGACCATTTACACTTGGGTTAGTAAAATTTCACCCAACGGCGGCTCTTTTAGTGGCGGCTATACCATGGCTATTTTGCCCTGCTGCGTTTGGCCCCAAAACCAAATGGCGATGGTTAAGGATTCCACTTGCGGTTTTTCCGTTTTTAGCAATAGTGTTTTTCTTCCAGGTATCCGCTCACTACCGATTGTTCCCGGTTTCAACACAGGCCAGATTACATCTTGCTGATTTGTTAGGCTTGTTAGCTCCGCTTATCAAGGCCAAGCAAAACACAACTCTAATCGGCTTTTATCACATTCCAGTGGCGGCGTTGATTGTGGGTTTTTCTATGCTGCTGGTTGCTCGGCGGTTTGGCGTAATAGTAATTTTTGCTATCGGGACGACTTTAGCCTTTTGCGAATCTTTCTTTGAGGTCAGCCCGATTATCTGGTTCACCATACCTATGTTGTGCTGTTCGGTACTTATTGGCGAAGGTATGCAGGGACTCGCCTCGGCCGGATTCGCCGACCGCGGATGGGTCCTGGCTGCCACAGCGATTATGTGCACTCTTGCTATTGTTACATTACTGCTGGCAACAAAGTATTTTCAGACATTTTTAGGAATGGGGGCAGAATACGCAAGACTCTTTACAGAAGCCGGAAAAATGTATGTGCTTGGCGCAATTGTGGCTGCGATTATTTTCTTTATGATACGTGCGAAATTACGAATGCGGCAGTTGCGACAGGTCGTCCTTTATGCGGCAACGGCGGTGGATATATTTCTCGGCGCAAGGTTTATTGTCGATAAGATTCTGTAATACTACCTGATTTCAAATGTGAAAATATAAATATCAGTGGGGAAGGAATGGCGAAAATAATGAAAAGGAAAAATAAACTTAACAAGGTTTCACTGTCTATGATAGTCATAGTCTGGGTCCTTACAACAGAGGCAAAGGCGTATTTTGGTGGGAGCCCGCGGTCATGGGAGGTCTTCGAAGAAGAGGCATGTTCGATGATGACGGCAACGTCCTGCCCGTCATCACGGTATTTGATAAGTTCACAAGACGCTGATTTTACGAGAAGGTTTCCCGCTGGATTTGGCTGAGATAGAATCGGCCATCGTTGCGCATAAAATTTATAATGGCGTCAAACTGCTGGTCTATGAAGTGTGTGTCGTTGCTGACTATTGATATCCCGATTACGGCGCTGGTCTTACTGTCCTGATGGTCAACTTCTGCAATCGAGATATTGAACCTGCTTTTCAATCGGCCGATTAGGCTTTTAATGATGCTTCTTTTTCCCTTTAGCGAAGTTATCCCCTGCATAGATAAATGAGCTGTTAGTACGCCGACAATCATACTCGATGCTCGTTTTAAACATTCATAAGATTCTTTTGAATCTTTTCCAGCAGCCGTTTCGTGGCTAAGGTACCATCGTTTTCGTTGAGCCTCTCGCCTTCGTACTCGATGCCGACATAGCCTTTGTAGCCGGCATCAAGGACAATCTTCATCATTCGGTAGTAGTCAATCTTTGTCTCGTCGCCGGTGTCGTTGAAGTCATAGCTCTTTGCGCTGACAGCCTTGGCGTAGGGCATCATCATTTCGACGGAGTTGTAAATATCGGCTTCCGGTGGAAAATTGCCGAAATCTGGCAGGGTCCCGCAATTAGGCAGGCTGACCTTTTTGATAACGCTGGTAAGCCACTGGCTGTTGGACGATAGACCGCCGTGGTTTTCTACGATTACGTTGAGCTTGTATTCAATGGCCTTTTCGCTTAGACGCCGCAGGCCGTCGGCGGCTAGCTTGAGCTGTTCGTCGTATGAGCCCTTGGAGCTGGCGTTGACACGTATCGAGTGACAGCCGAGGTACTTGGCCGCCTCGAGCCATTTGTAGTGGTTTTCAACCGCCTGGGTACGGCGCTGCGGGTCGGGGTCACCAAGGTTTCCTTCGCCGTCGCACATAATCAATACGGACTTGACGCCGTTATTTTTTGCGCGTTTCTTCATCTCAGCCAGATACTTTGTGTCTCTGGCTTTGTCCTTAAAAAACTGATTGACGTACTCAACTGCCTCGATGCCGAATTGGCGAGCTTCGCCGGCGAAATCAAGATTGTCCATTTTGGGCTGTTGTTGACCGCGAAGCCTTCTGTGCCACGACCACTGTGCAAGGGAAATCTTGAACGGGTCCTTTGAACCTTCCAACATCGCATCGAAACTTGTGCAGCCGTGCAGGCAGAGACCGCTGGCGGTACCGGCACTTAATCCAAGAAATGTCCTTCGTTTCATAATGTCCTCTCTTTTAAAAATTTGATTCTCATTATGAATGCAAGATAGCAGAATCGCTAATCGGCGTCAAGGAATCTCTGCTCGATTTGAATTTCGTTGTTTTCGAATCGGAATTTTAGTCAGACCGCTGCATCCGCTTTTTGATATCGGCCATCACGGCCGGCAGAATCTCATCAATCCGAACCGGCTTAGAAGATTATTTATCCGGACCTAAGATTATCAATTGAGAGTGTTATAAACGAACAGTTTAAGTGGTTGTTTGGCTTAGAAATCCTTCCTTATCACGCTAAAAATGGGTTTTTTTAATAAAAGTGGCTTTACTAAATTTTTTTCTGTAAAAAGATTGACTTTTATTTTAACATTTTGTACAATTTATACGAATATATATAAACGTACAAAATGTACTTAAAAAGGGTAGTGCAATGACAGTTGTAAAAGTAAGTGAATTTCGTTCAGAGATATCGGATTATGCTAATAAAGTTGCTTATGCTGGAGAACGGATTTGTGTTGAACGCAACAACAAACCGTTGTTTGCTGTTGTCCCAATCGATGATATGAGATTGTTAGAACAGCTTGAAGACCAGATGGATTTGGAGCTTGCTAAGGAAGCATTGAAAAAGGGCAAGTTTATTAGCTTCGGCAGTCTCAAAAAAGAACTTGGATTATAAACAGTAATGACGAATGGCTAAATCAGGGAAGATTTACAAGATTAAGATTGCAGATACAGCCGCTGATTTTATAAGGAAACAGGCCAAAAAAAATCAACGGCAAATAATGGACAAAATCTCATCTTTAGCCCAGGACCCTTGTAGCAAAGGCGATCCAATAAAAAGCAAACCTGAGTTCTTCAAGATCCGTTCGGGCAATTTCCGCATAGCGTACACAGTTAAAGAAAGACAGGTCCTTGTTCTTGTCGTAAGAGTCGGACACCGTAAGGATTTTTACCGTTATTTTGAAAGGTAAACTGTCCCAATCTACTCTTTAATAGTATAATCGGCTATATCAATACCAGCTTCTACTCGATGGTGCCGTTGCATCCGTTTTTCGATATCCAGCATAACAGCAGGCAGAATCTCACTTATCAGCACCGGCTCGGAAGTCCGTCGTTTCTTATCCACAATCGAACTTCCCTGTTCAGAGTGTTCATAAGGAATTCTAACTTTTAGCCCTGAATTAGCCTAAGGGGAAGAATCTCTAAAACCACTCGTTAAGTCATTACGCATTGGTTTTCATCTTGGCGACGATTTGGCGGGTTTGGGGCGATTGGTTGCTTTGGGCTTGTTTGAATGCAGAAGCAGAAGACTCGTTGTGCTTTTTATAAAGTTCGTTGCCGGCAATAATCTCCTGCAGGGCTTTCGATTTTGTCCTTGCTTGTCTTAAGAATCCAACCGCTCTTGTTCCATAAACTCCACCAAGCAACGCACAAATCCCGATACCCAACTCCAGCATAGAGTCGGCAACTTCCCAGGCATCAGGCCGTTCGGCTCCTTGCTGCAAAGCCGTGCGGGCAAGCTGCCAGTTCGATTGGGTAAGGACATCTTCAGCGGTTTCGGCCTGCGGAAATTCTTTCGGTAGACCATAATGAGAACTAAACGCTCGACTTTGTATTTCGCTTAGCTGCGTTAGTGCTTGCAGCTTCTCTGAAGAATTCTCGAGCCTTGCGGTATCAGCAACAATCGTGGTGGTGCGGTTGTGCAGCCAGGCGTTCTGCTTTTGTGCCTCAGACGGCGCAAAACGCAAACTGTCGCAGCCAGACAACAAAAAGCATGTAAATACACAAACAAAAAGTATTGCGTTTATTTGTGCTTTTGCTGTTTTGTACTTTCCTGTCTTTTTCATAATTACGCTCCTTAACTTTGGATATATCTTGTGCTTTTAGCTATAATACCACTGTGCGGGACCGCAAAATTTTGAATGCGGGGCAAAGGTGTTGCTATGGACACAGCGAACAAATTCAGACCTAAGACTATATTGTTGTGGCAGAAAATTGCAGATCACCCTGAGGCGCAGCGAATCCTGGAATTGTTCCCATCGGCTAAAGTTCAGCTAATAAAGTACCAGAGAAAGCCTCCTTCGCCATATATGTCACCGGCCCAGGCACTGCTGGCCGGAAAAAGGACTTTGATGATTGGCGCAACCTCGTCTTTTGTAGGATGCTTCGATGGCCGGCTTGGCTCGAATGTTCGTTGCTGTCCTTATTATAAGTTAGTTCCCCTCTCAAACGGTTGTCCCTATTATTGCATATATTGCTATCTGGCATTTGTCTATCGTCAATACTCTCCTTTCATTAAAATCAATATTAATTACGACACAATGTTCAGGCAGATTCGAGAGACCTTGGCCAATTCCCGTGGTAAGGCCAGCTTTAATATGGGCGAGATGCTCGACAGTCTCGCACTTGACCACGTCACCGGTCTGACAAAACTATTGGTTCCATTTTTCTCTGAGTTTTCCAATGGCTTTCTGATGTTGCTGACCAAAAGCAGTAATATCGATAACCTTTTAAATGTCGAACCAAACAGCCACACTGTCGTCTCCTGGAGCCTTAACCCTCAGCAGATAATAAGTCAGTATGAATTGGGCACGGCCGACCTTGATGAACGGATTAATGCAGCAAAACGATGCCAGGAGCACGGCTATAGAATCCGGTTTCGCATTGATCCGGGTATTCTCTGCGCGAACTGGCAAAATGGATATGCCGATTTAATCCGGAAAACATTAACTGTCATCAGGCCTGAAAACATAACGCTCGGCATGTTAAGACTTTTGACCGGCCATTTTCGTCTGGCCGCAGATGCGTATGGCAACCGTGCTCGAAAGCTCTTCAATTATCACTTTGTTAGAGGGGCGTCGGATGGCAAGCTCCGTTATCAACCGAAACAACGTGTCGAATTTTATAATTTCTTAATCGATACCATTCGCAGCTTTGACAAGGATGTTTCTATCAGCCTTTGCAGAGAAACACCCGGTGTTTGGAATATCCTTAAAAACCGCTGTGAGCCCCGAAAATGTAACTGCGTTAATTGGTAATGCAGTATGCTTAGAAGGCCTCATCGGCTTCCTTCAGACACTTTCTCCATTGCCCGCAGGCGATACTCGTATGAAATGCTTTTGCTCCAAAGCGACTCAAGCTTCTGCTCAAAATTCTGCTGGCATTGCAGCAGCATACCCACATCACGCCGGAGCAAATCAAGCTGTCTTTGCAAATTGACCCAACTGCCCACAATCAAAGATGCCAAAAAAACCAACTGAACCAGTACAGAAACATTTATCTGCCGGTTAAACTGCCACGATTTGGAATTCACCTCAGGCATCACTTACCTCGTATTTGATGGTTTGTAACTCGTCGCTTGGGTCACGGGACAACGGTCACGGTTTAACGTGGAACACGTTTTTGTCGCCGACTCTGAACATTACCGCATACGTTCCTGCCGACAGGGTTCCTTGTTGCTGAAACGATTCAGCCAGATTGACAGCCAGCGTTTGCTGACCTATTTCAACAGGTATCGAGCCGACATCACCTATCACTACTGCGACGACATTATAGAAATTGTATGACGAATTACTTTTGACCTTGACGGCCCACGCAGCCGTCCTGGCGCCGGGTGAAGTGACAACGGATATTTCCTGAATCTGCTCAGAGCCTTGCCGAGCAAGTCTTTCCAGTATTTGTTGACCATCTACAATATTCTCTCCGCTGACCATAATTCTCAGCCCCTTTGTCGAACGATTTTCAAATTCGTACACTGCTTTTCAAAATCCATCCTCACTCGTTCTATCCAGCTTCTGCTTCGGTTATCGCTCCTGCAGGCCAAAAGGTCTCTGCTTTCGGGACTTGTGCTTACTCTGTCACCAACTTTGTAATCAAACACAAGATTCGGTGTTTGTATGTCAATGGTCTCGATGGTCTCGGACGAAACCGCTGCCCTGTGCCGGACAAACTCATACAAAGCATCAGTATCATCGACCTCGTCCGCAGTGCCGAGCGTCTCATCATAAGGATCCGCGAAGATGCTCTGGTCCGAAACCCTGCGATACTTGAACTGACGGGGCAGCGTAATAATATGCTCAACCACGGGAACTGTTGAATTGACAGGGCCATCGGAAACTATACAAGTTAATCTCTCATCACTAATTACCGAGGCAGTTATTCTGAATTTCAACACTCCTTTCAGCGCCGCCACCCAGGTATCAACATCGAGCCTGTCGCTGCTGAGCCACACTCCGCACTCATTGAGCAGGATATTAAAAGCATGAAGGTACTGCCACCAATGCAAACCGTCATCGAACGATACCTGGAGAAAATAACCTAATGATTTTCCCTGTTTATCGGTGGTTAAAGTTGGTCGGAAGCGCCTACTGCTACGAGTGAAATCACCGCTGCCGAAAATCTTGGAAAAGTCAAACGCTTCACCCTGATTGTATGGAGCGCCACTATAGTTCCCCGCCTCGTTAAGGCACCATTTGCGATATACATCTTTTACCTGATAGAAATCAGGATTGGTCGAGGGTGAAAATTTATCATAGCTGATGTCCTCAAGGCTGCCATCCCAGGCCTTGGCCAACTCAAAGGTCGCTTCTATAATTTTGAAGTCGCCTTGACCAATATACTTGTGCGTTATTGGCCAAAAATTTTTCTTGCTGTGCAAAGCTGCGATATTTGTCTTTGATATGCTGAACTGTTCTCCAGCTTGCTGGCAATTCAGCTCAACGGTTCTGCCTGTGCCGGCTTTATAAAACACAATTGCCTGGCCAGGACCGGTAGGCACAAGCCGAGGGACGAACTTGAACCTCAAGCCGATCCTCTCACAGCATCGGTACAGGGCCTTTATCAGATTTAATCCTGTGACATCGAGGTCGCGAACTACTTGGTTATCGGTCAATGCCCTCAGTTGACCTATGCTCGGCGTTTGTAATTGACTTGCCGTCAAATATTCACAAAGCAGGTAATCAATTACTTCTGCATAGCTCCAGAGTTTGCCTTGCGATGGTTCAGCGCAAAAGCTTGTGTAGCTCTTGCCATTAACTTTTATTGGTTCCGGATTGGCATTGGCCTTACCATCCGGATTAAATGTTGTATCAAGACCAGCCAAAAACAAACTGGAGTTACTTGCCTCTGCCAAACGCTGGCCATAAACTGTGATCCGCTTTAAATTTGCGCTGGAATCTCTCGCTACTACTTCTACCTTTTCACCGTCGGACGCCAACTTTGTATCGATGCTTTCTATTTGACCGCAAAAGATTGGGAGACTAAAAGCTGCTGCACCTGGCGGGACACCGTTAAAATATTGCCGGATGCAAACAGTCTTTCCCATAGCAAATAAGGTCTCGATCTCTTCGGCAGCTGTCAAGCCGGAATCTGGGTACGCAGCAGGATTGTAAGCCAGTCTGGCCCAGCTAAATTCCGGCCAACCGCCGCGAATAATCTCTACCGGTTCCAGCGCTGGACACAATGTCCCATCGACCAAAATTGAAATAGAGGCGGTCGGAAGTGCCAGTTGTGTTTGTGCTGATTGGAAAAAGTCGATTTTGTTAGACATAGTTTTGTATATCGTATTGTGTATCTTATATTTAGCTCCCAGTTTCACTGGGAGTTTCGTATGCACCAAATCCGTTTTTCCGTCAGTGTGTCAGACTCCTTCGGCACTTAAAATATCAATCGCGTCCGGATTTGTGGGATCGAATTGGATTCTCAGCCGCGCTAAAGAACTGTTTTCTTTACCGCTGGCGTCTTCGGTCCTTATAGCAAACAAGTACCTGCCTGCTTCGAGTGCACCACTTTGGTAGCTGTAAAACTTTCGCCCCTTATAACTAATTATGACAAGAGGGTTTTCATAGTCAATTTGTCCTGTCCGACCGTCATAATAAACATTGAAACACATCGGTTGCGACTTTTGTTCGAGGAGGCAATAGTACCAAACAAGCTTTATCTTGTTGCCATCTACGAGCTTGGCTCCTGAATCGAAAACTTTGTTTGGTTGCGGCTCCGCCAGCTCACCGTTTGATTCTATTGAAACCTTTACCGAAGCAGCTAAGGTACATTCCTGATAGCCACAATTGTTAAATCGACGAACAACATAAAAGTATGTCGAACTGCTGTTGTGTGAAATGTAGCTCGATGGTGAGATTTCAAGGGCATTCTTCTCATCAACAGCCAATATATTCACAAAATCTATTTCTCCCATACTGAAGCCGCGGTAGAGCACAGAGCAGCCGGCAACACGAACCCAGAACCAACCCAAACTCAAGGTCGTACCAAGCTTAAAAGCATTAGCAGTCATTCCATTAAAAAGTGCTTCTCTTAACCAATCCCTTTCGACCTCTAGTAAGCTGCGAATCGAATTTAGTAGTGCCGCGACATCAGAGGTACCTACTACATTTCCACCGACTTTTCGCATTACTTTTGCTGTTGCATTTAAGGACGACAAAGCCACGGAACTGCCTGCAAGATTGACGATTTGGCCACCTATCAACTCAGGCCTATTTACTCTCCCAAACATACAAAATGGCTCTCGGTAGAGTAAGGCGACCTCAGAAGCAGAAAGAACCCTATTATATATCAAGATTAAGTCGTAAGTTGCTGTATAATAGTTGGTTGTTACCCCTATAAAACGGGATATGTCTAATACTGAAGTAGTTAATGATGTTCCTTGTAAATCATCATCGGTTGTTGTCATAGCTAATGGTACACCATTACCATACAACTTTACTCCAGCAGCATTTCCAGCACCATTATCGGTAACTGCTATCATAACAGGCAGGCCAGAACCCCAAGTTGTAGATTGGCTTTGCACAAAAGTTCGATGACTGGATAAAGTTCCTCCTCGTCTCATATATGATATTGTACCAGTTGCTTCAGTTGCTAAATGCCAACCTTGATAGGGGGAGGTATCGTGCATTTTGTTTATCAATATTCGTTCTGGTGCAGTCGTTTTTCCAAATACTATTGCTGTAAATGGGTCGTAGCGGTCGAAATCAATCAATGAACTATGAGCAACATATCCGTAATCACTATTACCACTAACATAACTTACACCAGAACCATATTTACTGGCTACCCATTCAGGACCAGATAAAGTCTGCAAAAGATTATACCCGCTCAAATCAAAGACTTGACCGCCTGAGCCTTCATTGAATAGCCAGAAACCGACAAGGCCTCTACTGAAAGGATGGCTTCTATTTAAGCGAATTCCTCTTGTGGATTTAAGTTGTGGCATCTACTATTGTTTGCCCATAGTGCTTGTATTTGAAATTGTAATTAGCGTTATATGTAGACTTTACACTTTGCCAACTGGCCTTTATTGCAGCTACAATGTCAACAGTTGCTTGTGTTTCCAATGCAATAATGTCCCTTGAGAGCTCCACCACAGTACCAGCGGCCAACGCGCTTATTTCGCCTGATTCAAGCTCCGATTCAATTGAGCTGGTTGGCGTAGGAACAATTCCCACAACAGGACTGTCTATGGGAATATGAAAAATCAAATTGACCTTACCTCTGCCGTTTATAGCTACACCTATTTCCCTTACGTGCACGTGTGCCATTTTTAATCTCCTTCTGTTCTATGAGGATGTATAGTTCCACGGTTGGACATAGGCACGGACATCGTGGCTGTCAGTTGAACCGGTCTGTTGAACGCCAATTCTGAAGTGTGCAAGGTCTTTGACAATGAAACTTAGCTGCTGTGGGTCAACACTCTTATCCCCCCGCATCTCCCAGATGGGCGTATCATCGTAGTTGGTACCATCGAGAGAGCCGTATAGTTTAATCTTAACCTCATCAGTCGGAGTAGCATCGTAGTTGATTTCGATAATGATGTGAGCTCCCTCGTAGCCGTTTGTTTCCAAGTCGACATCCGAAGAGAACGACTCTGTAGTTCCGGACAGTGTTACGTAACCGTCGCCAGTACCTATTATTTGACTCTGAGAAGCCCAATTCTTACTTATAGTCGCCATTAGTTAACCTCCTTTCCCCGCAGCTTCGTTTTGCGAAGCTAAACGGCGGGGACTTAATCTAACGATACATCTAAATCGCCCGCGGCAAATTTAGCCGTGTCCCCACTGCCGATAGTCTTAGATGTGCTTAATGCCCCATAGGCCAACATATTACTACCTGTTGCTGCGTCAAATAAGGCAAAGTGAGTTATCGTCCCCCAGCTACCGGTAGCCTCTGGAAAAGCAATCTCATTGGCGTTATCGAGTGTCCCACCAGATGCAGTGTTCCAGTCAGCACCAGTGGTCGAAACTCGTGCATAAGCATTGCCACTTGGCTCGGCTAATCCCGAACTGTCATCGAGTGGTTCTGCAGTCGATAGCCCCACATAAATCGTAACATCAGGGTAAGTTCCACCAGTTCCCAAAGTGGCGTTATATAATCCCTTGCCAAAAAGATGGTCTAAAATTTCGTTTTCCCAATAATCTGCAAAACTACCCATTTTGTATCTCCCCAATATTCATAGTTTTTATCAACTCAACGTTCTTGTGATAGTCGCTTCAGCATCAGTAGGAGTGTGAGTCAGAAGGACTGTTTGCCCATCATCATCGTAGTATTTAATTTCTCCAGTCGATTTGTTTTGGACAGCCTTGTTGGCAAGCAATTTATCACTGGTTACTTCGCCTATCCCAGACCATACAATTTTGCCACCTCCCACAAGGTTATCACTATCAGCAGGATTAGCTCCGGCCTGCAAGAATATTTGAATGGAATATCTACCTGCAGGGATATTACTATCAAAGTTACCCACATATCTGTGGCCACTCTTATCTGTAAGGGATATATCGTAATCATCTGCAGCACGGCTACCTGTCCCCCAGGACTCAAAAACTTGCCCTCCAGCATACCAGACTTCTCCCGCCCCGTTACGAACAACGGCATAAAGCGTACTGCCGGACGTGTAATCTACATGTATTTCGTTCGCCATCTTAGACTCCTATACCCAACAAGTCTGCCATAGTTACTATATCGAGACTTCCTGCGTCTCGTTTTGTCGCCACGTTGTCAATGTGCGTTTTCCAGTTGGCCCAGGTAAACGATGTCCCTTCATTTACTGAATGCCATCCTGTAACCATAATCGTTCCTGCGTTTATTACTTTATTGACCTGGGATACCGCAGTTGTTGTATCGTCAAATGAATTAGTCCATTGTATTGTTGGGTCAAAGAAGCCGACGTCGTGGCAGGTTGTTGAAAGCCGCAACAGGTCAAACCATCTTTCTTTATAAATGTTGTTAAACCCATCCTCCCAGTTAGCAGTTCCTCCCGGCAAAGCAAATATCCTCGCTCCGTCTGCAAAGCCATTAGCACACATCCAGTCCGTTGCTTTTGTAATCTCTTCGATAAGTTCAGCCGCAGTGAGGTTATCCGTCTTCAAATATTTATGGCTCCAGCTATGATTGGCTACCAGATGACCGGCATTATGTATCTGATGAAGCTGTTCTAATGTCAAGTAACCACTCGTTCCAATTTTCGAAGGAACGATAAAGAATGTGCCTCTAATCCCCTTCGCACTCAAATAAGCTGCAAATTTATAATCATCATCGAAGCCATCATCCAGAGCGATAGCATATTGGGGCTGAGCCAAATGAGGAATGAACATTATTTTATCCCAGGTTATCGCCGGCGTATCATCGCTTCCTGCCGAATCAATGCGAACACGAAGCTTTGTAACATGCTCCCAGCATAACGGGTAGGTCCCGGCGTCCATATTGCCCATCTTCGGTGCAATAATTCTCTTGTACCAGCCAGGCCCCGTCACATAATCACCTTCCACAAACTTCATCATCTGGTAATTTGAAAAGGTACTATCACCGACAATAAGAGAAATCACTGAAATTTTGTCCCAAGATGAAGCACCACTACCTTCGTGCACGTAGAATCGTACATATACCAGAGTATTAGTTAAATCAATCTCGGTAATCGTTTTGGTTGTAAAAGAGGAAGTGTCTCCGGTTTGCTTTGTACACTTCATTGACTGTGGTGTACTTGCCTGTGAGCAAATATAATTAGTAGTATCCGCAGCTTTAGTTACGTGTATACCAGTATCCCATTGTGAAGTATCATCAAGAGGTTCGATGAGTTTCGGAACAAAATGCCTTCTCGGATATACTCCTTGTGCTCCGATTGAAGCAGCACAAAAATCTTTATTGACTTCTTTTAATCCAACAGAGCCGGCTGGTGGTTTGGTTGTGGAAATGAGCATATTTACGCCTCCTCTGTCCAGGTTCCATTCTTCGCAATGGTTGACCAATCGCCATTGGAATCAGCTACGAGGCTAAGGCATTCTCCGACCGCATTAGCTGATTTATATTTGTCCGCTGTCTGGCCGCTGTCGTCTCGGATTGTCGCTGTACCGGGGTCAATACGGAACTCGTAAGCGGCCTGGACTGCAAAGCTAAATACCGTCCCCGAAGGTGCCGCGGCAGGCAGCGTAAGCGTAACTGTCCCAGTGGCGCCAAGGTTACTGTGAACACTACCGGATTCCGCTGTCGTAAGTGTGTCATCGCTGGTATGTGCCTCGATGGTCTTTTTCACACCACCGGCTCCGTATGGCACCAAAGCATTATGGCCCGCTCGACAATCAGTTATCGAGTCGATGTCCCCGCCCGAGGTGCTTACCATCGCCAGCCGAATATGCGGCGTAGTTGCCATATCAGGGAAACTGCTGTATTCGTTGATTACAAGAGAAGCAGACGAATTCAGATAGATGTAAATATTTGCTTTATCATCCGCTAAAGTATTATCCGACGAGCCGGCATAGTTTATCAGCTCCGTATCTAACCAGAACTTGCCAGATTTTACGCCAACGTCCAGCCCGCCCTCGTCATAGACTCTCAAGTCGTTCGCTCGCCGTGTAGCTAACGATAGCCGATACAGCAATTTTCGAAACTCCAGATAGTAAGGCGCCGTACCGGTTGCTATATACTCAACACCGGTCTCGCTGTCAGACTGTATGTTTAACAACTCATTATCAGATGGATACACTTCAGCCATAATATTCTCCCTTATCCACTAATATTTAGCCCACAGTTTCACTGGGGATTCCCTTGTATCTCCAGCACCAATTGATTCGTCTGTTTATCGAATGAAGAAATGCTTACTCGCTCAGCGGGTCTTGCCGCTGGTGTCACTGTGATTGGCTCAGTTTCGCTGGCACTGCTTTGGTTGCCCGCCCCGTCGGTAACCTTAACACCAAACTTATAAACGCCAGCCATAAGCGGCGGGCTTATCCATTCAATCGTATCAGCATCAAGGCCAAACTGACCGTGCCCGAAACTGCCCTTCCCAAATCCAACCGCTGCTGCCGACTCATAATCGAAATCACCAGCACCGAATCTGCCCATCCCGAAACCGGCTTTATCCTGCCAGGCAGGCCAAATCCTTATCGGCGAATTAGTCAACGGCGTATCATAATCAACTTCGCCCGTGCCATTATCAAAGTAGATTTCAGCGGTTGCATCACTTGGCAGG
>JAIVYN010000055.1:0-16778 GCA_048635425.1 Candidatus Aegiribacteria sp.
TGTATCACCGGCAGCAAATACCGCAGGCTGACTTGTCTGATAATTATCTACCGAAATATTGCCTGACTCATCGAGTTTTAAGTCGAATTCTTTTACAAGACCGCTATATGATACATGAAGAAATCCTGTTGCCAGCAGTACAATATCAGCATCAAGAGTAAATTCTGTACCAGGCAACTCCCTAAGCTTCCAGGAACCATCTTTCTGGAACCACTCAACCCGGCAGCAATGCAACTGGGTAACTCGTGTTTCTACACCTGAGAATTTTTTGGTGCATACAAACCATTGCCGATTGCAGCCTTCTTCATGAGAAGTAGAGGCCCTCATAATTCGTGGCCACACAGGCCAGGGTGTATCAGGTGGCCGAGTTTCCGGCGGTTTAGGCAGAATTTCCAGTTGGTGAATCTCTTTAGCTTCCTGTCTTCGGGCCGTCCCGACACAGTCACTTCCTGTATCACCGCCGCCTATTACGACTACAACTTTGTTCTTTGCTGTGATAATTGCCGATTCATCTACAGGCTCGTTGTTGCAAAGTTTGTTTTGTGCTTTCAGATAATCCATAGCAAACAGAATGTTCTCGTAACCTCTGCCAACTATGTTGAGATCCCGAGGCTGACCTGCACCCATCGTCAGGCAGATACAATCAAACATTTTTCTCAGATACCTTGCGGAAATATCCTCTCCGATATTTACGCCTGTTTGAAATTCAACACCTTCAGCGATTAGCTGCTTTAATCTGCGGTCTATAATACTTTTGGCAAGCTTAAAATCCGGAATACCATATCGCAATAAACCTCCGATTTTCTCATCTTTTTCAAAGACAATCACGCTGTGCCCAGCTCGTGCCAATTGTTGAGCAGCTGCCAAACCAGCAGGTCCAGAACCAATTACCGCAACTTTTTTTCCAGTTTTTTGTTTAGCGGGCAATGGTTTAATCCAACCTTCTTTGAAGCCACGTTCAACGATTTGAAACTCAATGTGTTTTATCAACACTGGTTCATCGTTGATAGTAAGCGTACACGCAGCTTCACAAGGTGCCGGGCATACTCGGCCTGTGATTTCAGGGAAATTGTTCGTCGAATGAAGCAGTTCGCAGGCCGGTTGCCATTTGCCTTGATATACTAATTCATTCAGGTCGGGAATATAGTTCTTCAATGGGCATCCAGTGCCATGGCAAAACGGTATTCCGCAATCCATACATCTTGCGGCCTGTTGATGAATCTGATCAGGTGTAAGCGGCAGGTCAAGTTCGTCAAAATCATATATTCTTTCCTCAATCAGCCGATGACCAACTTCCTGACGTCTATATTCTAAAAACCCTTTTACTTCGCCCATTGAAACACCTCTTCAGTTGCTGGTATTGTTTCCGTATCTCGCTGTTGGGCGGCACGCATCTTTTCCAATGCTTTGCGGTAATCTATCGGGACAACCTTTACAAATTTTCCTACCATATCAGGCCATGTGCCCAGTATATATTGAGCACGTGTGCTGTCAGTCCACTTTAGATGCTGTTCAATCAAATCGTGCAGCAGTTTTTTGTCTTTTTCTTTCCAGACGCTTTCCAGCTCGACCATATCAAGGTTACACATCGTATCAAACAATTGTGCCTCATCGAGCACATAAGCAAGGCCGCCACTCATACCTGCTGCAAAATTACATCCGGTTTTTCCAAGCACAACGACTAATCCACCTGTCATATACTCACAACAATGGTCACCAACTCCTTCGGCAACAGCGGTTACCCCGCTATTTCTCACACAGAACCGTTCTCCAGCCATCCCATTTATAAAAACTTCACCTGAGGTGGCACCGTAAAGCACAGTATTACCTACAATGATATTTTCATGGCTGATAAACGGTGAATCTTCTGGTGTTTTGACAATAATTCGTCCGCCGGAAAGGCTTTTGCCGAGATAGTCATTACTTTCGCCAATAAGCTTCAAGGTTACACCTGGTGCCAGGAATGCTCCGAAGCTTTGACCCGCAGAGCCTTGCAGGACAATTTGCAGTGTGTCATCAGGTAATCCTTTTTCACCATATTTACTTATTATTCGATTGCTCAAAATTGCCCCGACAGTCCGATTTGTATTTCGGATCGGCATCTCTATAACGGTTCGCCTCTGTTCTTCAATTGCAGGTTTGGCTTTATCCAATATCTGCCAATCAAGATGGTCGCCAAGCTTGTCAGCTTGTGAATTAGTATATCTTTTCCCATTTCCATCAGAGACATCGGGCTGATGGAAAATAGCAGAAAAATCCAATCCCTTTGTTTTCCAATGGTCAATCGCTTTGCTGGTTTGGAGTTTGTCCACTCTGCCAACCATATCCTCAAATTTTCTAAATCCGAGCCGTGACATAATCTGGCGTACTTCCTCGGCAACAAAATACATAAATCTCTCAATATATTCTGGTTTTCCCGCAAAACGTTTCCGCAATTCAGGATCTTGCGTGCCGATTCCGAAAGGACAGGCTCCTTCGTGACATTTTCGTAATAATGTGCAGCCGAGCGTCACCAATGCGGCTGTGCCGAAACCGAATTGTTCAGCTCCTAATAAGGCTGCAATTACGACATCTCTGCCGGTCTTGAGTTGGCCGTCAGTCTGAACTCGGATTCGGTCTCGCAGGTTGTTCATTACCAGAACCTGCTGAGTCTCAGCCAGTCCAAGTTCCCAGGGACAGCCGGTATGTTTGATTGAAGAAAGCGGGCTTGCACCCGTACCGCCATCGTGGCCGCTGATAAGCACTTCATCTGCGTTGCCTTTGGCAACACCGGCAGCAATTGTGCCGACTCCAACCTCAGCGACAAGCTTGACCGAAACTTTCACCCCCGGATTACTGCACTTCAGGTCATATATCAACTGTGCCAGGTCCTCAATCGAGTATATATCGTGATGAGGCGGAGGTGAAATAAGAGTAACACCCCGCGTTGAGTATCTCATTTTTGCGATTTCTTCTGTTACTTTGTGTCCGGGTAATTGGCCGCCTTCACCAGGTTTTGCACCCTGTGCTATTTTTATCTGGAGTTCTTTTGCGTGAGCCAGATAATTAATTGTTACACCAAACCTTCCGCTGGCGACCTGTTTAATAGCACAGTTTTTCGAATCACCGTTAGATTCGGGTCTATAGCGGCAAGGGTCTTCGCCACCTTCGCCGGTATTACTCATTGCTCCTATACGATTCATAGCAACAGCCAGGCACTCATGTGCTTCTTTGCTGATTGAACCGTGACTCATCGCACCAGTGCAGAATCTTTTGACAATTTCACTGGCAGGTTCCACCTCTTCAATTGGTATCGGTTTACCGTCAACAAATTCAAAAAGTCCGCGCAAAGTGTACAGCTTTCGAGCCTGCTGGTTTACCGCCTTGGCGTAATCATGATAAGCCTGGCTGTCTGCGTATTTGACCGCATGTTGCAGCCGTGCTATTGTTGTCGGGTTCCAAAGGTGCTGCTCGCCATTATGTCTGAAATGATATTCACCACCAAAATCTAACTCAAGCACCCCTGAGGGGCGCTGCTCGAAAGCGGTTTTATGACGAAAAACGGCTTCTTGTGCTATTTCTGTCAGGCCAACCCCGCCGATTCGCGAACTTGTGCTGGTAAAGTACTCATCCACAAGAGAACGATTTAAGCCGATAGCCTCAAACAATTGAGCGCCAGTGTAACTGCGTAAAGTTGAAATCCCCATTTTGCTCATTGTTTTTAAAATACCTTTTTTAATCGCGGCAATATAGTTGTCCGCTATCTGGGCTGATTCGATGTTTGCAGCAAACTCACCCTCTTGTTGGAGATAGTCGAGTGTTTCAAATGCCAGATAGGGATTTATCGCATTAGCACCAAAGCCGCACAAAAGGCAAAAATGCATTACTTCTCGCGGCTCACCACTTTCAACAATCAATCCTGCTTCGCCGCGAAGACCGCGATTAAGCAGCCCGTGATGGATCGCAGATGTCGCCAGAAGCGACGGAATAGGAGCCTTCGTCTGTGAAGCCTGGCGGTCACTGATTATTATCAGCGAGGCACCTTCCTTGATAGCCTGCTGGGCAGAATCAACCAATTCGCTCAGGGCCTGTCGCAAGCCGCTACCAACATCAGTGACATTAATATCGAATACCGACGAGATGCTAACCGTTTTTAGGTCTCCTCTTTTCGCGGTACGCAAGCGTTCCATATCTTCATTGGTTAGGATCGGGTGCGGCAACTTCAGTTGTCGGCAATGCTCAGGCGATTCCTCGAGTATATTTGGCTTTTTGCCCACAAAATTCATCAAGCTCATAACCAGACCTTCACGCAAAGGATCTATCGCAGGATTTGTCACCTGAGCAAAGAGTTGTTTGAAATAGTTAAACAGCAGTTTCGGCCTATCAGAAAGCACCGCTAAAGGTGTATCGTTACCCATAGAGCCGACCGGTTCCTGGGCGTTTAAGGCCATCGGCAGCAAAATCATTTTCAACTCTTCGCGGGTATAGCCGAACAATCGCAGCCTCTGAGCTAACGTATCTGGGTCAGTGTGTACCAGTTTGGGTACATCAAACAGACCGCGGAGCTCTATTTTATTTTGGTCCAGCCACCTGCGATAAGGCCTCTGGCGGGCAATCTTGCTTTTTATCTCATTGTCAGAAATTATCCGACCCTCAACCGTATCAACAAGAAACATATGACCAGGTTGGAGACGTCCTTTTCTTTGGATTTTTTCCGGCGGGAACTGGACAACGCCGGCTTCACTGGCCATAACAACCAAACCATCAGTTGTTACAAGCCAGCGACATGGCCTAAGACCATTACGGTCGAGTGTTCCGCCAACGATACGGCCATCGGTAGACACCATAGCGGCGGGACCATCCCACGGCTCCATTATAGAAGCGTGATATTCATAGAATGCGCGTTTATCTGTGCTGATGTGATAACTTGAACCGAACGCCTCGGGAATCATCATCATTATCGAATGAGGCATACTTCGACCAGCACGAACCAGCAGTTCAAGTACATTATCAAAACAAGCAGAGTCACTCGCCTCGGAAGTCAAAATCGGCAGCACATCACTGATGTTTTCACCGAATACTTTGCTGGACATCTTCATCTGACGGGCCTGCATCCAGTTGCGATTACCGCTAAGGGTGTTTATCTCTCCGTTATGAGCTACGCACCGCAGTGGCTGAGCAAGCTGCCAGCTTGGAAATGTGTTAGTGCTGTAGCGCTGATGAACGATGGCAAGGGCAGAGTTAACCCGATCATCTGCAAGGTCGGGATAATAGGCAAAGAGCTGCCAGGCCATAAACATACCTTTGTAACAAATGGTTCTGCAGGAAAGCGAGGCCACATAGAAGTCCTCGCCTTTTTGGCCGAAATTTTTTCTGACAAACTTTTCAGTCTGCTTGCGTGCCAAATATAACTGTCGTTCCAGTAGTTCATCTTCCGATCCTGCTCCATCCACGAAGACCTGTCTTATAGCAGGTTCAGCCTCAAGAGCTATTTTGCCTAAGCAATCATTTGATGTGGGTACATCTCGCCAGCCTAAAACTCGCATGCCATAGTGAGTAAGTGCAGCCTCAAGAACTTCGTCACATTTTTTGCGAAGCTCTTTGTGCTGCGAGCCGAATACCATCCCCACACCATATTTAGAAGCTGGCGGAAGAGAAAAACCTGACCTTTCACACTCAGCAGAGAAAAACTCATGCGGAATCTGAAAGAGAATCCCGGCCCCGTCACCTGTAACCTCATCAGCACCGGCTGCTCCACGATGATGTAGATTTAGCAGAATCTCTTTGCCGTACTCGATGATTGAATGGTTACGTTCCCCGGAAATATTTACAACTGCACCGATACCACAGGCATCGTGCTCACGACGAACCTCGTACAAGCCCTGATTTTTTAATCTCACGGTCATCGTCTTCCCTGCTTGTTAGTATGTAGAAAATAGCCTTACTTTAGAAACAACATCTCAGCATAGGTCGGCAGCGGCCAAATATCTGCGTCAACAATAGTTTCCAACCCATCAGATGCCTGGCGTACCGCCTGCATCGCAGGAATAACATTGTCCCTGTAATCTTCAGCCTGTGCAACAACGTCCTCAGTTCCATCGGTACTGGTCACAACTTTTTCAAGACTGTCAACACCATTTTGCAGTGACTTCATAAGGCTGCAAACCTTCTCAAGCATACCAACCTGTACTTCGGAATCTACGCCCGCATTTTTGACAGCCCCAACAGCATTGCCCAGAAGTTCAGAATACTTTACCACTGCTGGCAGAATCTGACGTTTGGCTATACTCAGCATTGTCATAGCTTCAATGTTTATCTGCATGCTGTATGCCTCAAGTAAAATCTCTGTCCGTGCTTGCAATTCAGCCTTACTTAGCACTTTCTGCTTTTCAAATACACCAACGTTTTCTTCATCCATAATAGTAGTAAGTGAACCAACCGTAGAACGAATGTTCGGTAATTGGCGTTTTTCGGCTTCTGCAACCCATTGGTCGGTGTAGTTATCTCCATTGAAAATTATACGGCTGTGCTCGGTTGCGATTTTCCGAAGTATCTCCTGTGCAACGGCTTTCACGTCTTCGGCTTTTTCCAGTTTGTCGGCAATTTCGGCCAGAATTTCGGCAACAATAGTATTGAGTACAAAAGTCGGTCCTGCTGTTGACTGTGTTGAGCCGACCATTCTAAACTCAAATCTGTTGCCGGTAAAAGCGAACGGTGAAGTACGATTGCGGTCTGTACAATCTTTTGGCAATGGTGGAAGTGTAGAAACACCTAATTTAAGTTCACCACCCTGCTTAGATGATGTTACACCACCGTTGGCAAGCTGATTGAAAATATCGGTCAATTGGTCACCTAAGAATATCGAAACGATTGCAGGCGGAGCTTCATTGGCACCGAGGCGGTGCTCATTTCCGGTATTGGCGACACTGGCTCTTAGCAATTTTGCGTACTTGTCAACCGCACGCACAATAGCACCGAGCATTACCAGAAATACCATATTGTCATGCGGAGTCTTACCCGGATCAAGTAGGTTAGTACCATCATCAGTAACCATACTCCAGTTGTTGTGTTTGCCTGAGCCGTTGATACCGGCAAATGGTTTTTCATGCAATAAACATACGAAACCATGACGATTCGCTACCTTCTGCAAAGTTTCCATGGTAAGTTGATTATGATCTGTCGCAACATTAACCGTAGCAAATACCGGTGCCAGCTCATACTGGGCCGGTGCAACTTCATTATGTTGTGTCTTGGCAGAGACTCCGAGCTTCCAAAGCTCAACGTTAACCTCGTGCATAAATGAAGCCGCCCGCTCATGAAGCGTTCCAAAGTAATGGTCGTCCATTTCCTGTCCTCTGGGTGAAGCTGCACCGAAGAGTGTTCTGCCTGTCAAAATAAGGTCCAGGCGTTTCTCATAGAAAGATCGGTCAACAAGAAAATACTCCTGTTCCGGACCAAGCGTTGCAGTTATGTGCTGTGAGGTCTTATTGCCAAGGGCGCGAAGGACTCTTATCGCTTGTTTGTCCAAAGCATCCATTGACCTCAATAATGGTGTCTTCTTATCAAGTGCCAAGCCGGTATATGAACAAAACGCACTTGGAATGTAGAGCGTGATGTTTTTACCGTCCTCTTTGATAAATACCGGAGAAGTACAATCCCATGCGGTGTAGCCCCGAGCCTCGAAGGTCGCTCTCAACCCACCTGATGGGAACGAAGAAGCATCTGGTTCTCCCTGGTAAAGCTCCTTGCCGCTAAACTCCATCATTGTCCTGCCATCAGGTGTGGGCGAAATAAAAGAGTCGTGTTTTTCTGCTGTAAGACCTGTCATTGGCTGGAACCAATGGCAAAAATGTGTTGCACCTTTTTCAATGGCCCAGTCCTTCATTGCATTAGCTATCATGTTAGCTAATGCCGGATCAAGCGGTTCGTCTCCCTGGATTGTTTTCTTTAGCGACTTATAAACATCTTTTGGTAATCGCTCACGCATAACCGAGTCATTAAAAACGTTTGATCCGAAAACCTTTGTTACTGGTTCACGACATTCATCCATTTTACTTCTCCTGATTTATTCTGGGGATTCTGGTAATTATCAAGTTCTGTATTTAACCGATAGCTTTTTGACCTCTCTCGCCGGTACGGATGCGGACACACTCACACAGATCAAGCACAAAGATTTTGCCGTCTCCGATTTCTCCTGTTCTCGCACCTTCCACAATTGCATCAATTGCCTGCTCAACAAAATCCTGATTTACCGCTATCTCAAGCCTTACTTTTTTCAGAAGGTTAACTTCAAAATCGACGCCGCGGTAGCTTTCGTGGTATCCCTTCTGTTCGCCACAGCCCAATGCGTTGGTCACAGACATCTTGTAAACTTCCACTTTATACAAGGCCTTTTTAACATCCTGAAGCTTGTGCGGCTGTATATATGCTATTACCAGTTTCATTTTATCAATCTCCTTGAAATCATATACTATGTTGTGGTGAACACCTGGAAGCCTGCATATGCCTCCATACCATGTTCGCCGATATCAAGTCCCTTGAGCTCTTCTTCGGTCGATACGCGCAGTCCAACCGTCTTGCTGAGCACAAAGAATAGTACTAAGCCAAGACCAAAAGCCCAGACAAAGACTGTGCCGGCACCAATAGCCTGGACACCAAGCTGTCTCAAACCACCGCCGTAGAAAAGTCCTGATTCCATGTTGAACAGCCCACAGGATAGCGTTCCCCATAATCCACAAACACCATGTACGCTAACGGCGCCAACAGGGTCATCAACTTTCAATACTTTATCAATGAACATCACGCTTAAAACGACCAGTATGCCACCAATAATCCCGATAATAAGCGCGCCAATCGGCGATACACCATCACACGGAGCTGTGATAGAAACGAGACCTGCCAATGCTCCGTTCAAAGCCATTGATGCATCAGGTTTTTTCATTATAACCCAGGCGGTGAACATCGCAGAAATAGCCGCTGCCGCCGCGGCTATATTCGTAGTAACAGCAATGTAACCTATTGAGCCTTCACCTGTGGTGGTACTGCCGGAGTTAAAACCAAACCATCCGAACCAAAGAATGAAAACGCCCAGTGCCGCCAATGGAATATTGTGTCCGGTTATGGCCTTTGGTTTTCCGTTTGGGTCATATTTTCCAAGACGAGGTCCGAGCATAATAGCGCCTGCCAGACCCAACCAGCCGCCAACGGAGTGCACAACTGAGGAGCCGGCAAAATCCAGAAAGCCAAGATTCTCAAGCCAACCAGCCCCTGCATCACCAAGCAGCAACGACCCCCATGCCCATTTGCCGAAGATTGGATATATAATAAGTGTAATAAACACACTATAGAATAGATAACTGATGAATTTGGTCCTCTCTGCCATCGCACCGGATACTATTGTCGCAGCGGTTGCAGCAAAGACCGTCTGAAAAATGAGAAATGTCCAGCTCCAGTCTGCTCCCGGCTCAACACTACCGAGCCCGAACAGCGATGTTCCAAAAACACCATTGCTTACACCAAACATAAGGCCGAAACCAACAAAGAAGAATACTATCGTGCCAACGGAAAAATCCATCAGATTTTTCATCAGGATATTTACAGCGTTTTTGGCCCTGGTAAAGCCGCACTCAACCATTGCAAAGCCCGGCTGCATAAAGAATACCAGAAAGGCCGCTATGCAGGTCCAGACGATGTTGATGTTAAGTTGAAGCTCTTCTTTCGCCACCTCGACCGCAGATGCCTCTGCACCAGCCGACTCTGCAAATACCGGACCGGCAAATGCCAACACGATTAAACCAACAACTAAATAACCTAACACTTTCATTTTGATGCCCTCTTAGAAATTCTCATTAAAAACTTTTTGAAAGACTGATGCCGGCAAAGAAGAAATCGCTGTCAGTACCGTATACATCAGTATCGCGTATGTCATCGCTTAGCAGTGTTATGTAGTTCAAACTCGGTGCCACTGTCCAGCCGGCAATCTCAATGGGGAAAGAAACGGAAAACGCCAAATCATTCAATTTGCTTTGGTCGGTTCCCCAGTAATATTTATTGTAAGAACCACTGCCCCATCCTAAACTTGCACCGATTTCCATCCCTACCGGCAAATCCGGCCCAAGTTTTGCAACCTTTTCGAGACTGTGTCCAAATGCCAGTGAAATATATGAGCCTTCTGCCTCGTCTACATCATGATAGACTGTTACTGACGGACTTAATGGCAAATCAAAGTTCAACCCCCAGTAAATTTCTGTAGTGTCTTTAACTGTAGTTCCTGGAAAATCATAATATATTACACCTACCGAGTACCCTATACCTTCCATATCAGCAATAGGCCTTGAGTAATCGAGCGAATAGTCTATCTCGGAAAAATCACCGCTATTACCGTTAATATTTGTTAAATCCATGTTGCCCCAAATCCCTGCAGTCAGATTTCCATGGCTGATACTCAAACCAGGTTGAAAAACCGGGTCGTCAGTCACATTCTGGCCTCGCCAGATATACTTGCTGAAATAATCGGCAGTAATCTCAAAATCAACTTCTTCTGCAGCCAGACTCACCGAACCACTACATACCAAAACTATAAAAACCGGAATCCAACACTTAATCTTGATCATAAAAAATCCTTTCTGTTCAAACTCAACAATCATTGCACTATTAAGCAAGCACTGTGCCAAAGCCGCCAAAAAACTGTAAGTGTTTGTTTCACATAGCGATATGTAATTTTTATAGTAATGGTGCGACAGATAAAACGTGACAATATTGTAACATTGCATAGCAATATTACATTTTTGTCCTTTTGTCATCGAATAAGCTGCGCGTAGACGTGATTTTGCTCACATTATAGCCATCTGTGGTATGCTTTTATATCATGTTGTCATATAAAGACTTAGAATAAATAGCTTCCGGCTTATAGTATTTATCAGAAAAAATGTTTTGTAATTCTATCATGCTGTGTTACAATTATGTCGTATTAGTAAATAATGAGGAATTTTGAAGTGGCCAAGAAAACAACATTTTTGCAAAGTGCTGGAACGTATACTGTACGTCCGGTGCCACAGCTTGAAAATCTCTATAAGGTTAGTCAAATATTAGCTGCTGGAGCACGCCAGCAAGAAGCCCTTGCCTCTGTTTTGGATATGCTGGATAAAGACCTTGGCCTGGCCAGAGGGACAATCACAATTCTTTCCCTGGATGGTAACGAAATTAGAATCGAAGCTGCTCATGATCTTTCGCAGGAGCAAAGCCGAAGAATTACATATCGAATCGGAGAAGGTGTAACAGGTAAGGTTATGCAGACCGGCAAGCCAATGATTGTTACAAAAGTCTCCCAGGAACCGCTGTTTTTGAATCGCTTCGAAAGGTGGAATGTTACAAAGCAGGACTTAAGCTTTATTTGCGTTCCTATTACAATTAACAATGACGTGATTGGAACGATTTCAGTTGATAGACCCTTTGAAGAAACAGCACCGCTGGACGAGGAAATGCGGATACTAAGCATTGTAGCAAGTATGATTGCAAGCGATTTAAGAGCTCGCCGCGAAGCTGCAATCGGTCGTCAACAACTCGAAGATGAAAATCTACGATTACGTCATGAATTGGAGGGAAGGTTTCGCCCCGAAAATATAATAGGTAACTCCAACGCTATGCGTGATGTATATCGTCAAATCCACCAGGTTGCCGGCAGTGACACAACGGTACTTATACGCGGCGAAACCGGCACAGGAAAGGAATTGGTCGCCCACGCCATTCACTTCTCCAGTCCAAGATGTGATGGGACTTTTGTGAAGATTAACTGTGCCACATTGAATGAAAACCTGCTTGACAGTGAATTATTCGGTCATGAAAAAGGCGCTTTTACCGGGGCAATACAAACTCGAAAAGGTCGGCTCGAAGAAGCAAACAATGGCACTATATTTCTTGATGAAATAGGCGATTTTTCTTCCTCTACTCAGGTGAAACTGCTTCGCGTCCTCCAGGAAAGGGAATTTGAACGAGTCGGCAGTAACCAGACCTTAAAGACAGATGCCAGAATTATCACGGCTACGAACCGTGACCTGGAAAAAGCTGTGAACAAAGGAAATTTCCGCCAGGACCTTTATTATCGAATAAATGTGTTTCCAATTTTGCTGCCTCCTCTACGTGACCGTAAAGATGACATTCTCCTGTTAAGTGACTTTTTTGTAGAACAGTACTCGAAAAGGATGAACAAAGACATTCGACGAATCAGCACGCCGGCAATTAATATGATGGTATCATATCATTGGCCGGGTAATGTACGTGAGCTTGAGAACTGTATCGAAAGAGCAGTGCTCTTAAGCAGTGACGGCGTTATTCATGGACATCACCTGCCCCCGACGCTGCAAACCTCAGATTCATCCGGCACCGTCGGGGTTGGTTCGTTAACGGAAAGGATTAATTTATTTGAACGCGATCTGATTATTGATGCACTCAAACGCTGCAATGGCAATCTGGCAGCAACAGCCCGGGATCTAAAAACTACAGCAAGGATCATACGTTATAAAGTCAAAGAATTAGGCATAGATTATAAACGATACTATAAAAAGAAAGGTTGATTCATGACAGCTTGGGCAAGTACGGGCCTTAAGGGCTTAGATAAGACACTTTGCGACTTGAAAAAAGGCGACAACGTTGTTTGGCAGGTTGATAGCATAGAAGACTATAGTCACTTTGTTACGCCATATATAAAAAAAGCCTTGGAGGATATGCGAAACATTGTTTATATGAGGTTTGCCCAGCATAAACCTCTAATCGAAAATCAGCCAGATGTGACAGTATACCAGTTCGATGCAAAGGGCGGGTTCGAAAGTTTTTCCACACAGGTTCATGCCATAATCTCCCAGGAGGGAACTGAGGCCTATTATGTATTTGATTGCCTTTCTGACTTATTAAGTGCCTGGGCAACTGATTTGATGGTTGGAAATTTTTTTATGGTTACTTGCCCCTACCTTTTCGAACTGGACACAATTGCCTACTTTGCCATATTGCGAAATTATCATTCCTTTCAAACGGTTGCCCGTATTCGCGAAACAACCCAGCTGCTGTTGGATGTTTATGATTTTGATGGAGACTTTTACGTCCATCCATTGAAAGTATGGAGGCGCTATTCACCTACAATGTTTTTACCTCATTTGCAACGAGGCGAGGAAT
The DNA here is from genome assembly GCA_048635425.1 of Candidatus Aegiribacteria sp. GTDB lineage: Bacteria > Planctomycetota > Phycisphaerae > Sedimentisphaerales > Anaerobacaceae > NIOZ-UU13. Next base: position 13,147 of record JAIVYN010000055.1, read on the forward strand.
TTACACCTGTAATAAGCAGTATCGATGCGAGTAAACTTTTGAGCCACATTTCTCAGAAAAGCCCGAATGGTTCGGCGAGATTTCTGGACCACTGGGACCGCCTGTTTATGAAAGCAGACAGTTTAATGAAAGAACCACCGGACTCAAAAGATGCTAAAGAACTGGTTCGAGAGCTTTGCAGAATAATGGTTGGACGAGAAAAAAGAATTTCGCAGCTCGCTCAAAACAGTTTCTCTCTTGAGGATTTGATAAATATCAAGAGCAGATTGATTGGCAGCGGCTTCATTGGTGGCAAGGCTGCTGGAATGCTGCTGGCCCAGAAAATCTTAGAGAATGATAAGTCGTTCGATTGGGATCAATACCTGGAACCGCACGATTCATTCTATGTTGGCTCAGATGTTTTCTACAGCTACATAGTTGAAAACGACTGGTGGAAGCTACTCATGAAGCAGAAAACTAAAGAGGGCTACTCTGAAGTGGCTCCTGAAATGAAAGAAAACCTCCTGCGAGGCAAATTTCCTGACCAGGTTCGTGAGCGGTTCCAGGAGATAATAGAATATTTTGGCCAATCGCCCATTATTGTCCGTTCAAGTAGTCTGCTGGAAGATTCATTTGGCAATGCATTTGCTGGAAAATATGAAAGCTTGTTCCTCGTAAATCAGGGCGACCCCGAACAGCGTTATTCTGAATTTGAGGAGGCTGTACGAAGAGTTTATGCAAGTACAATGGACGAAGGTGCACTTGCATATCGTTTGCAACGAGGACTTGACCAACAGGATGAACAAATGGCTTTGCTCGTACAACGGGTGTCAGGCTCCTATAAGAAAAGCTACTTTTTCCCCGACCTGGCCGGCGTAGGCGTCTCATATAATACTTTTGTCTGGAAGTCTGAACTTGACCCAAAAGCTGGTATGCTGAGACTCGTCTTTGGTTTGGGCACCCGAGCGGTAGACCGTGTTGAGGATGATTACCCGCAAACAATAGCTTTGGACCAACCGCTGTTGCGGCCTTATGCCGACAGAGAGGGTGTAAGTAGGTTCTCACAGCATAACGCTGATCTTCTTGACACCAGCCAAAACTGCTTAAGAACCGTTAGTGTAGCTGACCTGTTGAATGATGAACTTGGCGTTAAATTGGACTTGATCGCCAGTCCGGACCCGCACACCGAGCGAAAAATGAAAGAGCTCGGCATGAAAGCCAAAAGACCATGGCTCATAACATTTAAAAAGCTGCTGTCAAATACCAGGTTCACAGAGATAATGCAGAAAATACTTAAAACTCTGGAAAATCGTTACCAATATCCCGTGGACATAGAATTTACCGTTAACTTTACAGATGACGATACGTTCAAGATCAATTTAGTTCAATGCCGGCCTCTGCAAACCAAAGGTTTAAAAGCAAGTGTGAAGCTTCCGGAAAACATTGAACCTGGAAAAGTCCTTTTTACTTCGCAGGGCAACACGATGGGCGGCAGTATATCTCAGCCGATAAAGAGGATTATTTATGTCGACCCACAAGCATATGTGGAAACTCCGATTTCACAGAAGTATAGCATTGCAAGGTTGGTAGGAAAACTGAATAGGCAGATAGCCAATAGAGAAATCACTCCGACCATCCTGTTCGGCCCTGGCAGATGGGGCACTTCCACCCCAAGCTTAGGTGTTCCTGTAAATTTTGCTGAAATCAACAAGATAACAGTGCTTGTTGAAATAGCCTATGAAAGTGGAAACTTGATGCCGGAGCTTTCTTTTGGTACTCATTTCTTCCATGACCTGGTTGAAAGCGACATCTTTTACGCAGCTCTTTTCCCACAGAAAGAAAATGTTGTATTCAACAAAGATAAGCTTGTGGAAATGCCTAATCTACTAACTGACCTTTTCCCCGAAGAACGTAAATATGCGGATGTTGTCAAGGTATATGAAGTTGATTCCGGGCAACTCCAAATTATGTGCGATGTAGTATCCCAAAAAGTTGTTTGTTTCTTTGCATGAGATACAAGCATCACTTTTGTAACCATCGCTCTATTGGTAATTGATTTACGGATTGGCGGAGCACAGGGTCAACATTCGTATACACCTTGTTTGTCAGATTTGGCGAAGAGTGCTCCAGCAGTCTCTGTGTAACGGCAGTCGAAACCCCATTTTGTGCAAGCATTGAGCCAAAAGTCTTTCGCAGATCATGGAATTTCAAATCGGCTAATCCAGCTTTCTTACAAACCTTACGCCATTTCCTATGACTAAAATTGTCACTGAATAATTTCTCCTGGCCATATAGACTGAATAGTCCCTGAGTGAAAAGCGTATTTAGTCATGCTAGATTCCTCAGTCTCTTACGGTCAGTCTGTTTGTGTAGCTCCTGTGTTCGGAGTCACCGACTTCAAAATGGGTCATTGTAAGAACAGAAGGCTTTGCATTTAGCCATGGTATAGAATAGAATAGTTTTCTATTAAAAACTGCTACTGGTTTAGAAAGGACATATGTTCTTATGGGTCTTGAGAAATTCTTCAATCCTGATTCTGTTGCTATCGTCGGAGCCTCTGAGAAAAAAGGCAAGGTTGGGGCCGAAATTCTTGCAAACATGATTGAAGCCGGATACAAGGGTAAAATCTTCCCTGTTAATCGCAAAGCCGAAACCATAAATGGTCTGAAATGCTACCCGGATATCGAATCTATCGGCCAAGTTCCAGACGTTGTAATTATCGTCATCCCTGCAAAAGCCGTCCCAGCAGTTATGCAACAATGTGCCAAGATTGGAGTAAAATCAGTCATTATTATCACTGCCGGTTTCAAGGAAATTGGTAAGGAAGGGCAAGAATTCGAACAGCAGGTTATTCAAATTGCCAAACAAGCTGGCATCAGAATCATTGGTCCAAACTGTCTGGGCGTGATAGTTCCTGCAAATAACCTTAATGCCAGTTTTGGCGGGGATTTACCTTCGGCAGGGTCAATTGGATATCTTTCGCAATCAGGGGCACTGATGGCCGCCATCCTTGATATGGCCAACGCAAACGGCATTGGCTTTAGCAAACTTATCAGCATAGGTAACAAAGCTGATATTGATGAACTGGATATCATAAAGAGCCTTGGTGATGACCCTAACACTCAAGTTATCGCAGGCTATCTCGAAAGTATAGAAGATGGTAATATTTTTGTAAGAGAAGCGGAAAAATTTTCCCATACTAAACCAATAATCTTGATAAAATCCGGCGGCACCTCAGCCGGTGCAAAAGCGGCTTCATCTCATACCGGAAGCCTTGCCGGCACCGAAACCGCATATGAAGCGGTGTTTGAACGTTCCGGAATCATTCGCTGCAATTCTATAAAGGAGCAGTTTGATTACGCCCAAGCATTTGCCAATCAGCCACTTCCTGCAGGATCAAGTGTTGCTGTTATTACTAATGCCGGTGGCCCGGGAATTATGGCTGCAGACGCTATTGAAAGGCAAGGTCTTACTTTCGCAAAATTGGCTGATGAAACAGTGGAAAAACTGACTGGCTACCTGCCACCAGCCGCAAATTTGTACAACCCGATAGATATTCTTGGAGATGCTTTAGCTGACCGGTATGAATTTGCACTTGATGCTGTGCTGGATGATCCTAATGTTGATATTGTTCTGATACTTCTAACGCCACA
>JAIVYN010000056.1:0-16724 GCA_048635425.1 Candidatus Aegiribacteria sp.
TCGCAGGATGCATATTCAACGGCGACTGCTTCATCTCGAAAAGGACGCCGTCTATGCGGAACCTTGTCTTCATAGACTTTTCCTTTGGCTCGATATGGATGTCACTGGCGCCTTCACGCACTGCGTTACTAATCAGATAATTGACGAACTTAATGACGGGCGATTGGCCTGCCATTCTTTCCAGGTCTTCTGATTCCTCCTCCTGGTCCTGAACGACCTCAACATCCGCCATATCATCTATGATATCGTCAAGGTTGTAATCGCTTTTCTTATCATCGAAGGTACTACAGACTTTATCAATATCTTCTTCCAGGCATACGACCGTCTTAACATTCATCTGAGTTTGTCTTTTGACATCTTCAATCACAAAAAGGTCGGCTGGGCGGCTTGTTGCCACGACGAGGATTTTGCCGCGTACCGCTATGGGCATAATGTGGTTACTTTTTATATACTCAAGCTCAAGTTTATCAAACGCCTCTCTTTCAACCTGTTCCGGCTTAACCTGACGAAACTCGAATCCATACAAGCCCGCCTCTGCCATTGAAATTTCAGACTCATCAGCTAATTTCAGTTCTGCGATTATTTGACTGACGTCGCAATCTGCTCTTTTTTTCTGTATTCCTCTTATCTTAGAAAGCTGTTTATCGGTGATTTTTCCGGTTTCACGGAGGACATCCGCCACATCACGAACATGAGTGGCACTATCCTGCTCTGGACAGTACAGTTGTGACAAACCGCTTATTTCCTCAGCGCAGCCGTTATCTGAATAATCGCTAATGCGATTGTCATTCGACCGCCTGTCTTTAAGTCGAAATCCAAAAAGCCGTGCCATAATTCTGATAACCCTCCGAATTTAGTTTATGCCGGTAAGACACTCTCCTTTCAGGGAATCTACGACAGAATATTCAAAAATAATATTCTCTAATCCCACTGCTAACGAGCTTATAAAACCCTCCATGAGGGACCCCGCCTTGCGGGAACCCAATGCCATCAAATAAAATATAAGTAATAATTCCCAGCCAATCAAATCAGCTCAGAGCAGAAAAAAGCCACTTTTTCTGCGTCCGATAGTCCCGCACCAATTGAGCATAAGCTCACGCCTAATTGGTGCGGGTTTGCATCGAGCTGTAGAATGAGATTACCGAACCGAAATGATTATCGGAATTATTTGGGATGCACTTTACCGAGAACCTGTATGCCTTCAGGAGAAATTTGATGAATTTAGCTTCCAATCAGGATAATATTAGTTTCAACTGCCATAATTTTGCTGTTATCTCGTTAGCCGGTCACGAGCGGCTTGTCGTGGGCAAAACGAAATATCCAAAATAAGAGTAGAGAAACCTTTGAGAAAACTGTAGAATTGGATGTTAGTAAAATGAATATTTGCGGTTCTCCTATGGAGTCCTTACGAACAACCCTGATTGTTACTATAAGAGGGCTCCCAACAGACAAAGAGCCGCAAGCTCAAATACTCGTACCAGTTTCACGAGTAACACGAGTACGGGTAAATGCATCGTGCAGTCGGAGCAGACGAACTTTCAAACACGATGCGGTTACGCACGCTTCTGACAGGCGTGACAAACACAAAATCAGGCTATGATAAGCAGGAAACAATTATTAGAGCACGCAAAAGCCCAGCAAGCCACCGATATACATATTTGCCCCGGCGCTCCCATAATGTTCAGGGTCGGAGGGAAATTAATTCCTATCACAAAAGAAAAGCTGACTGCCGAGCAAAGCCGGGAAATATCGTTAGATCTTCTTACGGAAGAACAGAAAATCCAGTTTGAAAAAAATCTGGATTATGACTTAATGTTAGTGGAAGAAGCCGGAAGGTATCGGATAAATATCGGCTATTTTAACAGCGAAGTAGGCTCTACAATCAGAATTCTTCCCACAAGACCCAGAACTATTGAGGAACTGCTTCTCCCTGACGTTGTCAAAGACCTGGCTCAAAGAACAAAAGGGCTGGTGTTAATAACCGGAAGCACCAGTCAGGGCAAAACCACAACAATGGCTTCAATGATAGACGAAATAAACACAACCTGCGAAAAGCATATAGTTACCATTGAGGACCCAATCGAGTACGTGCATACAAATAAAGTCGGGGTTGTAAGACAAAGAGAGGTCGGTCGAGATACTCAGACATTTTACAGCGGATTAAGGGCTGCTCTAAGACAGGACCCTGATGTTATTGCCATAGGTGAGATGCGAGACTACGAAACTATTAAGATTGCCCTGGCGGCTGCGGAAACCGGCGTCCTGGTCCTTTCCACTCTGCACGTTATATCTATCGATAAGATTATCGAAAGACTCTTAAGTTATGCTCCCGCCACCGACGAAGGGCAGCTAAGGTTTCTTTTAGCAGAATCGTTACAGGGCATGATTCACCAGGAACTAATCCCAACAGTAAACAACGAACAAAGGGTGGCTTGCGAAGTATTAGTCGTAACTAATGCCGCGAAGAATATTATAAGGAGAAAGGGCGGATTCTTCCTGAGGACCGTAATTGAGACCGGCAAAAAACACGGGATGATTACAATGGCTGAATCCATCAACGCCCTTCTTGAGGCTGGTACAATAAGCGAAGGTGTTGCGACAAGCGTCTTATCAAACTACAAGTAGTTTTTCGCCGCTTTATCAATCCAGGTTTAGAAACACCAAGGCGAGCGCATTGCCCGGCCGAGCATGCGGCTGGCCGAGGGGTCATTGATAATCTGTTCTCGTTTTGGGTCCCAGCGGAGCGCGCGGCCTAAGAGCATTGCGATGTTCCCCAAGTGTGCAACTGCAGCAGACCGGTGGCCCACATCGATGGGTGAAATAGTCTGGGCACGCGTCTTGACGCAATCTAAGAAATCACGACGATGACCCTGACGATGGTTGCCGGAGGGCCTGGCCAGGTGCACTTCTTCAGGACCAATCTTTTCTTTGAGTAAACGTTTCGGATTTGCGTCAAGGCCGCTGCGCGTTACATGCACCCAGCCTCTGTCTCCTATGAATCGCACACCCTGAAGATAATGATTATTGCTTCCGACATGCAGTGTCACACCGTTGCCATACGTACATTCGAAATTGTAATCGACAGCGGTGTTCCAAAGTCCGTCTTTGGGAAATATACCTGTGCCGACAACTTTAAACGGTCCGGTTTCATCACAATCCATGCCCCAATGTGCAATGTCGATGTGGTGCCCTCCCCAGTCAGTAACTTGGCCACCGGAGTAATCCATTATCCAGCGAAAGTTCCAATGGCAGCGTTTTTCAGTGTACGGGGCCCATGGGGCAGGACCAAGCCACATCTCGTAGTCAAAGCCCTCCGGAATCGACATAACCGGTTGAGGGTCAATTCGAGCGACGGTCGGCTGACCGCCGCCTGGATTATACCCTCCGCCGATACCAACTTCGACTCTTTGTAACTTGCCAATTCGGTGATTACGGACCAGCTCGCAAGCAAAACGAAAATGCTCCGTTGACCGCTGCCAGCTGCCGGTTTGCCATACACAGTTGTAACGATGCACCGCTTCGACCATAGCCCTGCCTTCCGAGATTGTCAAGGCCAGGGGCTTTTCACCGTAAATATCCTTGCCGGCACGGACACCACTAATGGCCGGGATAGAATGCCAATGGTCTGGAACTGATATGCAAAGTGTATCAATTTCTTCGTGGGAAACCATATCACGAAAGTCGTTGTATCGGGCACAATCCTTGTTGCCATACTGCTTATTAATCTCCTGTGCCGCAGCGTTCCGCCGGCTGGCAGCGACGTCACAAACGGCAATGATTTGACAATCGTCCTCCTGCAAAAATCCTTTCACGTGGCGCATTCCCATACTGCCCAAGCCGATAAGGCCCATTGTTATCTGATTACTCGGCGCTGGTCGCTCATCCTTGCCGAGGGCCGAAGAAGGAACAATATATGGTGCCGCAACGGCCGCCGCGGTGCTTTTCATAAAGGTACGACGTGATATTGACTGACGCATTCGTTTCATTGTTGATTTCCCGACTATTCGGCTGCTGCTCGAGCTTTGAGAAGCATCTTGATCCACACTCCGACATAGCGGCCGTGGTCATGATACGTCCGTCCACTGACTAAGTTGCCATCCACAACGCACGGCTCGTTGACAAAGGTGCCTCCACAAACCTCAAGGTCGAATTTGCACTTGGGCACAGTGGCCATTCGCCGGCCCTTCACACAACCGGCATAAGCAGGTATCTCCACGCCATGACAAACACAGGCGATTGGTTTGTTTTGCTCAAAAAAGTGCCGTGTGATACGGACCAGGTCCTCATCATACCGTATATATTCCGGGGCACGACCTCCGGAGAAAAAAACGCCTAAATACTCTTCTGGATTCACATCTCGAAAGGCGATGTCCGCCTCAATGGTGTAACCCTCGAACTCACGGGTAACTTTACCGTCCCAGTCCGGAGGAATCTCGTGCAGGACCATATGGTAACGTCGCTTCTCCGGACCGGCCACCACGGGTTCAAAATCATCTTCCTGCAGGCGGTAATACGGATATAGTGTATCAACCGTCTCGGTAGCATCGCCGACTATAATGAGTACTTTATTCATCTCCGAATACTAATCCTATAGTAATTTGTTGTCAATAGGAGAAACTACCAGACTCTTTTGGGCGAACAGGACCCGAAATTCGGTGGCTTCATAGAAACCAGGCTAAAAAATAGCTGAAAGCAAGGCAGAATTTGGGGCTATGAATGGGACTGCTAATTAGTTCCTGTTGTGGAAACAGCATTTGTCATTCCCGCGGAAGCGGGAATCCAGTTTTTCGCTCTGGACCCCTGCTTTCGCAGGGGTGACATCGTCGGTTTTTGTTTTCTGCAACAGATACTAATTAGTTCCTTTTGCCCAAACAAGGCCGGCTATTCTACGAGCGCTAAATTCCTTTTCAGTAATCCTTAAAGCTTCTCATCCATTCCGGCCAGTCGCTCGACTGAACGTCGCCGGCGATGGTCCAGGGACCATGGATGTCGAAGTTGTGATGCCAATTCAACGTCCACAACTCCTTGAGCCCGATTTTCCTGACCGACCAATCCAGGAAGGCGCCGTTGACCGCCGCGCTGTGCCGGTTTAGACAGACCCGCCGCATTTCATTGCTGCCGGCGAGGTTCTCCGTGGCGCCGTCATATAGCGGAGGTTCATTGTTGTGAAACGGCCAGACATCATACCAAAAACAATCCAGGAAAAGCGGTATCCGATCCGCAGGCCTAATATTGATATGCCTGTAGTAATTGCTCGCGTTACTACCCGAGGTTCGATTGCACAGCCACTCATTGAATCCATAGCTGCCGTAGGAGCCGTCCTGAAAGATACCCCATGTCGCAAACGGATTCCGGCCTCCTTCGGACAAAGGTTTCGTGGCCATCGGGCAAATACGCATATCCAGGTCGCGGTACTCCGTCTGCATTAGGACCGGCCATCTGCCCTCGCTCGTTTGACTCTCTCCACCAAGGCCTTGATGAAAATAGCCGTCCCTGTCTGTGGTGATCATCGACCAGATAAGTGTCCATTGGTGCAGACTCGCCTGGCAGGTTACCGTACGCGCTTGTTTCTTCACCCGTTGGAGTGCCGGCATCAGAATCGCCATCAATAAGGCAATAATTGCAATCACCACCAAAAGCTCTATTAGTGTAAAGCCGTTTACTTTGCGCATGATGTTTGCCTTTCTCTTTCAAAGAGAGATAATAAGTCTCTGGTATGTTTACCTGCCATAATTATAACACAATCAATCGTGGTAATGCAACCTATTGGTTGATTTTTAAGTTGTGGGATGGGTGTCAGATACCCTTTAAGACGAGTTCGCCTGCTAAATGGCCTCTGCGGCGATTTAAATTGAACGATAAGGGGTGGTGTGTGAGATTTTATACGAGCTTATCGCTATTCTCGTTGTAAGTGAATTACGGAAGCTGGCAATAAGGTCCTCGGGAGATTCGCCTGTGCTTTTATAGGTTATCTTTTAGGCAAACTTGTTGCCTCTTCCAAACTCTTTCCTGACTATACACAAAATATCCTCGGCATGAGAATCATCTTTGCCATATATTAAGGTTTTGGAAACATTTATACTGTCCGGGAAAATTTTTATAAACAGTTTCTCTTTGAATATATAACTCATCCTATTTATTTAGGAATGCGGCGACAACGCCCATACCTAAGCCCAGAACCAGCGCCATGGCAGTGAACACAATTCGACGGTCCTTGTGAGGCTCGGAGGATACGGAGGCCTGCGTCAACACCTCGATTGAACCGGGGACGTTGCGTTCCATAGTCTTCTCGTCCAGACGCTGCCGAACCGCGCCGAACAACTCACGCTTGTGCTGCAATGCTTTGTTCTCCTTCTCGAGCAATTGGGCGCTCTCAAAAAACTCTTGAAACTCTGCCTGCTGTTTCTTGAGTTCTGCAAGCAAAAGCTGCTCCTCATATTTTGTCCGGGCCAGTTGATTCTCCAGGTATATCGACGCTTCTTCGTAACTTAAGCCACTGGCAATGGCAGTTGTTATTGGTACTCCAGCCGCATTTCTCAGTCGGTCGCGCCATTGCTTGTCCAGTTGCACCTCTCGCAATTGAAGCAATTCATCCGCAAACTTCATGTCTTTTGTTGCCTGAATGATATCCGGATTATTGGGGTCAAGCTGACTGGTGGCAATTTTGTGGTGAATAGTCCTCATGTCAACATCCAGCTTCCGCCATTCCGCATCCTCATAGTATTTTGCTTGATTCTCCATCCTGCCAGGCACATCATTGCTGTCATCGTTAACGGCCTGCTTCATCAAGTCTTCCAATTTCTTTCGCTCCCATTCCAATAAAGCAATACTCTGTCGCAGTTCGCTGAGACGGGCTTGTGTCTCATCCAGACGAACTCTCTTGCCAGAGACAAGTTCCTGCGGAGTTCCCGTGCCGAGCGATCTGCTAAGCTGGGCAGTGATCTTCCCCCGACCCCTGATTTCGTTGTCCAAAGATTTGTACTGGTCCACCAATTTTCTGTAGAGCTCATCCTTAGTCGCATCAGACTTTTCCCCAATGTATTTTATATACTGGTCCAAAACAGCATCCACAATAATCTTGGCATCTTTGGCGCTGGAGTCCAAAAAAGCGATATCAATTATCTCGGTTTCCTCTCGAGGCCGAACTGAAATGTCATCCCTGAGCCTTTCCATAGGAGGGGCAGGTAGGTTTCCGCGCAGCCGCTGTACAAGCGATTTTGGTGGCTCCTTGTACCACTGTGTCTTCTGGACTTCCTGCTTGTCCAACACGCGTTGAAAGACTACATTACTTCTCATAATAGAAACCTGAGTATTTACGAATGATGAATATAAGGGAATCATTCCACTATCCTCTGTCCGGAAAACCAGATAAGGGATAATAGGCCGAACTCGCACTTCCGCCCTGGCTCGGTACTTAGGAACTATCTGGGTCCAGATAGCGGCGATCGCGGGAGCGGCCACCAGAACGAAAACTACCAACAAGAGAATTGATTGCCGTTTCATTATGACACCTCCATTAGAGCTTTAGAACTTCCCACACCTTATATGATTATATACACCGGGTGGCCTTGAAATCAACATGAAATCCCCATAAACGAGAATTTTTCTCGCGGATATAGCAAATATACCTGCTCTATGACAACATCCGAAAGATTCGTTGCACATTACAATTTGGTTCGATACTATAAAAATATGGAAAAACAAAAAAGTGCTTATCTTTATGCTGCCGTTGCAGTTTTATTTTGGTCCACCATCGCTTCCGCTTTCAAAATATCGCTTCCTTATTATTCAGATGTCTTAGATTTAAGTATTTTGCATCTTCTGTTTTATTCCTCGCTCGTATCGACTATCGCTCTTTTTATTCACTTATTATTTTCGAAAAAGTTAAATTTACTCAAAGCCTTCTCTAAAACCGATTATCTGCGTTCCGCCGTGATGGGTTTTCTCAATCCGTTTCTCTATTACCTTGTCTTACTTAACGCATACTCAATACTTAGTGCCCAGGAAGCTATGACAATAAATTGGCTCTGGCCGATGACACTTGTTTTGCTGTCTATACCTTTGCTAAGGCAAAAAATCAAACTAAAGAGCATTCTTGCAATAGCTGTAAGCTTTTTTGGTGTTTTTATCATTGCAACTCAGGGAAATATTTTAGGATTTAAGTTTACCAATCCTGCCGGAGTATTACTAGCGCTGGGCAGCACAATAATCTGGTCATTATTCTGGATTTATAACGTAAGGGACAAACATGATGAGGCGGTCAGATTGTTCCTCAATTTTATGTTCGGGACCGTCTTCATATTTCTGTCGATTTTACTTTTTTCAAAAATAGAAATTCCAGACCTTAAAGGTATTCTCGGAGCAGTCTATATTGGTTTGTTTGAGATGGGGATTACTTTTTTACTCTGGCTAAAGGCATTAAAATTATCCAAAACAACCGCACATGTAGCAAACTTGGTCTACTTAGCTCCGTTCTTTTCTCTTGTGCTGATTTCTTTTGTAGTTAACGAAAAGATTCTTTTATCAACAATAACAGGTCTTATCTTCATTGTAGGTGGCATAATATTACAGAGATTAGGCTCTCATCCCGAAAAGTTGGTGGCCATAGACTGAAAAATCGTCTTAACGTCCTCGGATTTAAGGCTTTGTGGGCAACAGCATACTTTGGTATAATTTGTTTGCCATGGTCGAGGGTAGAGCAACGCGCCGAAGAAACCCGAGCCCCACTATGGCGGCATACAGCCCCTGCTCTTGCAGGGATAAACTCCGGGCGGTATCTCTTTGGAAACCGCCCACTTATGATTATGCTGGAGCCTTCAAAGCGATAAATCCCAGCCTCAATAGAGGCTGTTTTCAACCAACTTTTTTGGAGAAGAACCATAAAAAAAATGGAAACGGAGGCAAGCACAATGACAACAAATAAAAAATGTTTATTAGTGGCAGTCTGTGTGGCAGCAGCATTGATAGTGGCGGCTGTGAGCTGTGCAGGCATGGACAAGCCGGCGAAGGATAGCTCAGCCACGAATGTAAAGGAAGAAGCAAAAATTCTCACTGTTCTTGAGGATATGGCCAAGAATAGAAACTATGCAATGTGGAACATCACACCGGAAGAAGGCAGGTTGTTGTGGGTCCTCACGGCGGCGGCAGACGCCAAACACGTCATCGAGATCGGCACCTCAAACGGCTACTCGGCGCTGTGGTTTTGCCTGGCTCTGCGGGCGACCGGCGGCAAGCTGACCACCCACGAAATCGACCCTTACCGTATTTCGCTGGCCCGCAAACACTTCCAAAACGCCGGTGTCAGTCATCTGGTTACCATCGTCGAGGGCGACGCCCACAATACAGTTACACAGCTAAAAGAACCTATTGATATCCTTTTCATTAATGCGGACAAGGCCGGCTACTTCGACTATCTCAAAAAACTCCTGCCCTTAGTGCGTCCGGGTGGACTGATTCTAGCCCACAACACAACCGACCTTGCATCGGAAATGCAGGATTATCTAAAGGCCGTTACCAACAATCCTGACCTGGAAACCATCTTTCTGCATAAAGATGCCGGCGGTATCAGCGTAACACTCAAGAAACGTCAATGAACATTAAAATTCGGGGAAACCAGCCTTTACGAAAGTTTCTTCTCGGATATATACCTGTAAGGAGTTTTATTACAAAACTGGCGCAGGAAATCCCCCGCTTCCTAAAACCTATTACGTTTTAGAAACCCCAACAGGTCCCGATATGAGGTCCCTATAACCGGCTTATACTTGCTTAGGCACAACGAACGGCTTGCGATACGGACGCGTCAACAGCTCGTTGGCTGCCTGGTTATTCACGAACTTTTCAGTCCGGGGATTGAGCCACAATTTGGGGCCGAGACGATACGTACTTCTTGAAGGATCCAGGCCGATGGCCTTGGTATTCTCCAGAACTGTCTTGACACTGTCACGGACGATTTTGTCGTCTCCGAGGGCTTTGGAATCTTCGCCGAAGGGTACTTCGTTACCCATCCGGTAGGAGATATTGCCCAGATGGCAAAGAGCACTGGACAAGTGTGCTTCAAGAATGTCGGCGTAAAGGTCCTTACGCTTTCGGCTGCGAACGCAGCTAATGAAGTTCTCGAAGTTACCTTCAGACCGCCTTGGATATTCCACATCTACAAGCGTTTCACCCTTATCGCTGCCCTTAGGATAGAACTTGCCTTCGATGATTGCGCCTTCCTCAAGGTAGAATTCATTGGCGACTTTACGAGGGAAGTCGTCGTATTTGCCAACCAGGCCGCGAGTCTCAAATACCAAAAGTGTCCCGTCATAGTCGTATATTGATAACTCCTGGTTGGGTGTCTGGGCCTGGTCTTTGAAATAGTTGGGTCCCTCAACCCACCGGCCGCCCATGCTTATCACGCTCTTAGGCAGGGTAGCATCTTTGATGGCCCAGCGGGCGATGTCCATCTGGTGCACGCCCTGGTTGCCCATATCGCCGCTGCCGAAATCCCAGAACCAGTGCCAGTTGTAGTGTACGAGGTTCTCGTGGTAGGGCTGAAGCGGAGCCGGACCAAGCCAGATATTGAAATCAAGGTCCTTCGGAGGAGTTTTTATAGGCTTAAAGCCGATGCTCCATCGCGGCTTACAACAGTAGCCCTTCGAGACAAGCAGCTTGCCGTATTTGCCGCTCTGGACGGCGGCAATCTGGTGCGCCCAGCCGTTACTGGCGCGGCTCTGCGTGCCGTGCTGCACAATTCTCTTGTACTTGCGAGCGGCGTCAACACACTTGCGGCCCTCGAAGACATTATGGCTGCACGGCTTTTCGACATAGACGTCCTTGCCCGCCTGGCAGGCCCAAACAGTAATCAGCGAGTGCGTGTGATTGGTCGTAGCGATGCCAACAGCATCAATGTTCTTGTCGTCCAGCAAATCGCGAACATCGACATAGGTATCGACCTTTTCATTGCGGTCTCTAAATGCCTTGGCACGGCGGTCGAGGACCTTTCTGTCCACATCACAAAGCGCAGCCACCCGTACCCCTGACATCTCATTGAATGTCTTAATGTGTGAGCTGCCCCGGCCATTGATACCGACTACAGCCACGCGAATATCGTTGTTCGCCCCTCGTACCCGGGAAAAAGGACTGGCCATCGTCAGGCCAATACCAGCGGCCATAGAATGTTTCATAAAATTTCGGCGTGTGATAAGTTTCATTGTCAGCCTCCTGTTTGAACTTTTTTTAAATTGAATGGTTTCGGCCTCACTAAAAGCCAAAACGCTATTATCAATTGAAATTTCAGCAGCTCCTTTAGCGGTATATAACGAGAAAAATACCGTAAGAAGTAATATAATAGAATAATCGAAAACAAAAGCAATAGCAAGAATCAAATTGGAAAATTCCAAAATTTCAGATTCTTCACCATACATCCTCAGTGCTTATGTTCACATAACGATTTCTTCTATCGTTCGCGCAACCACGTAGTCCGGCAGCTTTCTCAGGCCTGGTTCGGCCTCGTAAGAAGATATAATACTCTTGTCCGGAAATGCTCCGAGCTCCTCGATAAGCTTATCGGCCAGCGGTCGCAATCTTTCCTGCGTTACACCCGCTTTTACCTTGTTGCGGGCTGCTTCTACTAAAGCTTCAAATTCCGCCCGGCTGTCGTACCAGTCAAGCTGCAGCTCCAGTTCAAATGCCTCCTTGGCCCGGGTGCGGTCAAAGGTATATTGAATCCCGAATGGATCGTATAACTCTATTCGTTCATCCACAAAAGCCAGGCACGCATCCTTGTACGCGGCGTATTTGGCCACGTCAAAATCCTCAAATCCGCGTTCTGTAACCTCCTCGACCAGCAATTCATCTATCCTTCTTGATAAAAGCTCCTTGTTGGCTTGAAGCCGTTCATAAAGGACTTCATAATACGCTTTCAAAAGTAAGCTCGTTTCACTCATCTGTTTTCGTTATCTCCGGCATTATTGAATCACTTGTTAGCGACGTGTTTCTATGGCTGATTATACTATGGAAAATCCTCAAATTCCATAACCGCGACAGAGTAGCAATCCGGTACTTATAGGTCGGCAGCCACATCGCAGGGTAAGATCGCTGGTAAATTGGACATTTTGTTAATTTAGGGGAGATAGGGGATTTTAATTCGTTTCCTATCCATTGGCTTTGTTTGGGTTTGTTTTTTTGGGGCCTGAAGGCGGTTTCATTTTCATAATCCTTTTGTATAGAAGCGTTTGCGTTCATTTTGGCCTTTAAGGAAATTGGGTTTGAATTGGGTTTGTTTTTTCGGACTGCGAAAGCTTCGTTTTTTCTGTAATCCTTTGTTATAAGTGAGTTTACATTCATTTTGGCTTTTCGGAGATTGGGTTTGATTGGGTTTGAATTGGGTTTGTTTTTTCCAAGTGTCCAATTGCTTATATTCTCATAATCAATTGTTATTAGTGAGTTTACGTTCATTTGACTTTTTCGGAAATTGGGTTTGTTTTGCATAAAAAGTAGCTGATTTGTAGAGGGTTCTCGACAGATGTAGAGGGCAAGTTAGTGAAGAGTGAGCTAAAGTGCCTAAAGTGAGCTAAAGTAAGATTATCGATACTCATGATTGGTAATTCCACCAAGGGTTTCCATTTCGTTCCAATATTGACTCCGCCAAAAGACGGTGGATTCCGCCAGAAAACGGCGGATCTTTGACTTTGACTTCGATATTTACGAACGATGCTATTTGGTGTGTATCTGCTGATACGAAAACGTGCAGTTCTCCGCTATATCTATCGCCTACTGGCGGTTTATGTTAGCCTGCTGGCTAACATAGGCGTATTATAACACATTACCAAACATAGTCAATAAAAAAATGGCCATAAAGCACTTTTTTTGCCCACCTTTTACCAAGTATGATGCCAGCCGTGGATAGTCAAATGACTACGAGCTTTTTCATGCTCCGTCGGGTGACAGGTTGGGAAACGAACCATAGTCAAATGACTACGAGCTTATTGTCATCCAGATGTATAGAAACGTAACAGTAGAGTAAAAACGGTATATACCAATATGGATCAGAGAGATTAAAATTGTTAAATATGCGTGACAAAAACGCCGGATATTATCATAATGCTGTTATGGTATTTAGCCGGGTACAGTGGGAATATATTCAGAATTGCTATCGATTTCCCGAGAGGAAAATGCAGATACTCAAGCTGCTGTTTGAGGGGCTGGAAAACGACGAAATAGCTAAAAAGCTGAAGATTCAGTATAATACCGTAAAAGCTCACTTCGGCAATATATACAAACGTGTTGGCGTTCAAAATAAAGTCCAGTTGGTCATCCAATTATTCACAATCGTGCAGACCTATAACAGAAGCAAAATGTTTAAGCGGTGAAAAGTTGGGAAACGAACCATAGTCAAATGACTACGGGTATTTGGGGGTTGTGATCTACAGAAGTATCTTCTTAATTCAACAGCTTAAAGCGACTTATATTAAGCAGCAACAAAGTGTCAGGTGGATAGTCAAATGACTACGAGCTTTTTCATGCTCCGTCGGGTGACAGGTTGGGAAACGAAGCATAGTCAAATGAATACGAGCTTATTCACACTCCGGCCGGAGAAAGGTTGGGAAACGAAACATAGTCAAATGACTACGGGTATTTGGGGGTTGTGATCTACAGAAGTATCTTCTTAATCCAACAGCTTAAACCGACTTATATTAAGCAGCAACTAAGTGACAGGTGGATAGTCAAATGACTACGAGCTTATTCATGCTCCGTAGGGTGACAGGTTGGGAAACGAACCATAGTCAAATGACTACGAGCTTTTTCATGCTCCGTCGGGCGACAGGTTGGGAAATGAAACATAGTCAAATGACTACGAGCTTTTTTATGCTACAAAGCTGGATGCTGGATAGTGAGGAGTGAGCTAAAGAAAATTAAAGTGCCTAAAGTGAACTAAAGTTAGATGCTGGATTCTGAATGTTCGGAGAACTACCATCCACTTCGCTCCCTGCGTTCGCTCAGTGGCTGCCACCCCTCGCTTCAAATTCTGTTAGTTTTAGCTTTGGCCGAGGTCGGTTTGATTGGGTTCTTCCCATTTGCCTTTTTGTATGATTTCATCGATTCTTTTATCATATTCCGGAATACGATTGTATTTATAATCGTAATACTATAGGCCGGGAAGAAGCTCTCTGTTACCACAAGTGAAATAATAGCGACGGCCTTTGAAACCTTCCGGGTAGATTCTCACCCCGAAATCTGCCATGCCTCCCTGCATTTGCAGGACTACATAGCCGTTGCGATTTATGAGGCTTGCATGTGGTCTGAGTTTCCGAATGACTTTGGGGATACGCACCCCCCTCGGAACCGGAAAGCCTTCGATATGCTGAGGCCCATAGTGCATATAATTCATAGGGTCTTTGGGACCCTGGCTCAGGATTTGCCTGCCGGCCTTCAACAACGCCTCATGGTCGGTGTGGTATAATAGTAGTATCCGTCGCTGTTGTGCAAGTTGTTCCGTACTACCCCGGAAAGTGCGCATTGAATGTTTATTTCTCACAACAACAAAGCTAACAATCAAGGTAATAACCACTATGACAAGAACAGTTTTATTAGCGGCCGTTTTACGCGGCTTCATATTAATATCCATCTTTTAGTTTCTACTTTTTGACCTTGAATTCGAGCCTTCGGCTATAACGACTCAGAAATTTTTCATCCTGGCAGTGGAGGGCAAAGCCTTCATCCGTTATCTCATATACGAAGTCCTGTCCGGTAGAAGGATCTTTCGGCAGGTAATCTGGTAGTGACTCGGGCAACCGGCCTGTTTTCGCCACGATAAGGTAAACCTCGACAGCAGCCTTGATACAGTTGATATTAGCCTGGTGCCAAACATGGTGTGGGTACACTATATTAATCATTCCTCTCATGTTCATCATGGTTAAGGTATCTTTAGTTACAGGGTCAGCATCATCTGCCTCCGTCAGCTTGCTGATAAGTCTCTGCATTTGGGCAAGCTTCTGTTCGTAAGTTCTTTCACTGTCCAGGATTCGAAAAATCGAGTCAAGAAAGCATTGAAGCCCCTCTCTGATACGCAAAAGAATTTGCTCATCTGTCAAATTCCGGGCGTTCTCCTTGGCCTTTTCGTCCTCGGCCCCCTCTACAAGCAGATTCCTGAGACTCGCAAGACGAGCGGGATACGTTCGGATGTGTTTCAACTCAGTTTTGATACGTGCCTGTAACTCTTTAGCAAAGGACGGCGGTGCCCCCTGGACGACGCCGAGTTGTCCACGAAACCACGTGAGAATGTCCGCATCCGGCGGCATGACACCAAGCACATGCTGAACCATTCTCAGGGCCAAACTATCGGAACCCTTCGAGTATGTATACAATTCTGGGTCTTCGCTGAGGTGCCGGGCAATTCGCCGTACTGTCAGGCAGCGCTCCAGTGCCACACGATAGTGCCCGTCGGCAGCAAGTGTCCGCGCATCCACTAAAAGAATGTTTTGAAGAGGACCAATCGCCCGACGCAGAGCCACCTCGCTGAGTTGACGTTCGGGCCATACCCCCCATATACATTGCGGCATCCGAGAAGCGATTTCAACAATTTCTATCACTGGTAAACAACGTCCCAGGTATGTTCTGATCTGTCTGTTGGGCTCGGCACCAGGATAAATCCTGATGACCTCTTTGGGGGGTTCAGGACGGAGCAGAAAAGCCTGGTAATACAGGAGGGCCGCATTGCCCGGATTCGGCGGCGTACCGTCTTCCACCCAGGGAGTGATTTCGGCGTTTCTTTTCTCGTATGCCTCCTCAGCTTTCCGATCCGCCATAGCTATCCGATCAGCCCTGGAACGAGCTACGAAACGCCCCGTGGACTCGGGGGGATGATCCAGCCGCTTCACGATTTCTCCTGGATTATCTGATTCGGTCTGGTCGAATGCAATGGTATGTGCTTCAAGAAACAATAAGACAATAATCCCATAAATGCAAAAAATTGTCTTTTTGCTATTACTATTGTTATTGCTCATAATAAAGCTCCTTTATGGATGAGAATTAAAATCTATGTAAAGCTTTTTTCCGTTTACTCATTACTGTCCGCGCTGCTTTTGACCTTAAATTCGAGCTTTCTACTACGATGACCTAGAAACTCTTCATCCTGGCAGCGAAGGACAAAGCCTTCATTTGTTATCTCATATACGAAGTCCCGGCCGGTAGTAGGATCTGTGGGCAGATGTTCCGGGAGCCTTTCGGGTAATCGTCCTGCTGTCGCTACAACAAGATAAACTTCGACAGCTGCCTTTATACAGTTGATATGAACCAGGTGCCAAACATGGGATTTGTACCCTCTATTAATCATTTCTTCCATGTTGGCTATATTGATTAAAACGGGTTTGTTTACAGGATCAGCGTGGTCTGCTTCCGTCAGCTCGTTTATAAGTTGCTGCATTTGGTTAAGCTTCTGCTTGTGAGTTCTTTCACTGTCCAAGACTGTAAAAATCGGATCAATAAGGCTTTTAAGCCCCTCATCGATACGCAAAAGAAGCTGCTCATCTGTCAAATTACGGGCATTTTTCTTAGCCTGTTCGTCACTGGCTTGCTCTACAAGCAGATTCCTGAGATTCACAAGATAAAAGGGATTAATTCGGATGTCTTTTAACACAGATTCAATATGTGTTAAAAGACATCCGAATTAATCCCTTTTATCTTGTGAATCTCAGGAATCTGCTTGTAGAGCAAGCCAGTGACGAACAGAGATCGGAAGAGCA
>JAIVYN010000057.1:0-16640 GCA_048635425.1 Candidatus Aegiribacteria sp.
GGATGCCCAGGGAGAAGTCTCTGTGCGTCTTGAAGAAGGCAGCTATGTGGTCACAGGCCATGGGACCGATCCTGATATAATTACTGCCAGCGTAAGGGCATACTTGAACGCCTGAATCGTCTTGAACAACTGAAAGAAAATGCGCTTCAAAATCCTCGACTTCGAGCGAGGCAGAGGAATCGATTGCCTGCTGGAGTACCCGGTTACCGATGAAAAGACCGGGCAGGAGTATTACGAAGGCTGCTGCAATCAGTATGCGGCTTTTATGGTTGCCCTGTGTCGTGCGGTCGGCATACCTGCAAGGTGCGTTTTCGGATACGTCGGTTGGAATCCGTGGATCGATCCGAACGACGTAAAGGCAAAATACCCGTTCGAGAGAAAACTGTCACCGGATGGCCTGGCCGCGACGCAGCTTTATGGTGGACTCGTGACACATACATGGAGCGAATTCTACATCCCCAACTATGGGTGGATTCCCGCTGATGCCCAGCAAGGCGGCAAGATTGGACACCAGGACAACCAAAGATGGCTCATGAGCAAAGGCCGTGATGTCTTGCTTGGTCCGGGTGTTCCCCCCCAAGACGGCGACGGTTACGGGACGCATTGGGTTGCCCTGCACGACGGGAGAGCAGATACACTATTTAAGGGGGTGGCGAATATCGCCAAAATACGAACGATCAAGGCCACGATCCTCCACCATTCGGATCCATTCCCTGCCGATGGCTTGGCGCAATATAATGAGAATCTACACCCTGTCGTTCCTCAGCCTTTATATGAAGATATCATGCGTTGGCGCCAGGGAGTCTTGAATTGGTTTTCCTGCTACATAAGAAATCTCACACCGGAGAATCTGAATTTAGATCAATTCTACAAAGACCATCCATCTGCCAAAGAGGATAGAGAAGCCTTCGTCTGCCACATGTTGCGCAGCCAATTAGGTGATGAAAAGTTCTCCAAGCTTACCAATGCATATCTGGCGCTGCGAAAGAACGTCGGTCGGCCCGTGACGCCAAGTCGTTTCCAGGAACTTGCCGAGGATATTTATGGAGAACCGTTGGGCTGGTTCTTCAACCAATGGGTAAATAATACCGATCTACCCCGTCTTAAATTGGAAAAGGTTGTTGTCAGAAAAGACACAGAAGGCTGGCAGGTCCGAGGATGTCTTCTGCAATCGGGCGACACTATCTTCCGGCTGCCTCTTGAATTTGCCATCGATACGAAAAAGGGAAGAGAAAAACAGAAACTCTGGGTTGAAAAGAAGGCTACGGATTTCGATTTCCATACCCAAGATGAACCACAAAAACTTATAGTCGATCCCGACTATGAGGTTCTCAAGGTTCAGAAGATGGCTCTACGTCTTTGGTGGTTTTGGGACATGTACCCAAAAATCATCATAGTCTATGGCACCTTAGGAGAAGCCAAAGCAAATAAAACGGCTGCTGAGCGTTTTAATACTTACTTTCTTGGGCTAGGTCGTGAGATTGTCAAGGCGGATACCGATGTGAATGACACGGAACTGAGAACGGAATGTGTTTTTCTCGTAGGCAGGCCAGAAACCAACAAAGTCGCCCAAGCGTTTAAGGACATCTTCCCCATCAAATTCGATAAAAACAAGTTCACGTGGCAAGGCATAATCTATGCTCAACCAACACAGGTTGTTGCTCAGATTGTTGAAAATCCCAGAGGTGCCCACAATCTAATGATTATGCATGCCGGCCTGAGCCCGGAAGCCACACAAAAATTTACCTATTCGTATTTGTATCGTGTGGATAGGTCTTACGTCATCTTCGACGGCGACAAGCAATTGTTCAGGGGCGATTGGGAAGATGTGGACAACGACTTGTATTGGAATTTCGACAATCATCCATCGGTTCGATCAGCACCGAATGAGCAATGAGAAGTCCCTTACTAATTACGTTTACAGGAGAACATTATGAGAAAGCTATTATTAATCTCAATGATGATAGTTATGGGATTCAATTTGTATTCAGAAAATGAATTATTTGCCAGGGAGAAGGCAGCAGTAGTTCACGCAGAGACCGGAGCGGTTGATTATCACAACTGGCCGATTCTAAAACAGTATGACCAGAATCATCTTGGCCGAATTGCTCTTCCATTGGGTGGCATCGGCACGGGAACGGTTTCTCTGGGCGGGCGGGGCGACCTGCGCGACTGGGAGATAATGAATCGTCCGGCCAAAGGGTTTGTGCCGCTCAGGGGACGGTCGGGCCCGTTCTTTGCACTTTTTACCGAAACAGCCGATGGACAAACGGCAACCAGGGCAATCGAGGGGCCGATTGAGCTCTCGGATTACGAAGACAGCCACGGCAGTACGGTGCCCAACCACGGCCTGCCTCGGTTCCGCAAGTGTTCGTTCGCTGTTGCCTATCCTCTTGGGCAGGTAATGCTTTCTGACCCTGATGTGCCGGTGGACGTATGCATCAAGGGGTCCAATCCGCTTATACCCGGCGACGCCGAGGCCAGCGGCATACCCATAGCTGTTCTGCGGTACGTGCTTCACAATAAGACCGGCAATTCGGTAACCGCCTCTGTCTGCGGCAGTATACCCAACTTCATCGGCATAGACGGTTCAGGCAAGACGAAGGACTGGAAAGGCGACCTTGTAGCTGTTGGCGGCAAGGCCAACCGAAACCGCTTCCGCAAAGGCCGAAATGTGCAGGGTATCTTTATGGATTCCGAGGGGGTGGCACCGAGAGCGGAACAGTGGGGCACGATAGCGCTGACGACCCCTCGCCGTTTTGCTTCGCAAAGCGAAGAAGCGGGGGCCGAGACCGGCGTTAGCTACCGCACGGCCTGGATTAGACAAGGCTGGGGCAGTTCGGCACTCGATTTCTGGGATGACTTCAGTGACGATGGAAAGCTCAACGAGCGTAAAGCCACAGGCGAAGATACACCAATGGCCTCGCTTGCTGTCGAAGTGGAGCTGCCCCCGCATGGGACAAAAGAGATAACGTTTTTACTTACCTGGCACTTTCCTAACCGCCAAACCTGGACACCGAAAGGCAACGAGCCGGACCGTATCGGCAACTACTATACCACACAATACAAAGACGCCTGGGACGTGGCCGAGAAGGTTGCTCCGCGGCTTGCAAAACTGGAGGAAGCGACCGTTAGCTTTGTGCGGACTTTCTGCCGGAGCAATCTGCCTGAGGTAGTAAAAGAAGCGGCTCTTTTTAATGTCAGCACGCTGCGCACCCAAACCTGCTTTCGCACAGAGGACGGACGCTTCTACGGCTGGGAAGGTTCCAGTAACAGAAGGGGCTGCTGCCATGGCTCATGTACCCACGTCTGGAACTACGAGCAGGCTGCGGCTTTTCTATTCGGCGAGCTGGCTAAGTCAATGCGCGAGGTCGAGTTCGCTCATGCTACGGATGAGAAAGGGCTGATGAGCTTCCGTGTCAATCTGCCGCTTGAGCGTGCGCAGGCTTTTGGCAAGGCCGCAGCAGATGGTCAAATGGGATGCATTATGAAGATGTACCGCGATTGGCAGCTCTCCGGTGACGACCAGATGCTAAAAGACCTTTGGCCGCATGTGAGAAGGGCGTTAGAGTTCTGCTGGATTAAGGGCGGCTGGGACGCCGACCGCGACGGTGTGATGGAAGGCTGTCAGCACAACACGATGGATGTGGAGTACTATGGCCCCAATCCGCAGATGGGCGTGTGGTATTTGGGGGCGCTGCGGGCAGCGGAGGAGATGGCCCGCTATCTCGGTGAGGATGATTTCGCCGCTGCCTGCCGGGACCTCTTCGAGCGGGGTAGTGTTTGGATAGATAACAATCTTTTCAACGGCCGGTACTACGAGCACCAGATTCGCCCGCCAAAGGATAAGTCGCAGATAGCCCCCAGTCTGCTTATCGGAATGGGAGCAAAAGACCCAACCAAACCTGATTATCAGTTGGGCTCGGGCTGCCTTGTTGACCAGCTTGTAGGCCAGTATATGGCTCACGTGTGCGACCTTGGATACCTGCTCAAGCCGGCCAATGTCCGCAAAACGCTGCTGGCCATTATGAAGTACAATCTCAGGAATGGCCTGTACGGACATTTCAACTGTATGAGGAGCTTTGCTTTGGGAGATGAGTCGGCGCTGTTGATGGCCAGCTATCCGAATAATCGACCTACGAATCCTTTTCCATACTTCACCGAGGTGATGACGGGCTTCGAGTACACCGCCGCCATCGGTATGTTATACGAAGGCCAGGTGGACGACGGGCTTAAGTGCATCAGGAACATCCGCGACAGATACGATGGACGCAAACGAAGTCCATTCGACGAGGCTGAGTGCGGCCACCATTACGCACGAGCTATGGCAAGCTGGGCGGCCGTTCTTGCAATGACCGGATTTGGGTATTCCGGCGTAGAGAAATCGATGACTTTTGCCGCTCAGGATGGCAGCTTCTTCTGGTCAAATGGTTATGCCTGGGGAACCTGTTCTCTTAAAAAAACTCGGAAAGATATTAAAGTTGAACTGTTGGTTTTACATGGCCAATTGCCTCTTTCGAAGTTTATCCTCCGTAATTTCGGTGATATACAATTTGACAAGACCCTGCTAATCAAAGCGGGGCAGAAGGTTAAATTTAGCGTCCCGCAACGTGAGTAGTGAGTGGAAAGTGCCTAAAGTGAGCTAAGCGTGGGAAAAGCAATTTATTCTAATAAGGCGGATTCAAAATGGTACCATCAATTACAAGACGCCAGTTCCTGAAGGCGTCCACGGCCGGCTCACTGTCGCTGGCGTCACTTGGCTGTTCAGAGTTGACACCGGCATTGTCATCGGCGACATCCGACCATCCACAGGCAGGCGACTATCGTATCTACTTCGGAGATTTGCACAACCATAACGAGGTTGGTTATGCCCGGGGCTCACTCGGAAGGGCCTTTGAAATTGCCCGCAACCATCTCGATTTCTTTGCCTTTACGCCGCACGGCTACTGGCATGATATTGGCCATTACGAGAATAATATCGAGAAAAAATGGCTCGATGGATTCGAGGTTACAAAAAAACGCTGGCCGGAAGTCCTGCAGATGGTACGCAAGTACGACCGGCCCGGCAAGTTTGTTACCATACCCGGCTTTGAGTGGCATTCTACCAGTCTCGGCGATTACCACATCCTCTTCCCTACGCTCGAAGGCGAGTATGTTCGGTTCGATGACCTGCGCCAATTCCAGCGCTTTGCAAAAGAGCGCGGCGCAATTATGGTCCCCCATCATCCGGCCAATCGCCTCGGCCACCGCGGCGCCAACCTCAAATGGCTTGACCCTGATGTCTCACCCGTCATCGAGATGTTTTCCGAATGGGGCAACGCTGAGCATGACCGCGCGTGCTCTGGATATATTCGGCACACCGAAGGCGGACGCTGGACCCGAAACACGCTACATCATTTTCTTGAACAGGGTTATCGCCTCGGTGTCATTGCCAGTACGGACGACCATCTTGGCTTTCCCGGGGGCTACCGCGAAGGCCTGGCGGCCGTGCTTGCTGCTGAGCTGACCCGAGAGGCGATTTTCGATGCCATTCGGAATCGGCGAACCTACGCTGTTACCGGCGACCGTATCGCTTTGGATTTTCAACTGAACGGCCGGCTTATGGGCAGTGAATTACCTTATACCCGGCCCCGAGAGCTGGCCGTTACCGTTACCGGATGGGACCAGCTCGACAGGGTGGAAATCCTGAAGAACAACCGCGTGCTTCACCGTGATTTTCCGATGGACCGGGTTCCTACCGCCGGAAGCTGGAAAGAGCCGGTGCTCCTGCGATTCGAATACGGCTGGGGTCCCTGGCCTGCCCTGGATATGACGCGAGTCTGTGACTGGGACATCAATATCACATTGGAGGGCGGCTTATTGGAAAACGTTCAGACCTGCTTTCAGTCCGGCCCGCTCGATGAGACCCGCCGGGACAAGATCCTTGAGCGTTCCGGCAAACATCTTCGTGTGCAGTCCTTCACCGCCCTGCGTCAGCAGTTCGAGGATATTTCCACCAAGGCCGTAGTTTTGAAAATACGTGGCGGCCCTGATACTCGCGTTAAAATTACTCTGCATAAGCCGACCAACGTATCCTTATCGCAAACCTTCAGTCAGTTGGCCCAAAGCGGTGAAATGCTGTTCACCGGTGATTTTCCAAAAGAGTCAGCTATGGTTCACCGGTTGGTTTTCCACGAACACTATTATACATCTTACAACGTCTCGGATACTGATGATGCGGATACGCACGTTTCTCCGCAAGTCCGCTTGGGGACGCCTTACGGCGGAGTCCCGAGGACTGACAGGCGTGGTAAAGGTCTTAACTGGTATTATCTACGCGCGACCCAGGCCAACGACCAGGTTGCCTGGTCCAGCCCGATTTGGGTTGAGCCACGCACCGGCGGCTCCACAACGTGATGCCTTATTTAGCAGTTTTAGTATTCGGAAAATGTTCTTATATCTTTGTTCGTAGCCGGGACGATTCTGATTGCCTGGCCGCCGCTCGGGGGCATATCGGCATTAAGCAGAACAGAAGAATCTACAATATAACGATTGATCTGTACGTGAGTGCGGGTGCCGTCACCGGGATCGGCGTCTGAATAAATATGCGCCGCGTACTGTTTGCCCTTCTCCAAAAAGGTAAGCGGGATTTTTAGCTTTAAGTGATTTAGTCCATTCATACTGCCAACGTACCATTCGTCACCGCTTTTGCGGGCGATGGTAATATATTCACCAATTTTCCCGTGAATCACCCGTGTATCATCCCAGGCCGTCGGCAGGTGGTCGAAAAACTCAATCTCCGGCTCGCCCTGAAAATATGACGGTCTATCGTACCAGAACAAAAACTGCCACGGACTATAAAACACTACCGAAGCCGCCAGCTGATGGGCGTGTGTTGTTTTAATGCGATTGTTGTAGTAGCAGATAGTATAATCGCTCGCCCCGGCGAGCATTCGCGTGAATGGCAGGATTAGATTTTCGTCCGCCGTGGGCATGCACTCATTGCCCCGAATGCCCTCCTGCGTCATCAGGTTTGGGTATGTTCGGCTGTATCCTGTCGGTCGGTATTCATCGTGAACATCAACCATAAGGTGATGTTTAGCTGCCTTGCGGACCGCTTCGTGCAGCCATTTGGTCCACTGCTGCGAGCCGACCTGCACAAAACCATACTTGACTCCTTTGACGCCCCAGCTTTCGTATAGCGGCAGGATGTCATCAAGCTGACGTTCCAGCGCCCTGCGATTTACATACAGTATAATTCCGATGCCATGCTTCTCGGCATAATCTATAACTGCGTGCAAATCCAGAGGGCCTTTCGAGCGTTTCGGGTCAACAGAGATAGTGGTGGCATCGGATTGTTCGTCGTACTCGTGGCCGTACCAGCCCGCGTCAAATTCGATGTACTGCAGGTTGTGCTCGACGGCAAAATCGACACAGGCTTTGCCGCCATTAGTGGTTAAGGTAACTTCGCGGATAACTTTGCCGGGCTTAATCCAGGAGGTCTCGTCGATGGCACAAGGCTCGTTTAAGTTCATAATAAGGTAATTGCGTTCGAGTAGCTGGCCCGGGCTATCACCGATAAGAAGCACTCTCCAGGGTGTAGTATATGGAGTGCCGGCTTTAACTTCACTGCCTAATGAGCTTACGAGGGTATTGAGTTTGCTATCCTCTGGCGAAATGCGCATTCTCGCATAATCAACGAGCCTTGCCTCAGCCACCGACACAAAAAGTCCGTTGTTAATCTCGATGGTGAGCGGTTTCTCACAATTGCCCTTGAGCTTGCTGAGCGGCACCTTACTATATTGGCCCTGGGCGGAATATACTGCCCAGGCTGTATGATTGCCGGCAAAACGAAACTGCGTTTTTTCCGCTGAGATAGTGAAGCTTTTAAGGGAATTTTGTTCCGGCAGGGTATAGCAAAACGCTGCGCCTTCATTGTAAGCGCGGAACGTCAGTCGAAGACGCCGATGGGGTAGGTTACTTTCCTTTAGCTCCACAATAAGCTGATTGTAGTGGTCCCGAATGATTCTTCGCTCCCCATAAACGAGCGAGTATATGCTGTCATTGCTGCTGCTGGAGATAGTGTTAATATTGAAGCCGGTTCCCAGGGCCGGTGCATCTTTAAGAGCAAGTCCCAGGCGTGAATCAACAACGATTGGCCGGCTTTTGTACGATACACCGTAAATCAAACAGCTATGCTGGTCCCCGACATCCTTAACATCAAATGTGATGACAATATTTCCGTCTGGTGACTTTATTACCTGTTCTCCTTGGACGGCCCCAACGTCGATGAAGTTAAGTAACACAAATGTCAGAGAGACGCAAAGGATATGATAGGGCAGTATCAGGGTTTTCAAATATTGATAATTTGTTTGGTTGTGCATAATTATCCTCCTGTCCAGGATATTTCGGCAATTGACATCGCCTTTATCAAAGGCCGGCTATTGATTAAACGTTGCTATTATACTGGCTGCGTTAAAAAGTGAGTGGATAAAAATAGGCCGAAATAAAGAACCGCTCTTTTCATAAGCATAGCCTAAACATATACCCAACACAAATAGTGCCGGCCAGTGTCCGGTATCTGCATGTATTGTTGTGAATAACCCGGAGCTTATCACAATTGCCAGCCAAGCTTTTCCTGATCCCCGACGAGTATCTCCGCAGTCCCGAAAGGGACGCCTTGCGGCGGACACCTTGCGGTGGAGCATCGACCCGCCATCGGCGGGTTTTAATCGGAACCCGGCGTTGCTGCCTCGAGCCTCGAGGTATGAGCGTATCGTTGTTTGGAAAAGACCTCGAAAAATCATCTCCTCGAACAAAGATGCTATTACAACAGCAACGACAAAAATCATTATTCGAAGCGGTAATTGCGGATATTCTGTGATCGTTGTAAGCTGCTGATGCTGTTGCATTTGATATTCCTGGCCCCAAATATGCTCGCCGAAGAACATCGTTAGTATTATCGCTGCCGTTATGAGCGGCCAGACTGTGAGTAAATTCATAAAAGCGGCGAAAAAATCCTTTACCATCGTTTTCACATTTAGCCCGAAACCCTTTAATCGTCGGGCAAAGTGGATTCTGGCCAGAAAGATAATTACCACTATTGCCGTCAGCTCACTGATGCAGAGAATCAGATTGTCCAAAAAATTGCTCTGCCAGCCCTGCAAATCACCAAACACTCTGTGAGTGATTAATGCTATCAGCCAAACAGTCCCGAAGCAGATAAACAGCGGAACGAAGGGCAGATAAGCAGGCATATTATTTCGGCGGGGCACGGAATCAGCCAAAGCCTTTCTGCCCAGAGATGTTTTGAGCAGCCAGCGGGCAAATAATATAAGCCCCGCCAGGCAAATAAGATGCGTTACAGTTATTGTCTCAGCGAATTCCATTGACTATTTACTATCGAATATTTACTATTCATTGTCAATTGTCAAAGGAAAATAGATTATGGACATATTTCATATCGAAGGGCCGGTTCGACTTTCCGGCAGTGTTAGTATAAATGGCTCAAAAAACGCTTCTCTGCCGATAATGGCTGCTGCCATTTTGGCCCCCGGCAAATCGTCTCTCAAAGCGGTGCCGCATCTTTCTGATATTTCGGTATGTGGCAAATTGCTTCGCCAGCTGGGCTGTAAGCTCACGCGGGAGCCGGAAGGTGATTTGTGCATAGACTCGACGGTAATTGATAATCCGGTGGGCGACTATGAGATTGTCCGCAGGATGCGGGCCGGTATTTGTATACTCGGCCCGCTGCTCGCCCGCTGCGGCAGAGCGGAGGTTTCAATGCCCGGCGGATGTGCAATTGGTGACAGACCGGTCAACCTTCACATCAGGGGTCTGCAGGAGCTTGGAGCACAAATCCATCTTAAGAACGGTTATATCATCGCCGAAGCGCCGAATGGTTTGAGAGGCAAAGATATTTTTATGGGTGGGCCGTTCGGCTCGACCGTCCTGGGGACCGCAAATGTGCTAATGGCTGCAACATTAGCGAAAGGTCGTACAGTTATAGAATCGGCGGCATGTGAGCCGGAAATAACGGATTTGGCTAACTGTTTGAACAAAATGGGTGCGAGGATAACAGGTATTGGCTCGCCTCGATTGATTATCGAGGGGGTTAAACAGTTGCAGCCGGTTGAGTTTGAGGTAATTCCGGACAGGATCGAGGCCGGAACTTTTATGGCCGCCGCCGCCATCACAGCAAGCGAGCTGCGGCTGAAAAACTGTCGGCTCGATGATATGATGGCCGTCGTTGACAGGTTAAGAAATATCGGCGTGACGGTTGATGCCGAAGGTGATGGTTGTGTCGTTACCCGCACGGGTCCCGTCAGACCTGCCGATATTACCACTCAGCCATATCCCGGTTTCCCCACCGATTTGCAGGCTCAGTTTATGGCTCTTTTGTCACTTACCGATGGCAATAGCGTCATAATCGAAAAGGTCTTTCCCGACAGGTTTATGCACGTTGCAGAGTTAAACCGGATGGCAGCGAATTTGCGCAAAGAAGGCCCAGTTGTAATTGTGGCCGGCGTAAAAAAATTAATAGCTGCTCCGGTGATGGCCTCGGACCTGCGGGCGTCGGCGGCGCTGGTTTTAGCCGGGTTGGCTGCTGAGGGAACTACTATTGTCAGCAGGGTCTATCACATTGACCGCGGCTATGAAAAAATCGAAGAAAGACTAAATCCAATCGGCGCAAAAATTACCCGGCAAAGTATTTAAGCTTATAGTCTGTCAAATTTGATTTGATAGTTTGAAAGGTTTGAAAGTTGACCCAGCACCAAAAAAAGCACTTCGTTGTGCGTTCCGTTTTTGGTGCTGGGCTGATTTTAATTATTCTCGTTGTGGTGGCCGTTAATCTCTTTGCCGACTATGCTGTAAGGGTTGGAATTGAGAGTTCAGCGACTAAAACCTTAAATGTTGGGGTGAGCGTAAGTAACGTTGACCTTTCGATTATGGCCGGAAAGCTCGCCTTGCAAAATCTTTTGATTAACAATCCGCCGGGCTACCAGCACGACAAACTTCTCCAATTGAAAAACGCTGAAATCGAAATTGATGTAAAGTCACTTTTAAGCGATGTCGTTAATATAAGAGAAATCAAACTCGACGGGGTAAAAGTCGTTCTCGAACAGCGGGATATTTCAAGAAATAACCTCCAGGATGTAATAACCTCAATACGCAGTGCTTCAAAAGAAGGCGAAGGGAAAAGTCTGCGTGTGGACAATCTTGAGATGTCGAATATCACGGTTCAGATGAAGCTGCCGTCTGTTCCTGCTCAGGACGATACCATCACACTGGAGCTATCTCCTATCCGGATGACCAATTTAGGTCGTGATAATAAGTTGGATATGGCTGATTTGTCGGGCGAGATTGTATTGGCTATCGCAAATCGCGTCGTCGAACAGGGCGTCGGAGTCCTGCCCAAAGATATAATCACTACGTTGACTCCGACTCTGGATAAAACCATAGACCTGAGCACAAGAATCATCGAGAGTACGGAAGATATCGGCAAGGAAATTACCGAAGGTATAAAAAGCCTGCTAAAGCCCAAAAAAGAAGAATAATCTCGTGCTGCGTAGCGCGCTACTACGCAGAGTAGAATTCTTAGCTGCCGAATATCTCAATCAATCATTGTAGGACGGATTCGCTCCCCGACTTTTTTGTAGTAGGACAGTGCACTTTCACCGTCGGCGAAGTCTTTTTCTGTGAACAGCAGGTCGGTCTGGCCGATATGGATTTGGTCGCAATCAGCTAAAGCCGTTTCATTATCGATTTTTCTGCCGTTGATAAATACACCGTGTTTGCTCTTCATATCAAGCGCGTAATACTGCCCCTTGTCTTTGTCGAAACGTATCTGCATGTGCTTGCGGGAAATGTGCTCATCAAGAATCTGTATCAAAAGTCCTTCATCCCTGCCGACCACATTTGTCCGATGGCCAAGTGGGTAATAGTTGCCTTTTTGGGTCCCTGTCATTACAATGATAGAAGCCATTGCAACTCCTTGTTATAAACACTTACGTATGCAATAGTAAAAACCACAATCGCCTTGACATAGTATTGATTTGCCGATATAGTATTAGCCATTCGCAGCACAGTCAAGCCCTTTTTAGGGTTGTTTCAAAGTTTTGCCATTTTGCAAAAGCCTTTTCTGGCAAGGCTGCAAAGACAGCGCACATTTGCAATGAGGGCTGCTAATGAGCGATACTGAATGATAAAGAGCGAAGCTCATAACGGCAATGGTGCCAGGTAAACAGTGTTGGATGCATTTAATAAGGAGTTTAGCCATGCGTAAATTATGTTTTGTTTTGATGATTGTATTATCACTTTTTTCTCGAGGAGCGTTTCCAAAAATGACCCCAACAGGCAATCCAAAGGACTTTAAGGTAAAGACGTGTCTGCATTCTGTCAGCTATGCCGGTTTTTGGCGGGGACAGGCCAGGCTAAGTGTCGATGAGTTTTTGAACAAAGCCAAGCAGCTTGGATTTGATGGTGTGATGTTGGTGGCTAAAAAGCCCCACGTCTCTCCATTAGATTACGATGCGGCTGCCCGAAAGGCCCTGCGGCGCAAAATCGAAAGGCTCGGCCTCGAATTGGTCTGCCTGGCCGGATATACGGATTTTACGGCGGGGGTTGATAAAGCTGGAATCCCTAATGTGGAAATCCAGGCCTGTTACGTCGGAGAATTGGCAAAATTGGCCCGTGATTTGGGGACCGATATGGTGCGGATATTCACCGGTTACGAACGTCCCGGCATACCTTTTGACAAACAATATGCTTTGGTTGTCGAAGGATTAAAGCTTGCCGGCCAAAAAGCGGCCCAGTACGGCGTTACTCTTGCCGTGCAGAATCATCACGATATCGCAGTCCACCACGATATGATGTACTGGCTTCTCAGCGAAGTCAATCTGCCCAATGTCAAAGCTGCTTTTGACGCCTGGTCTCCGACCCTGGAGGGCCTGAGCTCGGAAGAAATCAAGGCCGCCATTTTGAAGATGAAATCCTTTATAGTTCACACCACCGCCGCCGACTATGTGCGTCTGCCTCGGTATCATTACCAACTTACGTTAACCAACTATCTGGAGCAAGAGACTTTAATTCGAGCGGTCCCGATAGGAGAAGGCTTCATTGATTACGAGACATTCTTCAATACGCTCAGGGAAATCGGCTATCAGGGATATATTGCATACGAGATGTGTGAGGTATTAGAGGGCGGAGGTGACATCGAAAATCTGGACAGAACGGCCAAAAAATTCCTCTCGTATATGAAAAGGTTCCAGTAAAAAAAGAGACAACGAATTCTTGATACCGTTTTTTTCAGGTTGTAAGTTTTTCTTATGCTTTCCAGGGGCGTTGTCTGTTCAATTTGCCTGATAATATGTCCCTGGCAATAATTACATCCTCTCTGACCTGAAAATCAAACATCCCGGCACAGATGAAATCAGCTCCGTTTTCGTAAGCATATTTGAAGGCATCTCTCGGATGTATGGCTCCTGCGGCCATGACCTTATAAGCTATCCAGGGCTTGTCCACCTTTTTCATAAATTCGGCGGTTTTTTCCGGAGTCTTTGACCAGATATTGTCATTCTCCGTCTGTCCGTCGGCAGACCAGTACTTGTGGCTGTGAAGGGTTTTCATATAGAAATCGACATTTATTCCCGCTTCTTCACACGCCATGGGCACTTCCACGCTGTGACCTCCGACACCGGCAAGCACCCCGTTTTGTTTGATGAATTCGACAGCCTTTGCGAGAAGGTCCACCCGGCCTTTTTCGACAAACGTGTCTGCGACACCGCCGTGCACATAAACTCCGATAGCTCCCTTATCGATGGCCGCTTTTGCTTCACCTGTCGGTTCATCTGACGTCATCTTGACCTGGGCGATCCACTGCAGCTTGCCCCCTCTGTTATTCCAGTATCTGTTCATAATCCTTATGCAGTGGTCATCGAGCCGCAGTATCGCAGTATTAATTCCGCATTCTTCGCATATCTCGAAGGTCTCCATCACTTTCTCGTCCGTAAAATACTGTCTCAGCAGGGAAGATACGTAAATCAGGTCCCTGCTGTGGGCAAATCCGCTGATTAGATTACCGCCGGGAAACATTCTGCTTATCTTGACATTACCGATTTTGCCCATCGGCAGACCCTTAATAGAGCCACCGGGAATCTTCGCAGCCGGCTTTTTTCCTATCGCTGCTAATAAAGCCTTCTCTTCAAAACTTAAGGCTAATGCTGCACCGGTCGAAACAACCGCGGATTTCTTCAAAAAACTACGGCGATTTAGATTTTCTGACATAATTTACCTCTCTTTTCAAAATATGCCTAACCTCGATTTTGCAGAAGACTTTAACTGAATCAACCACCTTGAGCACGATTACTATTATATACAAATTTTTCCTTTTGTCCAGCCTGTAACCGCCGAAGTTCAGGGATGATGTGGTGCAGTGTGATATCTATGTGTTCAATGTTGTTTATTCCGCGGTTGTCTTTTTGCCGTGTGCCTTAATTGTACGTTCCATCAGGCCGTACTTGTTCCCGCCGAGGTAGTGTAATGTGTGAAACCTTTCGGGAATCCACCTGCCGTCAAAAAAATCTGTTTCGGCCACTGCTCGGACGACCTCGCAAACCAATAAATCGTGTGTTTGCATCTTAAATGTCTCTACTACCCTGCTTTCCAGATGTCCCGCACATTCCTCTATCAATGGCGGTTCGACCATCTTGGCGGGGATTGGTGTCATACCACTTTCTCTGAGCTTGTCCCTAAGGGACTTGTCAATGTTCCTGCCTGTTACGGTGCCTACAAAATGAGTTTGTTCGAGCAGCTCTTCGCCGGGGACGTTGATAACCAGCTCGTGATTTTGCTTTATCAGCTCATACGAATATCTGATATGATTTATAGCCAGCAGTATAAGGCAGGGGTCGGCGGTATTCACCGGCGTTTGCCAGCTAAAGGTCATCACGTTTGAATTTTTCATGGTGCCGGATGTTACGAGGACAACGCAGCCCGGCTCAACCAGCCATTTTGCCTTACTTAATTCTACTTCTTTTTTCAATTTCCATTCTCCATGATTCGCGAAACCTGCTCACAGCATGCTCAACGGATGCCTGCGGCTCTTCAAAGGAAGCTCAACTGGCGCGTTTAGCCGATGTGATTCATATACCGCCAATATCATCTCCAGGGCCGCGCGCCCGTCATACATGCTGCCTTTTGGTTGTGTGTTCGTCTCGATGGCCCGAATCAAGTCGAGCGCAATTAGTCGATTGCCAAAACTATGATTAGGGTCACTAAGCGTTTCCGGCTTGTCAATCCCGGCGCTGGTGATCTGCTTCCATCGGGCTTTGCTGCGTCCAGGTTGCCAGGAGGGGTCTTCGACAAACCAGATTTCCGGCAGAGTACCGGTCGTCATCGTGAGTATTCCCTTTGTTCCAAAAACTTGCAGCCCGAAGCGTTTCGATACTCCATGCCTGGCACGTTGTGTCGAGAAATAACCCATCGTTGTTCCGCCAAAATGGTAAGCAGCGTGAATCTCATCTCCGGCCAGAGGGCCGATGCCTTCAGCTCCGTCACGTACTTCGTTCCCGGTAACAGGTTTTCCATTATCTCTTACACGAGCGAAACACCATTGCGCATCACCGGAAAAGAAACGCATCAGATCCATGATGTGGGTACCGAGTACCATCAGGTCCTCACCGCCACCACGGCGGTCCTCTTTACCCCGGCCGCGTAACTCAAGTATATCACCTAATTTCCCGTCGGCGATAAGTCGCTGCACATGCTTCAGCGATGGACTGTAGCGGGTCTGATGAGCAATAGCCAGTTTCAAATTCTGCTTTTCAAGGGCAGCGACCATTTCGTCAGCCTGCTCAAGCGTCTGGCACATAGGTTTTTCAAGAAAAACGTGACATCCATACTCTGCACATGCCAGTACCATCTCACGATGGCAGTCCAGCCAGCGAGGGGCTACGCTTACGATTTGCGGTCGTTCTTTTTCCAGCATCTGATGATAATCAGCATAGGCTCTCGGCGCTTTGAGCCGCCTGGCGGCTGCGGCACGGCCTTCAGCATCTTCATCTGCTACGGCCACCACCTCCGCCTGCTCTATGTCGTTCCACACTACGTCCAGCCCATGACCGTAATTACCCCGGCCGGTCCTGCCAATTACTGCAACCCGATACTTCGACTCCTTTGCGCCGGCGCTGCCCGGGCGCCCAGCAGCCAATGCTGCCAATCCGACCGCCGTTTTCTGGATAAATTCTCGACGTCTCATAGATTAACTCCCACTTCTCATTCCAAGCATATTTGCAACTACTGTGTTCTAAAAGCTTATTGTTGCCTGACCCACGCTTCGTTGAATTTTACATATTTGATTGTTTTATTCGGGGCGCCTCCTCGGTCTTTATGATGGTAGCTGTAAACCACGTGCAAGGTATCGTTACGACCCTGGATAATAGACGGATATGCACTGCTGGTCGCAATATTTCTGCCTCGTGCGTCCAGTTCAAGGTGCCGGGTATGCTCCCAGGTCTTCCCTTCATTGGTTGAAATCGAAACCGCCAGACTGTGCCTGCCGTTTTCCGTATCGTTATACGCCAGGACCCAGTGACCATTTCGCAAAGTGATTATATCGGCTCCCGATCCCGGATTAGGCAATTCGGAATCCCTCACCGGAC
>JAIVYN010000058.1:0-16593 GCA_048635425.1 Candidatus Aegiribacteria sp.
CCTTAGATAAGCCTTTACGGCCGCCATAGCCGGCCATCTTAACAGGTTTTTTCGGTGTTATATCAACCTTTGCAGTGCCGGCGTGTAGAGCATTTCTACTTTCTTTAGATTGGACAGATGAGGTTACAAAGAAAAGACCAATAGTAAGAACTGTGGCGATTACGATAATTCGCTTGGGTGAAAAGACAAATACTTTTTTCATGGTAGACCTCCTTAATATAATCTATTTTTCACAACAAAATATGTTTGACTATCTAAGACCTTCCTAATAAGGGCATTATACTTCTTAGATATATGTATGCAACCGATTTTACGTTCATTTTGGCATTTCGGAAATTGGCCCATTCGACTACTTCGACGAAGCTCAGTATAAATGCGCTCAGGACAGGCTTTGTTTGGGTTTGAATTGGGTTTGTTTTGGGTTTGTTTTTCATAGCCCTTAGCCGCATTTTTCTTCATAATCCTTTGTAAATACACACTTTGCATCAATTTCACCCTTTCGGTAATTGGGTTTGAATTGGGTTTGAATTGGGTTTGTTTTTTTGCCCCGCCAGCGGGATAAAATTTTGATAAATCTTTATTATTAGTGAGTTTACGTTCATTTGAGTATCCAGGAAATTGGCTTTGTTTGTTAAAAAAGGCATGATTTGTAGAGACTTCTCTACAGTTGTAAAGATGCCTGCTTCGCAGAAGGGCATAAGAGCACAAGAACATAAGAGCAAAAAGTGTTTTATTAGCCATTAATACTCCAAATTTTCAAAACAAAGGCTTCGGGAGGACGATCCCGAAATGAGGGCTGAAAAAAAACTGTCCCTCTATAATTAGAGCTACCTGCACTTTTGATGCGAAAAGAGTCCTCGAATATCGATTCATGATTCTCGTAACTCGATTTTGGGAAGGAAGTTAAAAATTTTTTGAAAATTTCAATTTTTGTTCTGAGGTATCAGCGTTTTTGATTGAAAACTGACGGAAAATTTTTCCTATATTAACGTATATTAAGACACAAGATTCAAGGCGCGAGAATCAAGACGGAAGATTAAAGACTAAGTTTTGCCGGGTTTTTTGGCGTGTATCTGCTGATACGAAAACGTGCGGTTCTCCGCTATTTCTTCGCCTGCTGGCGGTTTGGGTTAGCCTTCTGGCCCCTAAGGGACAAGCTAACAGGTGGGTATTATACCAAATTTTGAGCTAAAAATCAAGTGAAATTGAAAATAAATTCTTTCACAAGATTGACATTCTCCTTTAGATATGCTATATTATTTTTTCAGAGATACATCACTTGAAAATCATCCAAATCTTTATTCGTAAGTTGTTTTCGTACAAAAAGCAGTAATTATATTGCTTAAAAATGGGGGATGGAGGATATCGAGATGGTGACGGTGAGTAATTCACGAGTCTTGCGTGTAATCCCTTTACTGATTGCAGTTTGCCTTGTCAGCTTTCCAGCCTATGCCAAATACGGTGGCGGCACGGGAGAGCCGAACGACCCCTACCAGATCGCTACGGCCGACGACCTGATGCTGCTTGGCGAAAGTCCCGAAGATTGCGACAAGCACTTCATACTGACCGCCGACATCGATCTGGACCCGAACCTGCCCAGACGCAAGGTCTTCGACAGAGCGGTTATCCCATGGTTTGGAGGTACGTTTGACGGCAATAATCTAACGATCTCGCATCTAACGATCGAAGGTGGGGGCTATCTGGGACTGTTCGGCCGATTGTCATGGGGGGCTGAAGTCAAAGATCTGGGGGTAGTGGATGTCAACATAACTTCTTCAGGTGATCAGGTCGGCGGGCTGGTGGGGGAAAACAGAGGATATGTGACCCAGTGCTACAGCACCGGTTCAGTCACTGGAGTGAACTATGTCGGCGGGCTGGTGGGAAAAAATGGGGTCCTTGGTATTCTCAGGGTTATTATCAGGGTCCCTGAGCAATATTTTCCGGTGTCTTTATCGTCTACCATTTATAACTGTTACTCAACCGCCTACGTTACTGGCAATACTGGTGTCGGCGGACTACTGGGAAGTAATTCGGGTGACGTAACTCAATGCTATAGCAAGGCTGTGGTCATTGGCAACAGTTCTGTCGGTGGTTTAGCTGGTGCTAACCTCGGTGACGGCACCATTGCTCGTTGTTATGCAATCTGCACCATTCGAAAAGCATTCCGCCAATGGCAAGCTGATGAGTCCATCGGAGGATTAGTAGGTACGAATTTTGGCACTCCTGGCTCCTGGGGTATTACCTGGTATCCGAGTATTCCAGCTAGTGTAGCCGTTATCTCCGATTGTTACAGCATTGTCTCAGGGGATAGTCAAGTTTCAGGGCTGCTTGTTGGTCAGAACGGCGAACCGAACTCGAAAGGGTGGTTTTCGTCGATTTCTCCCGGGCGCATCGTTAACTGTTATGCAGCATGCGACAGCTCCGGGACAGTAGAAGCCACCGGATTGGTGGGAAGGAATTATGGGCTTGGTGGAGCAGTTTTGAACTGCTTCTGGGATGCTCAAGCCTGTGGAGTTGCAGATAATGCTGAAGGTGGTACTCCCAAGACTACCGCCGAGATGCAAATGGCCGGCACCTTTCTTGATGCTGACTGGGGTGGATGTGTGGATGAAGTGATTTGGACGATTGATGAAGGCAATGATTATCCGAGACTGTGGTGGGAAGACAAAGCTGGGCAGCCCCTTCAAGCAAGGCTTTCCGAGTTATTGGAAGGTGATGGGACAGAAGAAAGCCCATATACGATCTACACGCTCGAGGACATCAACACCATAGCCAGGTTCCCATGTGAACATGATAAACATTTCAGACTGGGGTTTCTATCAGGTGAAGGAACGCAGGAGAATCCATATCTAATCTATACTACTGATGAACTCGATCTGCTGAGTATGTGTCCATACGAGCAGGATGCGTATTTCAGGCTGGGATTTGTTACAGGCGAAGGAACACAGGAGAGTCCGTACTTAATCTACACTGCCAATGAACTCAATCTGCTGAATATGTGTCCATACGAGCGGGACGCGTATTTCAAGCTTGGATTTATTGCAGGCGAAGGAACACAGGAAAGTCCATACTTAATCTATACTGCTGACGAATTAAATCTGCTCAGTATTTGTCCGTATGAACTGGACAAACACTTCAAGCTCATGGCGGATATTGACCTGTTAGGTTTTTCTTACGATGCAGCATTGGTTGCCCCAGACATTAACAACGCTACAAGGGAGTTTGACGGAACTCCGTTCACCGGCGTCTTTGACGGTAATGGTCACGCGATTTCACATCTGACAATCGAAGGTGGGAGATATTTGGGATTGTTCGGCCGATTGGAATCTGGGGCCGAGGTCAAGAACCTTGGGTTAGTTGATGTCAACATAAATGGTTCAGATACCTTTGTCGGCGGGCTGGCAGGAGGCAACGGTTCATGGGATGCCCCAGGCGGCAGTGTGACCAACTGTTACAGCACCGGAACGGTCACAGGAGATAGAGATGTCGGCGGGCTCGTGGGCTGGAACTATGAAGGAGGGACGGTGACCAACTGTTACAGTACCAGCACGGTCACAGGAGAGTTCCAAGTCGGCGGGCTCGTGGGCGAAAATTCTGATGGAAACATCACCATGAGTTACAGTACCGGCACGGTCACAGGAGAGATCCAAGTCGGCGGGCTCGCGGGCATGAATTACGAAGGTGACATCACCGACAGCTACAGCACCGGGATGGTCAGCGGAATCCATGGTGTGGGCGGGCTCGTAGCCAATAACCAGGGCCTCATTAACACGAGCTTCAGCACCGGAACGGTCACAGGAGATGAAGGTGTCGGCGGCCTTGTGGGTTTTAACAACGCCCGCATCTTCACAAGCTACAGCACCGGGGAGGTTACTGGAGAGACCGAAGTCGGTGGCCTCGTGGGCAAGAATCGCGAAGGCATTATCACCACAAGCTACAGCACCGGAGCAGTCATTGGAAACGATCTTGTCGGCGGGCTGGTGGGAAGTAATTACAAAGGCACAATCATTGGCTGTTTCTGGGATATTCAAACCAGCGGTAAGGCAACCAGTGCCGGGGGGATAGGTAAGAAAACGGCTGAAATGCAGATGTCAATTACGTTCTATGGTTGGGGAGGCTGGGACAACGAGGGCAACGGTCTGTGGACGATTGATGAAGGTAATGATTATCCGAGACTCTGGTGGGAGAATAAGCCGGGAGAACTGCTTGAAGGGCAGTTATCCGATTTCTTACAAGGAGCAGGAACAGAAGCTGAACCGTACCTGATTTATACGGCCCATCAGTTCGATATGATTGGCCGATTTCCCTGCGAATGGGGCAAGCACTTCAAGCTGATGGTGGATATTGACCTGGGTGCCTACATAGGAACAGATTTCAATATTATTAGCTACTTCAGAGGTGTTTTTGACGGCAATGGTAAGAAAATCTCAAACTTTAACTGCACTTCTACAGATATAGACTACATAGGACTTTTCGGATGCGTTTCTGGAGAGAACGCAGAAATAAAAGATTTGGGATTAATTGACCCAAATATTGATACGGGAGCAGGTAAT
Organism: Candidatus Aegiribacteria sp.; assembly: GCA_048635425.1. Taxonomy (GTDB): domain Bacteria; phylum Planctomycetota; class Phycisphaerae; order Sedimentisphaerales; family Anaerobacaceae; genus NIOZ-UU13. The sequence continues at coordinate 4,554 of JAIVYN010000058.1, forward strand.
TGCGTTGGTTCGCTGGTTGGCAGGCTAAGAGAGGGAACGATCACCGGCTGTTACATTGAAGGTTGCACTGTTAAAGGTGACTATAATGTCGGCGGGCTGGTGGGAGAGAATTACCATGGAATAATCACAAACTGCTATTCGGCAGGCCTTGTTACCGGAGAAAGAAATGTTGGCGGACTGGCGGGATGCAACTGGGGTGATCTGATACATTGCTACAGCACCTGTGCGGTCAGCGGCAATGACTTTGTCGGCGGGCTGGTGGGAAGTTATTACAGAACAACCATTGGCTGTTTCTGGGATATTGATACTTCAAGCCAAGCCGCCAGTGCCGGTGGCATCGGTAAGACCACGACCGAGATGCAAACAGCCAGCACATTCCTCGAAGCCGGCTGGGACTTTGTGGACGAAACCGAAAACGGCACCGAAGAAATCTGGTGGATTTTAGATGGCCGGGATTATCCAAGGCTGTGGTGGGAGGAAGTTAGCGAATTAGAGGATTAGTGGATTAGAGAATTAGCGAATTGGCTAGCTGAAAAGAAAAAGGCGAGAATGAGGAAGCCCTGCGGGCAGGTAATTGAATAGATTCCTCGACTCCGATGTAATCCGCTCGGAATGACAGTTTTTACTGTCCCATAGGTCTTATCCATTGCACCTTATATTGTCATTAAGAAGGGGTGCATCTTGAATTTAATTTTCCCGAACAAGGTTCTAAACAAAAGCTTAAGTTTGAGTTCTTTTGTATCTATGCTGAAGGGTCGCCTTCAATACATCATAGCATCGGTAGTTCGAAGCCTTTGCGGTACTGTTTCGTAAGATATGTGTTTGCTTCGGCGTCCCCTATGAATCGTTCCAGGTTGGCATCGAATTTCAGTCGTCGCCCAACCCGCATTGCGATGTTAGCAATATGACATAGCGCGGCAGAGTAATGCCCGACCTCGACACCGGCATTCAGGTCGGACACCTTTCGGCTGCGCACCGCCTTAATGAAATTCGCAATGTGGGACCCACCTCCACGAGGGCCGCCCGGGCCGGCTTTTCCATTCTTGAACGTCACCTGCCAGCCTTTCCTGCCAATAGACATCGTCCCGTTATCGCCGTAGAAAATATCGCCGTTGTCATGGCCCTCGTGCGGATAGGGGGTCCACAGCCGCATCTCGAACATCAGGTACACATCGTCGTATTCAAACGTGGCGATTTGCGTATCCGGCGTCTCGTGGTCATCGTCGTAAAATAATTGCCCGCCGCTGCACGAGACGGCTTTCGGCATCTCGACTCCCAATCCCCATCGTGCGATGTCGATCTGGTGAATGCCGTCATTGCCCGTGTCGCCTGTCCCGTAGTCCCAGAACCAGTGCCAGTTGTAATGAAATCGGTTGGGATTGAATGGTCGTTTTGGCGCCGGTCCGAGCCAAAGGTCATAATTAACATTGGGCGGCGCCTTGGTATCCGGCTTACGGCCAATCGGCCCCCGCAACTGACAGTTAATTGCCTTGGCCATCCGGATTTTACCGAGCTTGCCCGACCGCAGGTATTCAATCCCTTCAATTACTCCTTCTAAACTGCGCGACTGTGTGCCGTGCTGGACAATTCGCCCGTATTTGCGCGCCAGATTAATCAGCAGACGCCCTTCAGCAATCGTATGGCTGAGCGGTTTCTCCACGTAAACATCCTTTCCTGCGACAACAGAATGTGCCGCCAGGGGGACATGCCAGTGGTCCGGCGTAGCAATCGAGATAACATCTATCGACTTATCTTCGAGCATCTTTCGACAGTCGATATAGGCCTCGACCCTTTCGTTGCGGTCCTTGAACTTCTTGACCTCACGGGCCAGAATGTTCCCGTCCACATCGCACAGTGCCGTAACCCGAACTCCCGCAATACTACGGAAATTGCCAATATGGCTGCTGCCTTGACCGCGAATACCCGCAACGCCAACGCGAATTTCGTCGTTAGCTCCGCGGACCCGCGAAAACGGCAACGCCATCACAACACCAGCGGCCATCGAGCTCTTCATTAAATCCCTGCGTGTAATACTTTTCATAATTCATCTCCCTTCATAATGTTCATATTGGAAAACTAATTGACCTTACATAAGGCCAACCGTCACCTGTACCCGCTCTTATCTGTGCGGCCAAGCACAGGTGCGGGCATTATCAACCTGAACCCGGTTTGCTAATTCACGAATTCTTCGAATCGTTTTTCAATATCTTCCTTCGTTCTTATGCCTTCATAAACAATCAGCAGAAACCTGAAATGCACCGTTTCATTCTGCTTAAGCGTAAGTCGAAGCGGCAGAACAGGGTTCTTCTTGTATTTACTTTGTCTTTGAAAATCACCCTGTCCCAGCGGATTGGCTGAGAATAAACCATAGCTCCTCACATGCCAATAAGTGGGATAATTTATACTTGCCGGGTGGTTGAGTATGGCTATACCTACCACTTTCCCCTGCCTTACTCCCTGCAGCGCGACCCATCGAGCCCGTTTGCCCCATACATTTCTTGCAGACACATCTCCATTGGAGCTGAAGTACCTGCCGGTCCCGGCGATCGATTCTTTAGGCAGCGGCTGGGCCGGTTGCAGTATCGCTTTTGACCCGCTCTCTCTCAGGTAGTCGGCAACTCGAATCGCAAACATCCCTTCCTCGATATCGTCAAAAACAATCTTTGTATCCTTGGCTGTAAGGTCAATGCTGAAATCAATCGCGTATTCATTCTCATTCACGCCCGCGATAAAAACCATACTTCTCTCTTCTTCCAGTAACAGGCTGCCGTCACTGTCTATCCAGTGTATGATGGTCGAAAGCCTTCCTTGGCCTGTCCCACCGGACATTTCCTTTATTTTTATGTGTTTGATCTGCGGAGGTGGCGCGGGGTTATTCCAAAAGTTTGTACCGTTGAGGCGGTCAACTGCAAAGAAAATGCCTACATGATGTGAATGGTCTTCACTTCCACCTTTCATTTTCACAAGCGGGTATCTGCGATTCAAAGCAATGCCCGAAGGACTGCGCACCGGAACAATTATTGGCTTGGGCAGATTGCTGTCATAAACATAACTCGTAAAATGCATTCCATCTATAATTACATCAATTCTGTTCAGGCGTTTTTCAAACTCCACTTTAGGTGCTGTTCGATTCGCCATCGCCACAATTCCGAACATGAGTATTGCCAAAGTCAAAGTAGTCCTTCTCATTTTCACAATACAACCTTCCTTTCTTCGCCTCTTTTGCACTTGAGCCACATACTCAATACCACTTTTGTCCTTTTCAATTTCCCCCTAAAAAAGATTTCGGCATGCCTCTAATATTTCGTAGTATTCTATCAAATTGTTTTCGTTTATCCAGCACCAATTTTCTCAGAGGTTTCGGCAAAATGTTAATGTTCCTCAATATAATTGCGAGGGAATAACATAAATCGCTGTTCCGGGAAAATTGGTGCTGGAGCAGCTTTTTTTCCGGCAGTATTATATTCTTGCAATTACTGCCGGCTTGAATATAAATACGGTTAAACGACAAAAGTTTGGAGTGCCTAAAGTGTAAAGTGCCTAAAGTTATTTGTTTTCTTAACTTTAGCTCACTTTAGCTCACTTTAGGCACTTTAGCTCACTTTAGGATAGTCAGTAACTATGATTACCTCATTTTTTCGTCGCTCAAGATTATGGACGACTGAAGAAGAGCTTTGGCTTGCAACCTTGCAGCGGAAAGTCTCCTCAGCTAAGATCACGGCGGTAAAAATAGAAAGAAGATTTCTCGTTGATTCCAGCCGGGCTTTGAGAAGCGATGAGCTGGATAAGCTCAAATGGCTCCTGAAAGAGACGTTTGAGCCAGAGATGTTCAAGGAGCAATCTACCCTTTTAGTTACCGCTGCTGCTGGAATTACCGCCGGTGCTGGGAAGAATGCCATAGAGATTGGCCCCAGGCTCGCGATAGTCACCCCGGAAAGTACTAATGCTGTCTCCATTTGCTCCGCATGTGGGCTGGATTCTATAAAAAGAATTGAGCAGACCCTGTGTTTTTGTATATGTTTGGAAGACCAATCTGCCCTTACCCCTGAGCAGCGGAAGAAGATATACACATCTGTTCATGACAGGATGACAGAACAGCCATACCTCGAGCCACCAATTAGTTTCGAGCAGGATACCAAACCGGAGCCGGTCCAGCTTATTCCTCTGTTCGAAAAAGGAACTGATGTGCTCAAGGAAGCAAATGAAAACTTAGGTCTGGCCTTAGATAAACAGATGATGCAATACATACTCGATTATTATCAGAAATTAGGCCGCAACCCAACTGATGTTGAACTGTTTATGTTTGGCCAGCTCAACTCTGAGCATTGTCGGCATCATCTATTCAACGGCACATTTATAATCGATGACACGCGGATGGATCACAGCCTATTTGATATGATAAGGTCAACCACTAAAGCCAGTCAGGGCAATGTTATTGTTGCTTATGAGGATAATGCTGCAGCAACATCAAGTAAGCCCCTGAATATGTTTATTCCATCAAATCCTATAGAACCATCTGCTTTCACTACGAAAATCGTAAAGATATGTGACGCTTTTAAGGTTGAGACTCATAACCACCCCACAACTATCAGTGCCGACCCCGGTGCGGGCACAGGTTTGGGTGGAAACATACGTGACATACAGGGTGTTGGTTGCGGAGGAACTGTCTTAGGAGCCCTTGCCATTTATAATGTGGCCAATCTTTTTATCAGTGGTTATAAGCTACCCTGGGAAAAAGAGTACGCACCTCACCCCTCACGCTTCCAGACGCCGCTGGAGATCATAATAGAGGCTTCAAATGGGGCGAGTGACTACGGCAATAAGTTCGGTGTCCCTCTGACCACGGGGTCCTGCACATCGTTCGAGCTGATGTGCGGTGGTGAGCACTACGGATGGAGAAAGACCTGTATGGTAGCCGGCAACTGGGGACTGATTAATGAAGCTCATGCCTATAAAAAGGAGCTTCGGAAAGGGTACTTAGTAGTGCAGATCGGCGGTGACAGATACCCAATTGGTCTTGGCGGCGGTTCCGGTTCAAGCAAGGACGCGGGTGGTCAAGAAGCGGACCTGGACTTTGATTCGGTTCAGCGTGCAAATCCTGAAATGGAAAACCGTAACGAGTCTGTAATACGGGCCTGTGCTGAGCTTGGTGATAAGTCACCCATTATCAGCATCACGGACCTTGGAGCAGGCGGCGAATGTGTGGCACTGCCGGAGATTGTCCACCCCCACGGGGCCAGGTATGAGCTGCGAAATATCCCTTGTGGCGACAAAACCATGAGCGTCCTTGTTTTTTGGTGTAATGAATCCCAGGAAAGCATGATAATGATTGTTACAAGGGAAGGGCTGCCAATCCTCGAACGGACCTGCAAAAGGAACCGATGTCCGATGTATGTTGTAGGTGAAGTCACGGGGGACGGCAAATTAGTGCTTACCGATAAAGATGCACCTAAGGATGCACCAAGAGAACAGCAGGTTCCTATTGACCTGGATATGGAATTTCTCCTGGCGAATCTGCCTGAGATGACAATTGAATGTCAGAGCATACCTCGTCAGCTCAGTCCGGTGAAATTGCCTGAAGGTTTAGAAGTTCTGGATGCGCTTGAAAGGGTGCTTCGCTTGCTCAAAGTCGGCTCCAAGCACTTCCTGACGCGTAAGGTGGACCGCTCCGTAGGCGGCCTGAGTGTGCAACAACAAACAGTAGGACCTTTGCAGCTTACTCTGGCGGACTGTGCTGTAACGGCCAGAAGCTTCTTTGGAACTACAGGTATTGCAGCAGCAATAGGGGAACAGCCTATTAAAGGCCTTGTCAAAACAGAAGCCGGTGGAAGGATGAGCCTGGGAGAATCCTTGACCAATCTTGTATGGGCCCTTATTGAAGATTTTACGTCGGTCAATTTCTCTGCTACCTGGCAGTGGCCATGTAAACAACCAGGTGAAGATGCACGTCTTCATCAAACCGTTGAGGCGGCAACGGAACTTTGCAAAGCTCTGGGGCTCAGGATACCGGTTGGCAAGGACTCTGTTTCAATGACAGCCTGGACAGCGGTGGAAGGTAAAAAACGCCCGATAAAATCACCCGGAACAGTACAGATGATAAGCTTTGCGCCGTGTCCCGATATCACCAAGGTAATCACACCTGATATCAAGATGCCCGGCAAAAGCGTCCTTATTATGCTTGACCTTTCCGGTGGACAAAGGAGACTTGGTGGTTCTGCTCTTGCCCAGGTTTATGAGCAAATTGGCGACGAAGCCCCGGATGTGGATAATCCCCATCTTCTTCGGAAAGGTTTTGAAGCCGTCCAGGAATTGATTAGAGAAGGTCTGGTATTGTCCGGCCATGATGTTTCAGAGGGTGGTTTGATTACCTGTCTGTTGGAGATGGCATTCGCCGGCAACTGCGGCCTGGATATCAACCTTGACAATAGTAATATTATCGGACGATACTCCGCTGGGGGACGCCTTTCGGCGGATATTTTTGCATCCTTGTTCGCCGAGGAGCTTGGTCTGGTATTTGAGACACTCCCTGCGAATTTGAAACATGTGGACAAGATACTGCGTACCTACGGCTTTGATTATGATAAGAACGTTGCTTTATTAGGTCAAACAGAGAAAGAGCACAAGATTAGCGTCAAATACAAAGAGCAAGCAGTCCTCGATGCAGAGATGAGGGAACTCCGAGGTATCTGGCAGCAAACATCGTATGAGTTAGATAAGCTTCAGGCCAATCCCTCCTGCGTGGAGGCTGAACGGAAAGCTAGCTTTGCTCGTAAAGGGCCGCATTATGAGCTTGTTTTCAATCCGGCCCCGACACCGAGAGAAAAAATGGAAGCTAAGAACAAACCCAAAGTGGCGATTCTGCGTGAGGTAGGCACTAATGGTGCCCGTGAGATGGCGGGGGCGTTTTTTGCTGCTGGTTTTGAACCATGGGATGTTACGATGGCTGATATTGCTGACGGAAGAGTAAGCCTTAAAGATTTTCGCGGGGTCGCCTTTTCAGGTGGGTTTAGCTTTGCCGATGTCCTGGACGCTGGTAAGGGATGGGCTGGTGTTATTATGTTCAATGCTAAGATACGTGATGAATTTAAAGATTTCATTGAACGGCCCGACACTTTCTCCCTCGGTGTTTGCAATGGATGCCAGGTTATGGCGTTGCTTGGATGGGTCCCCTGGAGGGGGATAGATATTAGGCAGCAGCCGCGTTTTGTAAGGAACGAATCAGGTATATTCGAGTCAAGATTCGTCACCGTAAAAATAAATCCGAGTCCATCTATTTTCCTTAGAGAAATGGAAGGTTCTGTGCTCGGAGTATGGGTGGCCCATGCGGAAGGCAGGTGCTTGTGGCCCGACCCAGCACCAATTGAGCTTAGGCTCACGCCTAATTGGTGCTGGGCACCCATACGCTTCGTTGACGATGACGGTAAAGAGACAGAACAATATCCATTCAACCCAAACGGCTCAAGATTGGGTGTAACCGGGATATGTTCACGTGATGGAAGACATCTGGCTCTTATGCCCCATCCTGAGAGGCTGTTTCAAGTTTGGCAGTGGCCGTTCCGGCCGTCTCATTGGTCCGGCCTCAAGGCTTCACCATGGTTGAAACTATTCCAGAATGTTAGGGAATGGTGCGAAGAAAATCCAGGTTTGTCGTTGTAGAAGCTGGTATCTCCGCAGGATGCCTTACAGCAGAAGCTGGAGGCTGGAAGCCGGATGCCAGATAAAAACGAGTTTCGAGTTTCCAAGACAAGCATCGATACTCCGCAGGATGCCTTACGGCAGAGAATCGACAACCTTAAACGAAAAGGTCTATAATAATACACATAACCTAAGCCCCTGCTTTTTCTTCACTTACCACCATCCTCAAATGGTAGCAGGTGCACTTTTTTAAAATATTCACTTTTTTTTTGACTTTCTCTTGACCTCGTGAACAAAAAGGTCTATAATATTAATGAATTGTTTTTTTCATCATAAGCCTCTGCTTTTTGGCGTGTTTCGTACTATAAGCAGGGGCTTTTTTCATAATCTTCACGTCTTTTTTTACTTTGTCTTTGATTTAGCGTTTTCTACAATCCATTCAGTAAAGAATCTGTCATTGTCAAGCAATCTCCATTTTTGATGTCCGCAATCGTCTATCCTCCAACATTTGTTAGTTCTTTTGTTTTTCCTTCTTAATTACCCATATTAACAAAATGTCGAAAGTTTTCAATCAGAATCGCTGATAGGCAAACGTAAAAATATAAAAAAGATAAAAATTTTTAATTCGTTGTCAAAAAAACACTTATGAAAATTAGAGTTCATTACTTTTCGTTAAATTTCGTATCAAACACGCAGATAGCTCTAATTATAGAGTCATTCGAAATCTGATTCAGAATTTGAAATAGATTTAGAAACTTCGAGTCAGAATCAGATTCGAAGTAATGTAATTCGTTTTTTTTTGATTACGACTATGGATGAAATTCAATTAAAAAAAATTATGATAAAGAGAGGGCTGTTTGTTATCGGAGATGAGCTATCCGCCGAGGAAAAAACAGTTAATATGAGAAAGGCTCTCTATATAATCATACCACCAAAAAGCGTTTCAGACCGTACCACAATTCGGAATATTGTAAAGTTTTATTCTGAGCAGGCAAAGTCTCAAGGTCAGCAGCCGGACAGTATATTTAAGATTATTATAGACTTCGCATTAGAAGCGTCAGGCCCTTTTAGCCGAGTACCGGCTGCGGTCTTTGTATCAATACTAAAGAAAGAATTGGGGTACCTGACTGATTAAAAGGCTCCTGCAAAATTGAGGTTAGGCATATATTATTTTAGAAAATCTGTTTTTTTGATTTTCTTAAATAATCATATAACTGCTTATTACACAATATCTTACTGTTTGAAAAGAAAAAATAAAAAACGTTTTTTTTCTTTTCAAAGTATGCCTAACCTCAATTTTGCAGAACTCATTGACTGATTAAGAGAAAGGAGTAGAAAAATTATGTTAATAAAATCACAAGGAATGAAGTTTTTCGCAAAAACCGACCAGCAGTCATACGACTTTACGTTAAACGATTTTACGAGAGACTATCAATATCACGACCTCGACTTGTCCGGTATTATACCAGCGGGAACAAAAGCAGTTCTCTTATGGGGTGCTTTCAAAAGCGATACAGCAGATTGCGAAGGCTCTCTTGCGCAATCAGGTCATACCGGGGAATATCTGAAGTCTATACGATTTGAACCCGTAGCAAATATAGGCTGCAACATAGATTGCCTTATGCCTGTAAATGCCGACCGTAAGATAAGGTACAGATTTTCGAATGTAAATTATCTGTATATAAACCTGAACATTGTTGCTTATTTTACGGGGTAAAGATGACTTAAACGTGAGACTAACAAAAGTAAAATAGAAAGCGGCTAAGAATGGAAAGGTTGCTGATACCCGAAAATATTCAACAGGTTTTATATGATATATTTACTGCCTATTAGCGAGCGAGGAAAATTGAGATGTTTCGGAGAAAGAAAAAAATCAAGAATGTCACTCTAAAAGAATTAGCACAAGCCGAAGATGTTGGAGCATTCAGAATTGACAGAGATGGTGCCATCAAGCTAATGGCAAATGAAATACTTGGTGTGCCAACACACGTTCAGGTTGGTCATAAGAACGGCAATCCATTCGATAACAGAAGATGCAATCTATATATCATAGACCCGGAAAGGAACTAAACTACCTATCAGTGACAATCCTGCTATTTTGATGATTAAGTAAAACAAAAAGACATTTTCGTCTTGGCGGGCGATTTGGGCGAAGGTCGGTTTGCTCAATGAGCGGCCGGCCTTTATTTATTTGATGAAGGAAAAAGAGAATAAAGAAGTCTTTGAAAAGATTGCTAAAAAAAAGTTGATTTAGTTTTTGAAGTTGAATAAAATGAAATAGATTCTATGACAGGCGTGACCCTATTTATTATTAGGAGTTATCAATGAAACGAACAAACAGAAGAGTTATCCGAAACACAGTTGCTCTTTTGATGACCATATTTTTTCTTTTGGCCTTGGTAGTCCCGAAAGGGACGCCTTTCGGCGCAATCCAGTCCAAACAATCGCACCCGGAGAGACTTTCGAGACTAAAATTGAAGGTAAAATCGTTGCTGCTTCCGACCAGCCCCCGCTCTTGCTTTCGCAAGAAAGCGCGGGGGTAATTGCCGGTCAGTTCCACGCTGTTTACAATTTCGAAGTCGATGAGAATACGTTAGCTCAAATCGAACCGGCACCCAGGCAACCCATTTGGACCGGAAAAATCAGTTCCGGCACATGTATCCTTAATGTAACCTTGCCCCAACAAGATGGCTGCATAGATTGTCACAGCGACTCAGATTATCACCACGCGAAGTTGCAGGACTGCGCAAACTGCCATGTAGGAGAAATGGGCAACGCCAACTTCGGCGTTAAGGACGAGTCGTGTGCCCAATGCCATCCTCGGGATGGTGTGTATGGTCGCAGACAAATCCTTGGGCCGGGTGGAGAATTTGATATGGCCTCCAAGCATATTTCCGGTACGATCGAGGACAAAGACTGCCTGTTATGCCATGACAATAGCCGACATGGCAATGGTATCGTGAGTCTGATTGATCCGGATTCTGGTGGAACCAACCTCTGGACAGGCACACGCACGGCGTTCTGTCTGACCTGCCATGATGGTGATTCGCCTGCTAATATATCTTTCCCAGCGAAGTCCAGTGGATCCGGTTACGATAAATCGAAGTTCCAAGGCTCAGCTCACGCACTGGGTGAACAAGGTTGTAGCCATTGTCATAATCCCCATGGTTCACCATACCCATCACTATTAAAGAATATACATAACCGCTGACAAGAATGAGCGGAGCAAATGATGGTGAGTGGGAATGGTTCGACAGGCTCACCATCCTGAGCGAAGTCGAAGGAAGGCTGAAATTCATGTCAGGAGTTTGAGATATTTTTCTTGATTTTTGGCCTTAATAAGTGTACAATTTTTTTGATTTGCAACTCATCCAAAAATTAAGAAACTAAGGTGTCATTATGGAAAAACAAAAAGCATTTACATTAATAGAACTTTTGGTGGTAATTGCCATTATCGCGTTGTTGATGGCAATATTGATGCCGGCGCTACAACGGGTAAAGAAACAGGCAAAAGTGGTCATTTGTCAGTCTAATCTCAAACAGTGGGGCACTATCTTCGCCATGTATACTGACGACAACAACGGCTTCTTTCCCAGGCGCACAAGCGGTACAGGGCGTTGGATAAATGTTCTGTACGACTACTATTATCGGGATGACAAGATACGCTGCTGCCCATCGGCGATGAAAATTAAGAACCCGATTTACCCGCCCGGCGGTAGTGGCACACTTGGAGTAGGTGGCGACGCGTTTACGTCTTGGGGCAAGATAGGTGTGACCGGCTCGCGGCCACTTGGCGAGTACGAGCCAGCCGGCACGTGGGGCAGCTATGGAATCAACCACTGGCTCTATGTGGCCGCGGATGACCCACTTTACGGCCAGGCCGCCAAAGACTACTGGGGAACAGTCAATGTCAAGGGCAGCGGCAACATTCCGCTGTTCCTGGACTGCTGGTTCTGGTGTGCCGGGCCGGAGAATGACGATTCGCCCCCCAGCTATGAAGGCGAACGGTTCGACCCTCATATAAATTCCATGAACCGGTTCTGCATCAACCGACATCAGCAGGGCATAAACGGCGTGTTTTTGGACTATTCGGCCAGGAAGGTTTGGCTGAAGGACCTGTGGCATGTGAAATGGGCCAAGAACTTTAATGTAAATGCCCCCTGTCCCAACTGGGCAACCGAAGCACCCTGGATGGCACAATTCAAGGGGCATTGAAAATAACGCCTGTCCAAAGGCAAAGATAGAAGTCCTAATTCGGCCGAACACGTGTAACGGTATTGTGAAAAACTAAATTAATGAGAAAATATGCAAGGACTATTAGTGTAAACAAACAAAGAGGCTTTACGTTAATAGAACTTTTGGTAGTGATTGCAATCATTGCGTTGTTGATGGCAATATTGATGCC
>JAIVYN010000059.1:0-16503 GCA_048635425.1 Candidatus Aegiribacteria sp.
TCGCGCCTAAATGCGGCGTAACAATGCAATTCTCAAATTCGGAAAACCGGGTATTCTCCGGCGGCTCCTTGGGATAAACATCAAGAGCAGCACCGGCGATACGTTTCTCGGCAAGGGCATCATAGAGCGCATCTTCGTTAATAATACCGCCGCGTGCGCAATTGATTAGCCGAACGGTCGGCTTCATCATTTTTATTTGCTCTGAGCCAATCATATTCAACGTCTGCTCATTTCGCGGCACATGAACGCTGATATAATCGGCTTCCTTGAAGATTCGCTCTAAGCTGTCGCATATTTCAACGCCGATTTTTCCCGCATCAGGCGGTGCAGCTAATGGGTCATAGCCTAAGATTTTCATATTGAAGCCTTTTGCCATTTTCGCCACAGCCATACCAATCCTGCCTAATCCTATCAAGCCGAGCACTTTATTATTCAACTGGTTGCCCATATATTTTTTTCTGTCCCAGGCCCCGCCTTTTAAGCTTGTGCAGGCCGGCACAACGTTCCGGCTCATCCCAAGTATTAACGCCATCGTATGTTCAGCAGCGCTGAGGGTATTACCGCCGGGCGTATTCATAACCAGGATACCCTTTCTTGTGGCCTCCGGGATGTCGATATTATCGACGCCGACGCCCGCCCTGGCGATTGCCTTTAATTTACCATGACTACTCAAGACCTTAGCCGTAACCTTCGTACCGCTTCGGATAATTATGCCGTCGTGTTCACCGATAATCTTAGCTAATTCATCTTCGCTTATTCCGGTTTTAACAACAGCCTCAACGCCGTCCATCGATTTGAGTAAATCGATACCTTCTTGTGCAAGTTTGTCTGTAATCAGAACCTTAATCATTGTCCAGCTCCAAAAAAACTAATTTTTCAACTATAAAATCCATATTTTAGTCGGACTTCTAATAATTGCAAGCGCAGAAAATTTTCGGACACATACAGAAGTGAATATGTTATAAGGCAAGGTTTGGCATTCCCCTCCCAAATAATCAATATCGTAGTCGAAGATTCACTCAGGGCGAAATCCGCCTACGCTGAAAGCCCGCCTCCGGAGGGACGGAATCAATTATAAACGCTCCTTAAATCAGACAAAGAAAATTATTATTTTCTTAGCTCGATTAAAAATATTTTACTCTGAGCCAAAAAAGCCTGCCTTGAATTAGCCGCAGCCTTGAGCCCGTTCGGCTACGCTCAGGGTAAACTCCGTCGAAGGATCAAAGTCTCTACCCTGATCCACGTGCTGAGCAATGTCGAATGAGCAGTCGAAGGAGCAGTCGAAGGGTCAGCCGAATCATCCATCACCCAGCTACCACTCACTATTCACCACTTAACAACTTACTACTCACCCGTGAAATTTCTGTAATAAATTTAGCTATCTGCCTGCCCTTGCTGCTCTTGACTTTTCGACCCTCATTGTTGATTTGTTTTCGAGAATTGGGCAAATTTAGTCAAAAAAAACATATTTTTGTGAATTTACCCGAAAAAATGCTAAAAAATACGAAAAAACGCTCATTTTCAAAATCGCTCCAAATCTTCTTAAGCATTTGTGCATCATAGACTTATAAATTTTTCGTGAAATGTCTGAAAAACTAAATGTCCAAACACTTATCCCCTCATGTGCTCTCCTAATCGAAAATTCATCAAGACTTATATGCCCCATCTTACCTAATGTATACATTACTGCCTTATACATACGCTTCTTGTTCTCTAATTTCCGCCGTTTTTTAGGAAACAGCAGCCTCTTATTCTTTAAGCGTTTTACAAAATTTGTCCCTTCTGTACAGCTATTTGTTACCGCTGGAAAAAAGCGAAAAAAGTATCTTCAACAGTCTGAATAACTAAATGTCCTATAGATAATTTATTTGTCAAAAAGGTTTTAATGTCGTATAATAGAATGGATTCAAAACGAAATAGTTAAAGGGAAGACTCTGATGGGAAAGATGAAAGAAGCACAAAAGCTTCCTCCTGTAGAGCAGTTAAGGGGTAGAACCCTCGGCAGAATACTCATTAAGATGGGTGCACTCAGCAGGGAAAAGGTCCATGAATGCCTGAAAATCCAGAGCCAACGGCAAGGGGTAAAAATAGGCCAGATTTTCCTTGAACTGGGTCTTGTTGATGAAGTCCAGCTACAGATGGCACTTGCGGCCCAACGCGGAATGGAATATGTAAGCCTTGATGGTTTTGATATTCCTCCTGATGTGGTCGAAAAGGTCCCGGCGCAAATGGCAAAGACATACCACATCGTACCAATTGAATATAATCGGGAACAAAATGAATTGACCGTTGCCCTTGACAGCCCCGATAACTTCAGAGCTACCGACGATCTAAGCACACTGATGGGTTTTAAGGTTACTGCGAAGATCACCGACCGTGATGTGTTGGAAAGTGCTTTGACGAAATATTACGAGACACAGGACGAAAACATCACTGAGCTGATAGATGAAATACAAGGTGATAGTTTCCTTGCGGAATTTGAGGGCAGAAATCAAAGTATTGACCTGGATGAATTGAAGGAACTCTCTGAATCGAATCCCGTCAAGAAACTGCTGAACCTGGTTTTGCTGCAGGCGATTCGTGACAAGGCCTCGGACATCCATTTTGAGCCCTTTGAAAATGAGTATAAGATGCGTTACCGCATTGATGGTGTGCTCTACGAAATGGTTCCTCCACCAAAATACATCGCTGCGGCTCTTAGCTCACGTATAAAGGTTATGGCAAACCTGGACATCGCTGAGAGACGTCTGCCACAAGACGGCCGAATATCACTGACGGTAGAAAACAATCCAATTGATTTGCGTGTTAGTGTTCTGCCGACAATGTTCGGAGAAAGTGTTGTATTGCGTGTTCTGGATAGAAGCCAGGCCATGTTTGATTTGGCGGCACTTGGCTTAAGGACGGATGCCCAGGAAATAATCCGTCAGCTTATACACAAGCCTAATGGTATTATAATTGTTACTGGTCCTACCGGATGCGGCAAAACCACCACTCTTTACTCAGCTTTACATGAGCTTAATGATATTGGAACGAAGATAATTACCACCGAGGACCCGATAGAATATGACATTGACGGTATTATTCAGGTTCAAATGAAACCGGCTATTGGCCTGGTATTCGCAAGGTGCCTTCGGTCAATTTTGCGTCAGGACCCCGATATTATATTAGTCGGAGAGATTCGTGACCTTGAAACAGCAGAGATTGCCGCCCAGTCCTCTCTAACAGGCCACATTGTATTTACCACCCTGCACACAACCGATGCCCCAAGTTCGATAGCACGACTTTTAGATTTGGGGATTGAGCCGTTTCTTCTTACCGCTACTATTGAAGGCATCGTCTCCCAGCGATTGGTGAGGAGAATATGTGAAAACTGCAAAACCGCGTTCGAGCCAAGTGAAGCTCAATTAATGGAGTTACAACTTACGCCGGATGATATTAAAGGTAAGAAGTTTTATTACGGCCGAGGCTGCAGCAAGTGTAATGGGACCGGTTATAGAGGTCGAATAGGTGTTTTTGAGATTATGGTATTCAATGATGAGATACGAGACTTGGTTATGAATCAGGCTTCAACGGCGGTTCTGCGTTCGGCAGGCCAGAAAGCAGGTATGAGGCTGCTGCGTGATAACGGCCTGGAGGCAATATATGACGGCGTCACCACCATAGATGAGGTTGTAAAAGAAACAATAATGGAAGAAGTATAGGAGGGACTGGTTCGTTATGAATCGGGACTTAATATATAATCGTCAATACAAAGGAGGTATTTAAGATGCCAGTTTTTCAATATGCAGCGCTGGATGCTCAGGGCGTAGAGATAAAAGACGAGATAGACGCCCTCAGCCAGAAGGAAGCAATAAGCAAGATACGCAATTTGGGGTATTTCCCAACGAAGGTCCGTGAACGAGGTGCGGGGAAGAAGCCGGGAGCAAAAAGAGCTGCTGCCAGGCCGACACGCAAACGAGGTACCGGCGGCAAGGTCAAAGTCAAGTTTATAACGCAATTCGCAAGACAGCTTTCGACGCTACAGGACGCGGGTTTGCCTATTTTGCGGTCCTTGAGGATTCTCGAGGAACAGCAAAAATCGGGAACATTCAAGAGGGTTATCGGTTACGTTGCCGATGACATTGAGGGCGGTTCCACGCTCTCGGAAGCTATGGCCAGATATCCCAAAACCTTTGACCGGCTGTTCACCGGTATGGTGGCGGCAGGTGAAACCGGCGGTGTGCTGGATTTGATATTGGCTCGTGTGGCTGACTTTATGGAAAAGGCCCAGAAACTCAAATCGCGAGTTAAAAGTGCGATGGTCTATCCGATAGTGGTTTTGACCGCGGCTTTCGGTATTCTTTTGGCGTTGATGAAGTATGTGATACCGCAGTTTAAGACGGTGCTTGAGGAGATGGTCTCAGGTGAGCTGAACCCGGTAACGACCACAGTGCTCGGGATAAGCAACTGGATTGCCACACAATATGGCTGGGTGGTCATAATAGGCATTCCGTTTGGAATAGTTTTTCTGCTCAAAATTGCGAGGAAGTTTCACGCCGGCAGATATGTTCTGGATTCAGTAAAACTGAAGCTTCCGGTTATGGGACAGCTTACCAATAAAGTGTCGGTAACACGATGGACCAGAACACTCGGAACATTGATTGGTGCCGGTGTGCCGATTCTGGACGCCCTTACTGTTACGCGTGAGACAGCGGGAAATGAAGTCTTTGCCAATATGCTCAACAATGTCCACAATTCCATCAGGCAGGGCGATACATTTGCCGACCCTCTACGACAGTCCAAAACCGTTGACTTAATCGTTTCCAATATGGTTGCCGTGGGTGAGGAAACAGGTGACCTGGACAAGATGCTTCTGAAAGTGGCGGACAACTTCGATGAGCAGGTTGACGTGCTGGTTGCCTCGTTAATGTCGATGCTTGAGCCGATTATGATTATTGTGCTTGGCGGTATCGTTATGACTATCGTTTTAGCGGTATTTTTACCGATGATACAGGTAATTACAAGCTTAGGCACGCAAGCATAAGAACCGAACAAATAAATTAAACCGTTTAACTGAACAGTAAGGAGAAAAGAAATGAAATCAATCATCAAACAATCCAACAGGAAAGCGGCATTTACTATTATCGAGTTGCTAACGGTTATGAGCATTATTGTAATCCTCATAGGCGTTCTTGTGCCGGCGCTGAACAACGTCAGGAAGTACGCCAAGAAGGTAAAACAACTGGCTCAGTTTAACAGTATCCAGTCTGCCATAGAACTTTTCAGTAATGAGAACGATGGTTATCCACCTTCCGGTGCGATGGACGGAGCTGGTCAACCCTACTGTGGTGCGATGAAGCTTTGTGAGGCAATGATGGGACGGGATTTATTGGGCTTTCACCAGGATTCGGTCTTCAGGGCAGATGGTATGGATGCTGCCGGTGGTAGGGACATATACCTGCCTACTCCCGATAATTTAAGAGCCAGAATGGGAACACTTCTACAATTCGAAAATGCCAACGCATATAGATTAGGTGTAGATATATACGGTCCCGGTCAGACAGCTCCTTTTCCGGAGAGTGCTTTTGTTTTATGTGATGTGTACACACGTGACATGCGAACCGGCAAAAAGACGGGGATGCCTATACTTTACTACAAGGCAGAGGCGTCGAACTACCTGCATGACCCCAACACCGCGCCAACACCTCAGGACAGCATGGGTAATATCTACAATTACTGGGACAATCACGCTTTGGTTAATCTCGGTAAGCCGTGGGAAGAAGCAGACAAGGTTACGACGCATAGTCTTGCAGAACCTGCAAGGTTCTACAGAAATACAAGGAATAATCAGATTACCACGGTGCGCCGACCTTATCGGACCGACTCTTACATACTGATTTCCGCTGGCTATGATGGCGAGTACGGTACTGCTGACGATATATGCAATTTTGATTGGAAATACAGAGAATGATGGCTTCGGGGAGGTGGAAGTTTGAGTGTTCAGTTTTGAGTTACATGAAGATTCTTCCCCTTCGACCCTTCGGCGGAGTTTACCCTGAGCGCAGCCGAATGGGCTCAGGGCAAGCTTTATTTCGCTCAAGGCTAAAGGCTATTTCCGCTCCGGATAACAAAAGGGGCGAAATATTATTGTGTTTTTGATTAGTTTCATAGGCATATAAAAAGAGGGAATAACTGTGAGGCGAAAAAGGACAGGATTTACAATTGTTGAGTTGTTAGCGGCTCTTGGGATAATTGCATTGATGGTTGGGCTTCTTATCCCTGCTTTAAGTATGGTGCGCAAAACAGCAAAAGAGACAAAACAAAAGGCCCAGTTTACGACAATCGAGCTGGCTCTAACGGCCTTTAAGAACGACTATGGTGACTATCCTCGTTCTGACTGGCCATTACCGCCGGCGCCGTGGAGTGATTACTGTGGCGCACAGAAGCTCGCCGAAGCCCTTGTAGGCTGGGACCTGTTAGGATTTCATCCGAAATCGGATTTCAGGTCTAATGGGCGCAATGACGATGGAGAGTTCATATACGATGCCAACAATCCCATTTTTTTTGACCAGAGAAGAGGTCCTTATCTGGAGCTCGCCACCTTCGATGCTTTTAGATTAGGTAACATCTCAATTCTTAACCCCGGCTTGTTTTTTGATACCAGGCCTCTGGCGCCGAATACTTTTGTACTTTGCGATGTCTTCGGCGAAAAGAAAATAATGTTATCTGACGGCAAGACGGTCAGGGCGGGGGCGCCAATTCTTTACTACAGGGCAAACACTTCCGCCAAAACAATACGTGAAATTTACAATGCTCAGGACAACGACGTACTTATTCAGATAAAACAGCAGACAGACAACAAGGAGCAACCCTTATCCAGGCCTGCCGGCCAGTTTCAATATTTCTATGATTATATCAGAGACCCGAAGATAAGCGCCAGACCCTGGCCTTACAGGCCTGATTCTTACATATTGATCTCAGCGGGGGCCGATGGTCTTTACGGGACAAGCGACGACATTCGCAACTTTGGAAATTAAGCCCCCCATAATAAATTACTCGCTGTAGTGTCTTGTCATTCTGAGCGAAGAGAGCCTTTAGCCCTGAGCGAAATAAAGCTTGCCCTGAGCATAGCCGAAGGGCCGAAGGGGAAGAATCTCGCTATTTTAGCAAGAGACCCTTCGCGGAGTTTACCCTTGAGCGAAGCGAAGGGCTCAGGGTGACATAGAAGATTTTGATTGAGCAAGCTAAAGCTATGAAAAGTTACAAATACAAGCATGGCGTAACCCTTGTCGAGATACTGGTCGTGGTATCTATAATCGCGCTGCTGGCTTCAATGGTAATCGGCATCGCCGCTCGTATCGATAATCAGTCCAAAGAAAGGTGCCTCGAAAGTACCTTTGAACTGCTGGAATGCGCACTGCAGGAATATTGCGAATACACAGGTAAATTTCCCGAACAGCCCGAAAAGAATTTTACAAACGTGCTCGTGCATTCGGAATATCTTTATAACGAGCTAAGCTTGATACCGGAGTCTCGGAAGATATTGGAAAAAATCGCCGATTCCTTGCTAAAGAACGAATTCGGAGCTGCTGAGACGCCGGCGGAGATATATGACCCATGGGGGATGGCGCTGGATTACAGATATGTTCCCGGTGACAATTTCCCGGAGCTGGTATCGGCCGGGCCGGATAAAATCTTCGGCACTGCTGATGATATAAGTAACAGATGACAGAGAACAGACAACAGAGGACAGAAGCCAGAAAAGAATATTGAATATCCACCGCAAGGTGTCCCGTGGAGAACAAGGAATATCTAAGTCAGAAGTTGAGATTGCTTCGCCCCACAGCTTCGCTTTTGCAAAGCAAAACGGTGGTGCTCGCAATGACAATGCAATGAACCATAAACTACTAACTAAATCCGGTCTTACGTTGACAGAAATGGTGGTTGTTATCGCAACCATATCGCTGCTCGTCGCTCTTGGATTGCCGGTTATGCGTGTGATTCGTGAATCATTCGAGTCTCAAAGCGGTGGCAAGAGTATGATAAGCGCCGCGTTGTCCAGCGCCCGCGCTATCGCTGCGAAGGAACAACACTACGCCGGCATACGGTTCCAGCAGGATCTGGCCGGCAACCAATATATGGTCTTTATAGTGCACGATTTTGAAAAAACAGGTTTAAATCCCGGTTTTCGGGCGGTTGAAGGTCTAAAGCCAATAAAGCTGCCTGAGAGTGTGGGAGTAATGGACTTGATGGTCAGAATCAACCACGGTACACATTGGACCGATGCGGAAGACCTCCTCGATGAGCCGCTTAAGGTGCCCTACCTTGATGATACGAATCCGCAGAATTTCGGGCCGGGCCGAAAGAATATATACCTTACGGACACGTCCAGTTTTTCGATTGTTTTCTCGCCGAGCGGCAAGCTGATAATGCGCGATGTTCGCCTGAGAAACAGAGATGGAATTTACCAGCCAAATAATGGCCTCTCCGGTAAAGTCGCGATGGATGGTATCTTCAATTCCCCTGATAATATAACAAATTACGGGGTGGGTATGTTCATTCAGGATGACTATGCTGAGCTGGGTTTGGGAGCGGAATCGAGCCGAAACAGGTTCGTTATCTATGACAAAATCCGGTTTAATAAATTAGACGCAGGAAAAAGGTTCGACTATTTAAGTAGTCTGGAACTGGTCTATATAAACCCATACACGGGGACGATAATCTCGACGGATTGAAAAACAAGCTGGCCAATGAACAATGAACTAAAAAATTCTGGTTTTTCCCTTACCGAGGTTTTGTTAGCCGTCGGCACGCTCGCCATCGGGATGATTTTCATAAGCGGCACATTCCTCACCGGTATTTATTTTTCGACCATTGCCACTGAACGAACCACGGCGGCGGTAGCAGCCGACGAGGCTTTTGCAAAAATCAGGTTGTACGGCTTTAATTTAACGGACCCGAATCTGTTGGCCGACGAACTGACACCGTTCGAAGTATTAAATCCCATAGCCGCTGACGAGTTTGCATATCCTTCGACAAAACGCTTAGCCCGGAAGCAGTATTACTGGTCTGCATTGTGCAGGCAAGTGGATTCTACCCTGACTAACCGGCTTGTGCAGGTAACAGTTTTTGTCAGCAGAAAAGTCGGTAACAGAAGCACGTATCCGGGCGGGGCCCAAAGGCCTGTTCCGGTTAAGCTTGGTGTTTCAATTGTTCCCGGGGCCGGTAACGAAAATAAGCTCATGATAAACGTGGCGGGTGAGCAAACGTTCATCAATGGCGGTTGTACGATAGCGGATAACCAGACAGGCCGGCTTTATCGAGTCCTGCAGCGTGATGCCGATGCTCCTAACATAATCGTGCTCGACAGGATTTGGCAGGGTGACCTGAGCGATTCGGTGTGGGTGGTTCCGCCACCCGTCGGCGGCGGCAGATACCCCTGCATAGCGATATATCAGAAAGTAATTAGATTTTAACCGCAGATTACACAGATTTTGAATACGGATTACACAGATTAAAGAAGTGATTCCACCGTAGGTGGACATGTGATATTGATGAGTGAAGATTAACTGTTTCTGTTAACTATGAATTACAAATCACGAACTAATAAAGCCTTTACTTTAATTGAGCTTTTGGTGGCTATTGGGATTTTGGCTGTAATTCTGTCGTTTGTGAGTGTGATTTTCAAAGTCAGCATTGGAGCTTATCGCACCGCAATCGCGAACGCCGAAATTATGCAGAAACTGCGGGCCATTACCAACCAGCTCAACACCGACTTCAAAGGCCTCAGGAAGAATGGGGAAATTTTCGTAGTATGGGTGGCCAAGCCGGTGCCTACTACTGCTGATTATAAGGATAACGACCTTGACGGATATGAGAGATTTGACCGGATAATGTTTTTTGCGGATGGGGATTTCCAATCTTATAAAGTCAACCCTATAGTTCGCGGCAACGTTGCAAGAATCTGTTACATGATTGCCAAGAATGGCAATGTCAGGGCGCCGGGGCAGGACAGAACCAAGCGAGTGCTTGCGAGAAGCCTGCATATATTAACGGCGGACCCAAGCCTTGCTGATTTTCCGGATCCTAACAACCTCAGTGATACTCAATGGTTTGAGTGGAACAACCAATATGAGTACGACAAAATATCCTTAGAAGGCTGGAAGGAGATTTCATGGGATAACAAGATGAATATGCTCTCTGTAATGAGTGATATTACGGTTGGCACCAGTAATATCACCGAAGCAATCAGGGGAGTAACGGTTGAACCTTCGGACGCGAATTCAATTCATATGCTTTTGTGCGAGGGCGTGGGGGAGTTCAAGATTCAGGGCTGGTATGATGCACAGCAGCGATGGATACCGGAGGTTGACCCCGATGGTGACGGGGATTTGGCAGATACACATTTCTTCTTAAATGACCCAAATGGTGTTAATGTACCCGGGGTGCTGTATCCCTATCCGCCTTATGGTCTCATAAATATGAATAACCTCAATTATCGAGGGCAGATAGATGAGGCGAATTTTAACGCTGTCCCGGGGCTTGGACGGGCGCTTAAGTTCACTTTCACATTATACGATTCCAAAGGCATAATAAAAAACGGCATGACTTTCACTCACATTGTTTATTTAGACAAGTAATTTGACAAGAATGAAAGTGATATACAAAAAAAACGTCATTCCCCTTGTCCGGCAAGGGGCAGGCTCTGTGAAAACAGGAATCCAGAAAAACAGTAACATAGTGGATTCCCGCCCCCGATCGGGGTCGAGGACAGGCTTGCGCGGGAATGACGTATGGTCTAACAGGAGCGACAGGAAAATTCGTCGTGTCTCGCCTTCTGTCGGCTCGGCCCTTATCCTGGCGGTGGTCTTGACCAGCCTGCTGGCTATCGTAGGCGTGCTGTTTCTAATGATTACCCGTATTGACAAGATAGCAACCTCGGCCATATCGGAAAATAAAGAGCTGGGCTTCGCAGTCGAAACAGTCATTGCAAAGATATCGCAGGAATTGGCTTCAGATGTCCCCGGCTCAGCAGCCGAATATCAGGACTACCCGGGCCCGGAGGATAAATGGCTGGCGAGTCTTGAACCCTACGAATCAAACGGTGATTATTACTGGCGGCAGATATGCGATGTTACAGGATATTTAACCGGCTATAGCAGTGACATACAGGCAAAGGTTGTGGGTGAGTATGACGCGATAACCGATTTCAATAATCTGGCTGCTAATGCCGATGCCGACGGTGACGGTGTGGGCGATTCAAAGTGGATTAAACTTAGCGATATAACCTCCGGCAAAGGCAGACCAATTTACGCAGCTATCAGAATTGTTGACAACGGGGCAATGTTAAACGTCAATACGGCTTATAAGTTTGACATGAGCGATCCTAACGCAACTATATTCGACATCGACGGTTCAAGCCAAATGCAGATAAATCTTATGGCTTTGGCCGGCCGAGGAGGCACGCCAGCAACCGCCGCAGAAGAGACGAGTCTGCTTAAAGCAAGAGCAAACAACGGTGTTGGTGTTGACCCGATGGATTTGCGTAGCTACGAGCAAAATGTTATCTGGTATTACGGAGCGCCAAACGGGGCTTATACGCCTTTTGATATTTCTGATGAGCTTGAGTTTCGTTACAGGTTCCTTTTGAATCATACCGGTATAGACACACGGCTGGAAGATTGGGGTGTTGAGTTCAGAAATAATACTTTGTCCACGCCTATAACATCCGGCGGGGAACTACTGGATGCCTGGTTCCGAAGGGCCTATGATGACGGTGGCGTTGACCCAAATTATTATGCGTATCGACATATCGCCACGACCTACAATATGGACCGAATTATTAATCCCGATGGCTCAGAGCTGAATGATGGAAAGATGATTAATGTCAATATGGCGGATAAAAATTTGCTGTATGATGCAATATATGCTGGTCTTTTGGATGCCGACCCCAACTTTGTGATTGTGGATGCCAATGGATTGGCCGCTCAATTGGCGGTCAATATAGTTGACTTTCGTGATAACGATACAGAGGTAACTTATTTGCCGGTCGGGCAGAGGACATATTATGGCTTCGAGGCCCAGCCGTTTATCAGTGAGATAGCGTTCGGTATCAGCGAGACGGATGCAAATAATTCGACGAGTAATGAGTTTGCGATTGAGCTGTATAATCCGTTCGATGTGGATATTCCGTTAGGTAATTTCCGGCTGGAGCTTCGCCGGCAAAATGGACAGGTCGTGAACGCAATAAATCTGGCCGGCTACGGCATAGCGGACGGCAGCCGATTTGTAGTAACCAACAACTCTACCGCTTCGAGCGGGTTTGGTGTTGCAGGTTTGATGGGGACCGGTGGGGGCAAGGAAGACCCTAATCTGGTGCTGGCTACATATAATCTTGTGAGTGTGGACCCGCTGACGTATGCCTTAAATGAAAGATATGACATTTATCTTCTGAGGACAACATTGGCTGAAGACATCTATCTTGACAAACAAGAAACCGAAGATAACTGGTTTGGCTGGGATACTACTAAAGGTACGAGGCAGTCTTACTGCAGGCCTGACAACGACTGGGACATAGTGTATCAGAATTTACAGTCTGCGGCTGAAACATTGGGTGGAGCGAATGGCCTAAGCGCTGGACGAAGGAACTACAATCTTGAAAATTCTGTGGATTCTTTTGTTACGATTGGTGATATAGCAAGGATCCTTAAGGTAGGGCCAAGTACCGACCCGTGTGATATGATTGGTATGCGAGTTGCGTCAGAGCCCGGCGAAGAAGTCGTTCGGCTTGATTTGCTGAATCCGGCTTTTGCGAATATTTTTCAGTATCTGACGGTCATCGACCCGGCATCCTTTGGCCGGGGAGAATATGAAACGAGAATAAAAGGCCGGATAAACGTCAATACCGCCCCATGGTTTGTAATAGCGCAGCTACCGTGGATGTCCCCTGCAATCGCCCAGGCAATAGTTGCGTATCGAGATACAGAAGGAGGTTTTGAAAGTGCCGGTGAGTTGATGCAGGTTCCCGCGATGGGCTATTATGCTTATGACCCTTTGTATAGTTCTCTCGATTTAGACCGATTTCCCGACCTTACGCCGGACGATGGGGCGGTGAGTGATTTTGAAGAGAGGGACGTGATTTTCTCACGGATAAGCAATCTTGTTACTGTGCGCAGTGATGTTTTTACCGCTTATATTCTCGTTCGTATCGGCGTCGACGGCCCACAAAGAAGAGTTATAGCAATACTCGACAGAAGCCAGGTCAGCTCTCCCAGCGACAGAGTGAAAATCTTTGCATTACACCCGGTACCGGACCCACGATGATTGCTAGAGTTAAGACTTTAGAAGTTCGAGTAAGTTGGCGTGGACTTTTTTGTTAGCTGCTAATAGCTGAAATTGCTGAGCTTCATAGCCTTCCAAATCGAGGGGAAAGATTTTTTTCCCTTGCCAATCGGTAACAATAGCTCCTGCGGCCTCAGCGATTACGGTCCCGGCTGCTATGTCCCACAGCTTCGGGTCGGAGGCAACAGTGGCTATAAGGCCACCTTTTGCCACGTATGCCAACTGCAGAGCGGTTGTGCCTAAATTTCGGAATCTTGTTCGCTGCATAATTTCACAGACCCAACCCGGCACGCCATTGTCAAAATGGCTATCGAGACCAACGCTCGAAAATTTATCCATCGTTTCTTCACTCGCAGTTATTCGCCTGTTATTCAATTGTGCCTCGCCGCCTTTGACAGCAGTGAACATTGAATCCGTGGCCGGCTCGAAAATCACACCTACAATGGGCTGGCTCTCATAGAGTACTGCAATGCTGATGGTAAAGAAAAGCATGCGATGTGCAAAATTGTTTGTTCCGTCTATCGGGTCGATGGCCCACCAGAGCTGCTGGTCGCCTCGTGGCGGTTGTTTGAAAATCTTACCCTGGTCACCTTCCTCAGCGATAAAGCCGTGGTCGGGATAGTTCTCCTTGATTCGGTCAATGATTATCTTCTGGCATCGGGCATCGGTCTGGGTTACCAATTCGGTGGCGTTCTTCACTGAGGCCTTGATGAAATTGATTTCTTCCATCGCCCGCTGGCCGGCCAGGCGTGCCGCCACGATAGCTGTCTCCAGCATTCTGCTCAAATCTCTCTGCTCTAACTGCATATTCGTATCTCGTATCGCATACTTCGTATTTTGTCAACAACTCACGGGTATTAGTCATTTCTTGACAGAATTACCCGGCTGCTCTATTCTAACGTAGTTATGCCAACAAGCCAACAGATAAATAAATTGAAAATTTTTATCCGAGCGTCGTCTCGCCAGCGGATGGCAGCGGTGATTGTTTGCTTGGCGGTGGTTGGTTTCTTCGGATTGTTTGCGCTGGCGGGACATTATAATATCGATATGGGGCGGTGGCTTGGCTACTGTGGATTTAAGCAAAGATACGGGCTGCCGTGTCCAACCTGCGGAATGACTACTGCGACACTTGCTTTCGCCCAGGGCAAAATCTTCGAGGCGTTTTATGTCCAGCCGGCCGGTGCGTTATTATGTTGTGTGCTGGTGGTTATAGCGCTTTTGGCTTTTCTTATAGCCGTTTTTGGAGTGTATTTCCACTTTTTAGAGCGTTTTTTTAGGGAGGTTAAAGTAAAGTACATCATTTTAGCCCTAATAGTTATTATTGCAGCCGGCTGGGCGGTAACATTGTCTCGGGCACTGGCGGCAGGTAATTGATTCCGCCTGACGAACGGCGTATCTTCGATATTTACGATTTTGCAATCCATTATTGAAAGAAATAAAAGGCTGGCCACAGAGAACACACAGAGCACAGGAAATACCCGATTGGAAATCTGAGATTCAGAACTGAAATTAGCCGGATTTGGGGGAAATTGGGGTTTTTCAGGTTTTTTTCTTATTTTGAGGTGAAAATTCAATAATTTGTGCTTCATACGGTTAACGAACTCGTGCACCGTTTGAAATTGGCTTTGTTTGGGTTTGTTTTTTCGTAGCCTGAAGTCGGTTTCATTTTCATAATCCTTTTTGGCATAGACGTTTGCGTTCATTTTGGCCTTTAAGGAAATTAGGTTTGAATTGGGTTTGTTTTTTCGGACTGCGAAATCATCGTATTTTCTGTAATCCTTTGTTATAAATGAGTTTACATTCATTTGGGCTTTTCGGAAATTGGGTTTGATTGGGTTTGAATTGGGTTTGTTTTTATATCCGGCCAGCGGGATAAAATTTTTATAATTCATTGTTTTAACATTACTTAGGTTCATTTGAGCATCCAGCAAATTGGGTTTGTTTTGCATAAAAAGAGCTGATTTGTAGAGCGTTCTCGACAGATGTAGAGGGCCGCGGACAGATGACAGACGAAAGTTGGCGAGTATAGCGTATAGCGTATTGCGTATTTCGTGGTACATTGTTCATAGTTCATGGTTCATTGATTATTGACTAACGACTAAATTAAACTGGGCTGGCTGGCTCTAAATCCTTGCTGCGCTGCAGCTTACAACGTGCAAACTGAAATGTCATCTTCGCCTACTGGCGGTTTATGTTTGCCTACTGGTAAACATGCTGGTATTTTAATGCTGTTTCAAACATAAGTCAACAAAAAAACGGTCAAAAAGCAACTTTTTTTTGGCTGCCCTTTTTCATAGTGAAATCCGAACTTTAGCCCCTATAATCTCCCTCAAGCGTGCGGAATTCTTTTGATTGATCCCAGCTTGTGGGTGCGCAGGAACTCACCCTGGGGGCAGGCCCCGGCTTGTGGGTGCGCAGAAACTAACCTTAGGGGGCAGGCGGGAATTGAGGTTTTGTCTCGTATTGCGTGATGCGTATTGCGTATGTCGTATTGCGTATGTCGTTCCTTCGCTTCGCTCGAGGGCGGGATTGCGAATTGCGACTATAGAACCAAATTTATAAAGGCCGAGTGTGAAAACATTCGGCCTTTTCCTTTATATATGCTTGAAGATAATCTAGCTAATGTTATATTAACTTAGGAATAACAATGTGTACTAACCATAAAATTAAGAAGGCGGAGCAAGCTACTAAAGATCGTTTCATTGAGATAGAAGCAGCACTAAGTGACTTATCGCCAAATGCTTTTGGTGATCTGACTCGATACGTAATCGAGAAAGACAAGCTTCTACAAGCTCGGTATCAAAATCGGCTGATGAGTATGTTCCTTTTGATTTATCACCTTCGAGATGATGTCCGTCGACTTGTGAAGAGACGCAGCCTTAGGAAGGAGATTGTTGAGGAATTAACTGGCCAGAAAATCGAAACGATGTATTCTCACCTTACACAAGCATTAGAACCTACCTTTCAATATTATCGAAGTGAATTTCAAGAAGCAGGAGAAACAAGAAGATGTGGTCGGAGAGCGGTTTTATGGAAACTAACCGAACAAAAAGGAGTTGAAGAACAGTCAAACGAAACCTCATCAAAAACTGAATCCAAGGAGTCGGAAGTCAGTGACAAGCCAGACTTCAACAAACTCTGCTCACTAATCCACAGATACCTCAACAAGGAAATAGAGGAGGA
>JAIVYN010000060.1:0-16233 GCA_048635425.1 Candidatus Aegiribacteria sp.
GTCTCGGCGGACGATTTGGTTGAGCCGATTATCGCATTCGCCGATGACGGAACTTTCGAGCCATCACTTGAGAGTCCATTAGGGGCTTTGGTAAACAACGACCTTAACGGGCGAATTACGGCAGTTCGCAATACCTCACTTATGACTGGTGATTGGTCAGTGGTGAGTGGCGAGCAGAGCAAGTCTAATTTCTCAATTAACCAATTAACTGCTCACCAATTAACCAATTACCCTCGAAGCAAGTGGAGACACCTTATCAGCCTTGCGGAGGCTTCCGAAAATGGCTTTGGCTTAATGGGGCTGAGTTCGATTCCCGATGTTCGAGTGGACCCGTTTGTGAAAAGCAAATGGGGCCAGCGTTATATCTGCGGCAAGAACGGCTATAACTATTACACGCCCAATAACTATCACTGCGGGTGTACAGCGACGGCAATGGCCCAGTTGATGCGGTACCACGAGCACCCCACCGGGAGAATGAAGATAGGCCGTAGAAATTTCTCGATTAAAGTTGATGACGAATCGGAATTAGCATATACGCTTGGTGGTGACGGAAAGGGCGGACCGTACAAATGGTCCCTGATGGAGCTTGAGCCCGGCTGCAGCACAACGTTAGAGCAAAGACAGGCCATTGGAGCACTTTGCTATGATGCCGCTGTTGCCGCCCAGACGGAATTCTCCAAGAACAGCTCAGCGTCCAACCTGCACGATGCCAGGGACGCGCTGCGAAATACCTTCATGTATAATAATGCCATCCGCGCCTCTGACAGCAATGGCAGTCTTGGTAGTAGTGTGCTAAATAATATGGTCAACACCAACCTCGATGCCGGCTATCCCGTAATCCTCGGCATAATGAGAGAGCAGACCGATTCGGGACATGCGGTTGTAGCCGATGGATACGGTTATGACTTCTCGGCGCTCTATCATCATCTTAATATGGGCTGGTCCGGCAGTGACGATATATGGTACAACCTGCCCGACATTGACAGCTCTCGTGCGGAATACTATGACACTATTAACGGATGCATTTATAATATTTTCCCTTCCGGTTCAGGCGAGATAATCAGCGGGCGGGTAACCGATACATCAGGTAACCCTATCAGCGATGCTGCGGTAACCGTGGAAGGCGGCAGGGGCCCCTATGCCGCGGTAACAAACGACAAGGGTATCTATGCCCTGGTGAAGGTCGGCCCGTACACGGCGTACATCGTCAGTGTAACGAAGTCCGGGTACAATTTTGCATCGCGTGGTGCAAGTACGAGAAAATCCGAAGATTCTACTCGCGTATCCGGGAATAAATGGGGAATCGATTTTGTGGGTGAGGAGGCGCTCGTCCCTCCTGCCGACCCTGCTCGGCCTGCTCCTGCTTTATACTACTCTACGGAGGACTTTGAAACGGACGATTTCACTAAAATTCCCTGGTCACACTCCGGCGACGGCAATTGGACCGTTACAACCTATGAGAAATATTCCGGAGCCTATAGCGCCCAAGCCGGCAGTATTAACCACGATGAAAGTACTGCTCTGTGGGTGAGACTCGATTGCATAGCCGGAGATATCACATTCTATCACAAAGTCTCTTCGGAATTAGGTTGTGACTATTTGGAATTTTACATCGATGGAGTGAGAAAAGGCCGGTGGTCGGGCACAACGGATTGGGAGCATGTATCGTTCCCTGTGACAGCGGGGACAAGAATTTTTGAGTGGGCGTATTCAAAAGATGGTTCCATATCCACGGGCTCGGACGCCGCCTGGATTGACGAGATAGCATTTCCGCTCGACTGCGGCGTGCTCCACGATTTTGACAGTAACGGCCAGGTTAATTTTATTGACTTTGCTTTTTTTGCGAGCCAGTGGCTGGAACCCCGCAAGGCGGGAAACCTGCAACGTGGTACACCTGATTTGGCCGACCTGAATGGTAATGGCGGCGTGGATTTCGAGGACCTGACTATATTCTCTGAAAACTGGATTCTGGATTTAACGCCCTGTACAGTAAAACAGTGAACTTACGGCTACACTCCTTTCTATCTGGTATTAATGTGTTATGCAAAATTGAGGTTAGGCATGCTTTGAAAAGAAAAAATCGTTTTTTGATTTTTTCTTTTCAAACAATAAGTTATTGTGTAATAAGCAGTTAGGTGATTATTTAAGAAAATCAAAAAACAGATTTCCTTAAATAATATATGTCTAACCTCAATTTTGCAGAACCCTATCTGATATTAGTTTTGGGACTGCTGTTCGAGAGCTAACAACCAGACCTCTATAAAGCGGTATAAATCATCGTTGTCCACTTGCCCGTCACCGGTAAGGTCAGCTTCATAATCTTTTTGGAGCCAATAAGCAACGAAAAGGGTAAAATCTGTGATATCCACATTACCGCTGCCGTCCATATCACAATCACCGATTTCCAGTATGCCCCGGTACAGATGCACCTTTCCGTCACCGGCCCCAATGAGCACATCGGGGTAGGCGTCTATCGGGCCGAAGTGGCCGTCTCCGGTCCAGTAGCAGATGGAAGGCCTGGAGCGCGGCGAGCCAGGAAGGTCAATCGGAACACCATTGGACTCAACGAGCTTGTAATCCGAGAAAATCGGCTCGGCGTCGGTACCGATATTTTGATAGAACAGCAGTTGGCCATCCGTGTTGCCCGCAAGAATGTCTTTTCGGTCATCCATATCCAGGTCGATAACTATGGGACTAGCGCGTTTGCCGGGCACAGCCAGGTCTGAGCCGTCTATCTGTGCGAAGGTTTCGGCGAGAAAGTCCGGCTCGGTGTCGGTCCCCTCATTGATAAAGATATGTATCCTGCCGTCATAGGCCCCAACGACCAGGTCCTTCCTGCCATCGTTGTTCCAATCCACAAGGCAGGGGGTCGCTCGGGCTCCGACGTTGATGTTTGTCTTTGAGCCGGGCAGCCCAACCTGGAGAAACGTTCCGCTATCGAACGTCGGACTTTCATCAGTGTCAATGTTCAGAAAAATTTTGACGGTCCCATCGGCCTGTCCCACAAGCAGGTCCTTGCGCTCGTCCGCATCCCAATATTCCATCCTTGGGAAACAACCCAAGCAGCCGGACGCAGGACAAATCAAATCAGAACCGTTGGACTGGGCATAGAAGTAATCCGAGAACTGCGGACTGGGTTCGGTTCCCACGTTAAGGTACACGCGGACTTTTGCATCCCCAAAGCCGCCACCTTCGCCGATGACAAGGTCCTTTAGTTTATCGTTATTCCAGTCCACGAATGACGGCACGGAGTAGCCGGGTACCTTGATATCAACGCCGTTGGCTTGAACGAGCTCTTCAGGTCCGAGATTGAGCAACTTGCTGTTATCGTCTATGTCTATGTCGCCGGGAGTGGAAGCGGCATTAGTTACCAGTTCCAAAACAACACCTCTTAAATCAACTGCTCCACCGGCATTACTATAATTTGGAGGACCTGTAAGCATCAGAGTAACATAGTTGTCAGCCACATCATTTGACCAATCGTGTTTGCTTATATCTATATCAATTGTTAACCAGGTCCAATTGTTATCGTCGTACCTGATCATACCTACCTGTTCGCTTAGCAGCTTGGTCCCAGGGTCACTCCTGGGGTCACTCCTTTCAGCAATCCAACTGTCGGATGGGTCGTACCATAGCGTTCTTCTTGAGTCGCCGAGAAAATCTATCATATAGGCCGTGAAAGATGCTGATATAATCTGTTCATTATCAGGTATGCTCGAAATATCGAAGCCAAACCAAGCCTGAGCGTAACCTATCTGACATATCTTATCTGCGTCATTACCCCAGGTAGGCAGGGACTTTGCGAGCGGGCTGAACGTGTAGGTCTTCGTCAAGACATCAGCAAGAGCAGGAGCGGCCCCAAGCAAAAGAACCAAGGTCAGAATATATAATTTTGCCTTCATCGTTTCTCCACCTAATTTCTTTATGATTATTATGGCCGACAATATCGGACATATACGTTACATCTTGCGTCAGCTTCCGCCGGTGCGCAAAATAAAAAAAGTACAGAGGACGGCTGTTTTAATAGAGCAGGCATCTTCAGAAGACACGAAAAGAGATGCTCCACCACCCTTCCTGAACAAGTAACAGTGTACTTGATTGGGGAAAAAAAGTCAAGAGAAAACTGTGGCAATTTTCGCAAATATGTTCGTTATTTTGTAAGGTTTATTATCAGTCGTTTCCAGCCCACCAACAGTTCGGCGGTTTGCTCTTCAACCCTGAAAGCCCTGCATTTTTACTTCTATGAGTTGCCTTCTTAGCAGTTTATCGGTTATAATTATCAATATACAAGAAAGGGGCAAGGCAGATGCGAAGATTAGCGGCTATTGTTGTTTTACTGATACTAATTATTGTCGTGTTGCTGTCAGCTATTTTATTAGCTACGTGCGTTCAAAGGAAAGGACGGATTATGAATGAACAAGCTAAGGCCGTTTCCACGCCGGGCGTTAAAAATCTTACCATCACAGTAGTATATGACAACAATCCCTACAAGCAGGAGCTGGAAACCGACTGGGGATTTGCCGCAGCTATAACCGGCACCGAGAAAACAATTCTCTTCGATACCGGCGGCGGCAGGTTGCTGCTCGATAATATGCAAAAATTAGCAATAGAGCCTGACAGTGTAGATGTGGTTGTTCTTTCTCATATTCACGGCGACCATACCGGCGGATTGAGCAGCTTTCTCGAGAAGAACTCCAACGTTATTGTTTATCTGCCGGTGTCCTTTCCAAAAAAATTTAAAGATAACGCGCGAAACTCGGGAGCAAAAATAATTGAGGTCAACCCCGTTAGAAGTAAGGCGTCGATTTCTAACGGGGTCAACGAGTCTCTGCAAATTTGTGAAAATGTCTATTCGACCGGCCAGCTTGGAAAACTGATTAAAGAGCAGTCCTTAATTATCCGGACGGACAAGGGCTTGGTTGTAATAACCGGCTGTGCGCATCCGGGTATAGTAAATATCGTGAATACAGCAAAGACCCTGATGAAAGACGATATTCTTTTGGTAATGGGCGGCTTTCATCTGGAATGGGCAACCAAAGGCAGGATAGAAAAAATCATCTCGGCTTTTAAGCAATTGGGTGTACGCTACGTCGGCCCCTGTCACTGCTCAGGCCACAAGGCAAGAAGCTTATTTGAAAAACATTTCGGCAGCAATTACATAAACATCGGCGCAGGAAAAGTAATAACTTTGACCGAGTTGCGATAAGATTGGTATGTTGGATACTAATATGGTTGAACAAGACTGCGATGACCTACCGGCAAAAGACTTTGAACAAGCTAAGCAACTCGATGACGACTTTATCCAGGATGATGCCCAGCCGCTATGTCTGAAGTGTCTTAAACCTTCCCATCCACTACAGCATTATTGCGATAATTGTGACTCGAACGCGGTCATTAATCCGCTTACGCCATATATTCCGTTCTTAAATATCCGATTCAATTATGGTGGCTTTTGTACAATGTGGCGAAAGATTTGGTATGACAAAGATACTTTGATTATACCCAGCTTGTTTTACTTATTTATGATTATTATGTTTGCCCCCATAATGCTAATAGTTGGCTTTCCATTAGTTTTAATAGGTAAAATCAAAAACACTCAGTTGCAAAAAACAGCAACAGTAACCTTTTGGGGCCTTGTAGTTTTGCTATTGATAGCTTATCTAATTTACACGGTTGTTTTTCAGTAGTCTTTAAACTTTCTCATCCATTGCGGCCAGTCCTCGGCGATAGCACCGCCGGCTTTGGTCCAGGGGCCTGCGGTGTCGAACTGGCGATGCCACTTCAAGGTCCACAATTCTTTT
Organism: Candidatus Aegiribacteria sp.; assembly: GCA_048635425.1. GTDB lineage: Bacteria > Planctomycetota > Phycisphaerae > Sedimentisphaerales > Anaerobacaceae > NIOZ-UU13. The sequence goes on from JAIVYN010000060.1 coordinate 5,802, forward strand.
AGCCCGACCTTTCTGACAGACCAATCCATGAAAAGACTGTTTGTACCTCCACCATGCCGGTTGATGCAGACGGTACACGCCGGCCACTCAAGCTCATCCGGCGTGTACATATCGTCATACTGAGGGGGTGGGTCATAGCTGGTGTCCAAGCTGGCCCCGGCGTGGATGCTATCGAAAAACACGGGCACACTTGATGCACCCCTGGCAGACCAGGCCCTCCAGGCCTTGGTACCGATAGTCGAACTGGTAGGGAGGGGGCGGATGAACAAATACCAGAGCCAGGCGTTGGCGCCATAGCTGCCGGCAAAGGCCCCCCAGGAAGGGTGCCCGTTATTTACCCAGGCGGAAAACTTGCTGCCCGGCCACTCTACAGATTCATAAGGAGTCTCGGAGCGCCCGAGCTTCGTGGCCATAGGGCACAGGGACAGATCATTAAAGTCGCCGTAGTAAGTGCCCCATTTGGGCGTCTCCCCCTGCATCCAGGGCCACCACCAGCCTCCCCAGGGTGCATCAGATGGATTCGGGCTCTCGGTATCAACAGAATACGTCGCAAATGTAAGGCCCCATTGGTGCAGGTTCGATTGACATTTAGTCGCTTTAGCCTGTCTCTTGACCTGCTGGAGCATGGGCAGCAATATCGCCATCAACAGCACAATAATGGAAATCACCACCAAAAGCTCTATTAAGGTAAACCCCGTTAGAAATACCGCACGAAATCCTTGCACTTTCTGAATTCGACTGATTTCTAACGGGGTAAATCCTTTTCGTTTGCACATGATGCTTTTCTTTGTCTTTTGCCTGCACTTGCATAACCGAAGGTACAAGCGAAGAAGGTTCTTCCAAAACCGACATTTCCGATTCAGAACTGAAGCACCACCACTGAGCTTGTCTGCCACAATTATAACACAATCGGTCGCGGTAATGCACTCTATTGGCGAGAAAGTTCTCCAGCAGCAATTGTTTTTAGTTGACAAATTGTGCCGGATAGTGGATAATTATACATAAATCTTTAGAGCCAATATGCAGGGAGAAAAGCAGATGCGTTTGGTTGTAAAGCGAAATGGTCAAACCGTTAATGAGTTTCAATTCGACAGGGGCCCTGTCTATATCGGCAGACATGCCCACAGTCAGGTATTTTTGTCTGACAGAGCGGTATCGAGACAGCACGCAACAATCTTTACGACGCAGGAGGGAAAATGGGTGGTCGAGGACCTGGATTCGGCAAACAAAACGTATCTAAACGACAAGGCAATCCATAAGGCCGAAATTAAAACCGGCGACCTAATCCGTATAGGTGATTTTACCATCGAAATCGACCTCAAAGCCAAGTCCGATACCGTCGCATCTCTTCATCTGGCTGATACGCTCATCCCAGACTCTCACAAATCGGTTGCTGCACTGACGGAACCGAGTCGTGAAGTTATAGTAAGAAAATCCGATGCCGAACGCGCCCCTGATATTACGCTGCCGGCTAAAAGAGTAAAAGATTTTATGGAGGCCACTGAGGCCATCTGCAAAGCCAACGGTCTGGATGCATTGGTAAAGACATTATTGGATCTCACATTAAAACAGTTCAGAGGATATCATAGCTGGTGTGCCTTGAGGAACCAGCCTACCGGCCCAATGACCTGTCATGCAGGTAGAAGCCGAGTCGGCCGCGGGGTGAATTTAAACGATTTGAAACTCAGTGAAAAAATCACCCAGGCTATTGAAACGAGACAGTTTGTACTTTTGCCGCGAGTCTCAGCGCCAACAGAAGAGGATAGAATACGTTCTGCACTGATTGGGCCTGTTGTTGACCCTGCCGGGTGTTTCGGTGTGTTATACGTCGATAACTCTATGGACCACGAACACTTCAGCCTGAGCGATCTGGACTACCTGATGCTGCTTGCTATTCACACAGCCGCTATCGTGGAGAACTTCTGAACCCCATCGTATATCGTATAAATCCGACCCAGCAACGCTGGGTTCTGATCCATACCCGCCGCTGGCGGGTCGAATTTCGAAATTCTCCGCAGTCCTAAGGACTCCTTTCGCAGGACACCTGATGGTGGAAACATGATCAAAGTGACTAAAGTTTAGAGTGCCATAAGTGCAGTTTTCGTTTAAGGTTGTCGATGCTCTGCCGCAAGGCATCCTGCGGAGGATCGATGCTTGTCATAGAAGCTTGACCCGCCAACGGCGGGTTTCAATCGGAACCCAGCGTTGCTGGGTCGCTTCTCCTCGAGCATCCAACATCGAGCTTCCAGTCCGATACCAGCTTCTACACCGACAAGCAAGCTTCTAAAACTGGGCAACTTTAGCTCACTTTAGGCACTTTAGTGCACTTGAATTTGTTTCGTATTTATCTTTTGTATTTGCCGACCAACTGCCCCTGTTCGAGGATATGCCCTTCCATGGCCTTGAGCAACTGGCGTTTATTAGCACCGGCTTCCAGGCCAATTTCTGCATCGAGCGCATAAATCTTAAAAAAGTATCTGTGTGTGCCGCTGGGTGGACAGGGACCGCCATAGCCGATCCTGCCAAAGTCACTAACACCTTGTATGGCTCCGTCAGGCAAAATCTTATCAGCAGGAATATTCTCCGCCAGCTCTTTGGTCTCGGCGGGCAGATTAAACAAAACCCAGTGCACCCACGTACCCATCGGCGCATCCGGGTCATCGCATATAAGGGCGATACTCTTGGTGCCTTCAGGGACCGCATCCCACTGTAGCGGCGGCGAGACATCCGCACCATCGCAGGTATATTTGGCCGGTATCAAACCGCCTTCCTCAAAGGCCGAACTCGTAATCTTAATCTCCATCTTTTTGCCTCCCGAATCATTTAATCCCACAAGCTTACATAAGAGACCTCAGGTACTCAATCATATTCGGTACCTGGTCCAGCGTCAAAAACAGTATAGACAAAATCGCAATGATCCACATCGTCGGCTTCATCTCTTTGGCTTTTCCTGACACTATTTTTGTAAGGACGAAAGAAATAAAACCGAATGCCAGTCCTGTGCTAATGCTGTAACTTAGAGCGATCATTACCATTATGATAAACGCGGGAAACGCTTCTTCTAAAATCGTAAAATCTATTTTCTTAATTTCCTTCATCATAAACAGCCCGACCATAATGAGAGCTGGTGCGGTTGCATATAGCGGCACAATGGCCACAATCGGGACGAACAATAGTGCTATCAGGAACAAAACACCGGTAACTATGGATGTTAAGCCTGACCGTCCTCCTTGCTCGATACCCGCTGCCGATTCGATATAGGCAGTTATAGTAGATGTCCCCAGGAGAGCGCCTATCACCGTTGCCACAGCATCGATGCCCAGCAGCCTGTCCAGCCCCTTTATTTTGCCTTGTTCATCGACCATATTTGCCTGGTGACAGCACGCTACCAGGGTACCGACGCTGTCGAACATATCTATAAAGGTTAAGGTGAATATGGTTCCGAAGAAGCCCCATTTCAGAGCGCCGGCAATATCCAGCTGAAAAGCAATTGTTTGTATATTCAGATGCAAGGAGATGAGCTGTTGCGGCGTTTCTACCTCTTTATCAAATACAAGTGCCAAGAAGGTGGAGGCCAGGATCCCGATGACAAGGCCGCCGCTTATCTTCTTCATTTCAAAGAAAATCATTACCAGCAAACCGAAAAGACCTATGAGAACTGTTAGGGTTAGTGGCCCCGCCGAGACAAACGTAATTGGATCTTTTACGATAACGCCCAGATTTTTCAGGCCTATGAAGGTAATAAATAGGCCGATCCCAACAGCAATAGCAGAGACAAGAGATCTTGGTATCGCCTCCACAATTCTTTTTCTCAATCCCAATAAAGTCGCTATTAAAAAAAGCAGTCCGGAGACAAACACCACGCCCAGCGCAGTCTGCCAATCCATCTGTCGAGAGGCAACCAGATAGGCGAAAAAGGCATTGAGGCCCATTCCCGGCGCCATCGCTATAGGAGCATTCGCAACTATGCCGACGATAATGGTGGTAATCGCGGTTACTATGCAGGTAACAGCTATCAATGCGTCTTTATCCATCCGGCTAATCCCTACCAGGTCTTCTTCAGGGATTCCCTCCAGGCTTAGAATTGATGGATTGGCGAAGATTATGTAGGCCATTGTAAGGAATGTTGTCAGACCCGCCACGCATTCAATTTTGACGCTGGTTTGCCTGTCTCGCAGTTTAAAATATTTACCTATCATCTCTAATCTCTCAACTTTTCTCGGCTTTATCTTTTTGTGGAACCTGCTGCCGTCTCAGATACAACTGTTTCTTGTGTCTTTTCAATTTCTTGATTTCATTCCCGCTTCTTCATGTCATTCCCGCGAAGGCGGGAATCCAGTTAATCTACCATAGTCTTATATAAGTCTTTCCATTGGGGATTGTCCTTTTCGATTAACTTAATTTTCCATTGTCTCTTCCATTTTTTCATCCGCTTTTCTCTGGCGATGGCATATATAAACATAGTATTGTTTCATATCTTACTTATGGATTCCTGCTTGCGCAGGAATGACAAAATAAAAAATATCATTTCGCAGGAAGTTCCGTCCCTAAAAGCCCGACCAGTTCGATAACCAGGCTGGAAGAGTTTTTAGCGGCCATTATATAAAACGTCTGCTTATCCAGTACCGCACCCTCATCGGCATTATCGCTGATACTGCGTATTACAAGATACCCAATCCCGCGCTGATAGCAAAGTTGAGCTACCGCAGCGCCTTCCATCTCTACGGCGTCAGCGCCGAGCTTCTTGCGCAATTCAATACACTTATCAGTCGAGGCGATAAAAGCATCACCTGTAACAACCACGCCCTTTACAACCTTCGGCGTCCTTTGGCCGGAGATTATTTGTATCGAGCTGAGCTCAATCTGCTCAGCCGCACGTTCAGCCAATCTCAGGAGTCGCTCATCTGCGTCGAAAAAGACCGGATTCTCCCAGCCGTCCAGGCGGTTCTTCACCCCTTTATGGAATAGACCCTCAGGCCAGATTGTTCCCATATCATGGTGCGCTGTTTTCTCGGCTATCACTATGTCACCCGGCTGCAACTGCCGGTTGACAGCCCCCGCAATACCCGTAAAGATTACCTTATCAGGCTGGAAGTGCTCTATCAGCAGCGTAGTTGTCATAGCGGCGTTGACTTTGCCAATACCCGTGAAGGCGATGACAACTCTTTTACCACTGAGTTTTCCGCTGACGAATTTGATTCCTTCGATTCTCTGTTCCTGCGTGTCTGTCAGCTCGTCCTCGAGCAGTGTGATTTCTCTTTCAAACGCCCCCAATATTGCGGTAATCGGCCCGGAACTTACTTGTCTTGTTTCCTGGACAGGTGAGCTGCACGAACTAACCAACAGAATAACTAATACGCAAACAACCGCCCCGACTGCCCTATACCTCATCGGATTTTTCTCCAAATCCACGCTACTGAAAACTGCGAGCGAGAGGACTCGAACCCCCACGGGCTTAAAGTGCAATAGTCAAGACTTAACCTGACACATCTGTTATAACTCTATTGTTTTGGGGTCATTTTTCGTTGATCAATTGTAAACTTCAAACCTAATTGCCTTATTAAATCATAATCATTAATCCACTCTATACCTAAATCATCACATACATTTGGAATTTTAATTCTTGAAGAATTCGGGGGAGCAGACTCTTCTTTTGTGACTACTATAGCATCTTCTGCTAAAGCATGTGCAATCACCCATGGATCAGCTTTAGACCTACCCTTTACACTATCCACTAATCTGTGATGCCTCTCATCTTTGAATACTTCTTCTAAGCATTCTTGTACTTTTTCATCAATAGGCTTGAAAAAATATCCTCTTGAACTCAACCAATTCTTCAATTCATCATCAATAGTGCTGATTTCCCTCTTAACTTCCTCGGTTGAAAAAATGATCCCTTTTTGAGCATATCTGTCAAAACTTTCCCAATAATCTGGGAAGAAGTCCATAGCGTAATATCCATTCCATGCCTGAACAAAGACATTTGTATCTAAACAAAATTTCATGTATTAATTCTTCCCGAAGAAATTTTCATACCCGCAAATTCTGCATATTTTGAAATCTTGTTAATTTTTATACCAAGTAAATGTGACATATCCCTACCTGATAATCTCCCGCCTTGAAAGGCGCCTAAAACCACTCTGCTAAAAGCTTTTCCGTTGTTAATTAATCTCGTCCGATAGGGATGAGGTATACTCTTTGATTCAGCCATACGGCGCTTTTCCTTTTTTTTATACTCAAGCCACTCTCGATAGAATCGTTCTGCAAGTTCAACATATCTGTTTTGTGATATTATTTTCAGGTTTAGCAATCTTCTCGCAATCGCTTCTTTACTAATTTTGAAATGCCTTGAAGAATTATCAATACGATCCTCTAAAATATCCGAGCGATCCAAATCTCTCCAATATTCTAAGAATTCAGACTGTGGTAAAATCACTTCTGCAGCAACATAATTACAAAATACTTCTATTTCACCTGCACCTTTTAATGTTCTCCCTCTTGGAGCTAAATTCGACACGCCTGGTTCATTTATCCATAAATGGGCTAATTCGTGGGCTAATGTAAAAATCTGAGCCACCTTTGCGTCCTGATAATTCAGAAATACAAATGGAGCATGTTGTTCTGTCAAAGCAAATCCTCTTGCTTCTTCAACAGCAATTTTTTCATATTGCATGTTTCCGCTTTGAAAGACGAATACACCCATATTCTCCGTTGCATCCACCCATAACCGTAAAGCATCCCCACGGCTTCTGCACTTTCGTATTTTATCCTGATTTACCCCAAGTGCATTTCGGATTTGAGACGCCAGTTTTACACTATTAACTTTGACAGAAGCAGAACCAATGAATTCCACAGGCGAAAAACCTTCATCTCTCAGATAGCCGCTTAGCCAACTCTGACGTTCCTGTATTAGCCTTATTAAAAATACAAGATTGGGGCTGTATTCCCTGGGGACATCTGCGGGTAGCTTTCGGAAGTCTCTTAGTGTTGAAAAATCCTTTGGTGGTTGAGGAAGAAAAAACACAGCCAAAGGTCTTTTGTATACCTCTGAAGCTTTACGGGCTTGAGCTATACTTGGTTTTGACTCACCTTCCTCCCATGCCTCAAGTTCCGTTGAGGATCGACCAATTTTTTGAGCTGCCTCCTCAATGCTATAATGGCAAGACTTTCTTGCCCATTTTATAACTTCAGGTGTTATATTTGCTTTCAATCTTGGCATTATGCATCCCAATTTTATTTTATACAGAGTTCCTAATATAGATTTTACCCATTATTGCCTCGGATATCAAGGTTTTTCGGTATTCTTGTAAAAGTTGACTTTTTCAACATTTCGTGTTTGTTAGGGGGAAAAATAGTATAAAAAAAGCTTTATATAAAAACGACTCAAAAATATCAATCCGGGGAGGTCTTTAAAAAAGCAAAGTTGGAGCAAGTTATCTTCTAAGAAATCATTGCGAGCGAGAGGACTCGAACCTCCACGTCCTTAATGGACACCAGGACCTAAACCTGGCGCGTCTGCCAATTCCGCCACGCTCGCTTCTCGTATTGCGTATGTCGTATTGCGTATGTCGTATTGCTTACCTTGCGATGCCATCCTTCGTTTTTTCTTTTACCCCTCGCTCACGCTCAGGGCTCTGTTTTCTGTCATTTGTCTTCCGACTCGGTTATCTTCTCAATGCGTTTCTCTGCTTTTTGAAGTATTGTCCTGCAGTGCTTAATCAAAGCCATTCCTCTTTCGTACTGCTGCAGGCTGTCCTGCAAAGGTATCTGGCCCTGCTCAATCTTACTCACAATGTTCGTAAGCTCCTTTATCGCCTCTTCAAAGCTCAACCCGCCAACATCGTCTTTTTGCTTCTTGCCTGCCATTTCTTTTCCTTTTATTTTTTACCGCTGTTTTTTTGTAGTCAGTGTTAGTCCGTGTTTCAGTCTGTGTAAGTCTGTGTTACGTAAGTCCGTGTTCCTTTTTACTTTTTTGTTACCTTACTTTCAATCAAATTCTCCTCGGTAAGTTCCGTAATTAAGTAGTCTCCGATTCGGACATCCTCTAAGGTTTTTACCAGCAAGCCCGTCTTTTTGCTGGTTGTAATGCTGTATCCCCGCTGCAGAACGGATTTGGGATTCAAACCTGCCAGGCGATTGGCCTGTGCTGTAAGCTGCATCCGACAGTTGTTGATAATTACATGAATCCCCTTATCACTTCTATACTGCCAGTTGTTCAATTCGACCATCTTGCTTCCTAAGAGCCGATGCGGCTCAATCCTGATAATCTGCTCATAAGCCGCCGAGAGCCTCCGTTGTGCCTCATCCAGCACACCCCGTATTGCCGACGAAAGTCTTGTAGCAAGCTCGTCCAATTGCTGCTCGGCATTTTGGACGAGCAAAAGTGGATTTCTAAATACCGCATTAGCCAAAATAATTTCCAGATTCTGCTGTGCCAGTTTCACCATCGCCTTTGTTTGGCCTGTTAATCTGTGTTCCATACTAATCAATTGCCCTAAAACTTCCTGCATATCCGGAACTGCCACAACGCCTGCTTTTGTCGGCGTTGATGCCCTGGCATCGGCCACTAAATCTGCAACTGTGACATCGACCTCGTGCCCGACCGCGCTTATGACCGGTATCTTGGAATTGAAAATCGCCCTGGCTAAAACTTCCTCGTTGAATGCCCATAAGTCCTCCAACGACCCGCCGCCTCTGCCGACAATCAGAACATCGAGTTTAAGCTCTTGATTGCGCTTGTTTATGTCCCGCAGCGCAGCGGCGATTTTTTCCGCCGCCCCTTCGCCCTGCACGGGTACCGGATAAAAAAACAGCTTCACGCAGGGCCAGCGGTGGTGAATGCTGTCGATTATATCGTGCACCGCTGCACCTGATTCGCTGGTCAATATCCCTATTCTTTGCGGATACATCGGCAGGGCTTGTTTATGCACTTCGTCAAAAAGCCCTTCGGCTTGAAGTTTTTTTACCATTTGCTCGAAAGCCAACTGAAGCGCCCCAACACCCTCCGGCTCCAGCTTATCGACATAAAGTTGATACTTGCCCCCGACCGTATAGACGTCGATATGACCTGTCGCCAATACCGCCATTCCGTCCTCAGGCGAAAACTTGACATTTCTGAATTTGCTGGCCCACATAACACACGGCAGTACTCCGCTTTGGTCTTTCAGCGAAAAGTAACAGTGCCCGCTTGTATGATGTTTGAAGTCGCTTATTTCGCCTCTGACTATCAGCCGCGAAGGCAGGTTCTCTTCGAGAGCCACTTTGATTAGTGAATTGACCTGGCTGACCGTATATATTTGTGTTCTCTTCTTCATTTGTCGCAACTCAATTGGCGAGTGTCATTGCGAGCGAAGCGAAGCAATCTCTATTGTTCGATCCTATTAGATTGCCACGGCCTTTAAAAAGGCCTTCTAAGAAAATAGGCGGTTTTCGTATTGCGAGGGTCGAGATTGCCACAGTCGCCTGCGGCTCCTTCGCAATGACATTGTTGGTCCATTTTCTTCTGCATACTTCCTGAGAATCAGTTCAGGTGCTCGCAATGACAAATCTTAAAATCATACGTCACAGACCACCAGGACCGCCCAATAGCCCTTTGATGGACAGCGTAACGTGAGCTTACTTTTGCCTTTAATACGTTCAGGACTTGACCATTTACATTTCATTATATTCAGCCAGCGAACTGTAGCCGGCTTTTTCAGCGCCCCGATATCCAGCGTTACTTCGCCGCCGTTGGGAAAATAGACCGCGTATTCGGTGCCCGGGTTTGCCAGACAGTAAGCTTCGTTAGGTTTCCTGTCCGAAAGCAAATTATTGCCGGACGAACACTTAAAAACATTCATCTTATCCGTAATTAACCGCATACTCTGGATATGCGCCTGAGCCTTTTCACCCAAGCCCAGCCCCGAATCCGGACGATGGAACCGGGCTGATGCCAATCCACCGAAGATATTGCGCCAGAACCTTTCGGCACCGTCTCTGTCGTTGCCGAATCTGCCGGTATCGGCCCCGTAGATTTTCACATTGTTCAGCGGGCGAATGTTATCAGCTATTCGTGCCCGCTGACGCTGCGCATTGTCCCAGTGCGTTTGTCCTTTTTGATGGTTGTTCTGCGAAATATCCACAAACGAATAAGTTTCCGGATGGTCAAATGTTGGATTGTGCTGTGGATGGGCCAGGTCCCACTTGTCCCACATCTCGGTCGTTTGAACCGTAACGCCGGCTGCTTTGGCTTTTGCTTTGATGTATTCCGACCAATATTTGCCCCACTCCGGCGTTACCGACGTTTCGTTGTCCATACAGTAAAGTACGTTGCCGAACCTCAGCGAATAAGAAAGTATTTTGTCAACGAATCGCCGTTGATATTTAAGCACGGTTTTCTGGTTGCGCTCAGCCGGCACCGACCAGAAAAAATTGTTGTCCGTGCGCGTCGGGT
>JAIVYN010000061.1:0-16237 GCA_048635425.1 Candidatus Aegiribacteria sp.
ACCTTTATCAACGAACTTATCGAACTGGTTGGTGGAGAAAATGCTATTGGTCCTACTATTCAACAATATCCACCTATAGGTACTGAAGAGCTTCTCGCCTGCAATGTTGAAGTAATAATCCAATCTGCGATGGGAAAAATCGATATCGGCCGGCAGCAACAGCAGGCGGAAGTTTTCTGGAGCAAATGGGCAAGTTTGCCGGCGGTGAAGAACAATAAAATTTACGTTGTTAATTCGGACACCGTGTTAAGATTAGGACCAAGATTGCCGCAGGGCGTAGAAATGGTCGGCCGTTGCTTACACCCGGACACATCTATAAAAAGCAGCGAAACCGCACAACGAGTCAGGTAGATTATATGAAGGAAAAATAGGTTAATGGCTGAATTTTTAACAGCAAAAGAATTGGCAATTAAAGTTTCCATCTGCCTGGCGGTGCTGGTGGTTGTAATGTGCTTATGCACTTTGGTCGGGACACAAAAGGTCTCCGTAGCGAACGTTTTTACAGGCCCGGGCCAGGTACCGGGAGAAAACATTGATTACGAAATTCTTGTTCGCGTCAGATTGCCCCGGGTGATTTTGGCTGCTCTTGTAGGAGCAGCTCTTGCCTGCTCAGGAGTTGTGCTGCAAGCAATTCTGCGAAATCCACTTGCTGACCCTTACATCCTCGGAATATCCAGTGGTGCGGGACTGGGCGTAATGATCGCGTTCCTGTCAGGGGTAACCCAGAACTTCTTAGGCGGTTCGCCAATAGGGATTTTTGCATTTGCAGGAGCGCTTATAACTGTCTGGCTGGTCTGGTACATCGGGCATTTTACAGGTAAATCACAGGTAACAAGTTTGCTGCTCGCCGGGGTAGTAGTCAATGCTTTCCTCTCAGCGGTCATAATGTTCTTAACATCCGTAGTAAAAAGCGAACAGGTATATTCGACAATATTCTGGCTGATGGGCAATATAACAGAAAAATATTCACCGGTTTTGTGGGTCAGCGCAGGCTGTATCCTGGCAGGGATAATCGTCTTATTTGCTCTCTGCCATAGGTTAAACGTTCTGGCCCTGGGCCAGGAGGAGGCAAAGGGACTTGGCGTCGATGCAGCAAGAACCAGGATAGTTGCTTTTGCTTTTGCAGCCTTTGTAACCGCTATGGCTGTTAGCCTGAGCGGACTGATAGGATTTGTTGGTCTTATCATACCCCACGGAGTGCGCCTTACATTCGGACCCGACCATCGTCAATTGCTGCCTCTTAGTGCAATAATTGGAGCCGGATTTTTAGTTATCTCCGACACAATCGCCCGGATAATTTTTGCCCCCGCCCAATTGCCGGTAGGCGTTATCACAGCCATTGCGGGTGGGCCGTTTTTTCTGATTTTGCTGGCCAAATACAGTAGAAAAGTTAGCTGGTTAAAATGAACGCCGTTATAAAAGTAGAAAATTTGAGCTTTGGTTATACGCGGCAAGACACAATCTTGAAAGATATTAGTTTCGAAGTAATTCAAGGCCGGTTTCTGGCCATAGCAGGGCCAAACGGTGCGGGCAAAACAACGCTGTTAAATCTGCTCTGTGGACTGCTCAGACCCAAAGCCGGCTGCATAAGGATTGACGGGGCACCTGTGGAATCGTATTCAGTTAAAAAACTCGCACAAAAAGTCGCCGTAGTTCGTCAGGAATTCGTACCGGTATTTGATTTTACCGTCGCCCAGATGGTGTCGATGGCAAGAACACCATATTTGGGCACATTCGGGTTCGAGGACAAAACAGACAAACAGATGGTTAATGAAGCGCTCGAGGCAACCGACACGGCCCAGTTTGCTCTGCGAGCCCTCGGAAGCCTGAGCGGGGGCGAACGACAGCGGGTTTTTATCGCAAGGGCGCTTGCGGCGAACAGCCCGGTTTTGCTTCTGGATGAACCGACAAGCTTTCTGGATTTGAAACATCAGGTTGGTATATATGATTTGCTCAAAACCGCACAACTCGAAAAAGGCAAAACGATTGTGGCCGTAACGCACGATATAAACCTGGCAGCCCAATACTGCGACGAAATTTTACTTCTCGGTGCCGATGGCAATTATCATATCGGCGAAACCAAAGATGTTTTGTCCCGGGAGCAAATCGAGAAAGTTTTCGGCGTCAGGACATTTGTAGGCAGGCTTGGCCAGGAAAAATTCTTTATTCCCCTGGGAAAATTTGCAAAAGACAGCGGACAAATCGCGAGCAAACCACATAACATCCAACAGGAATAAAAACGGCATGTCGTTGACGTAACTACTTATTTATCAAGAGGTTAAAGCCGCCCAAGTAATTTATCTTGAATAATCTTATTATACTGACTATACTTTTGCCGCAAGAACAACAGCCTGTGGATAAAACAAATACTATACACAACATAATTTAAGATGTTATAATCGGGTTTTATACGAAACGTAAAATCAGCGGTAAGAAAGGTAAACCAGAAAGTGGCACAAAAACGTAAAAAAACATCCAGAGTGAAAGTAAGTTCGACTCGAACAAAGAAACGCTCTTTGACTTCCGCCGATACTGAGCATTTCAAACAAATGCTGTTGGAAAAACGCAGAGAAATCCTGAGAAATGTAAACGAATTTGAAGACGAAGCCTTGAAGAAATCCCGGCTGGATGCAACTGGTGATTTATCAAGTATGCCAATCCATATGGCAGACATCGGGACCGATAACTACGAGCAGGAATTTGCCTTGGGGCTAATGGACAGCGAAAGGAAATTACTAAGAGAAATTGACAATTCATTAGGACGTATCGAGCAGGGAACTTATGGTATCTGCGAAGGCACCGGTAAGCCGATACCCAAAGCCCGGCTCGAAGCTCAGCCCTGGGCCAGATACTGTATCGAATATGCACGAATGCTGGAACAGGGCCTTGTACAGGAAGAATAAATGTAAGATTGATATCTTAGTATGAAACACAGATGTCCAGTCTGTCACAAAACCGTTAAAGCATCAATTCAGGAACAATCTAAACAAGCAACATTCTTTCCCTTCTGCTCCAGGCGATGCAAGCTGATAGACTTGGGCACCTGGCTGGATGCCAAATACAAAATAGTCTCCAGAGAAGACTCGCAAGAATCCAGCGAGCCATCCGATACTTTTCCTGGCACCAATTCCGACAAGCCGTAAAGAACCGCATTTATGGGTCTTTGCAAAAAAAAATGAAACTAAAAATTTACAGAAGAGGCAGGCTTTACCGGCAAGACCACCCCCAAACAAACCTTCGACGAACACAGTCCAGTGTTTGAGGATTCCACCCTGTATTCCATTAATATGGATACATACGCTTCCCCCTGTCGAAAGGGGTCTCCGACTAACAGGCGTATCCCCAAGCTCAATAGAAACAAAATCTTAAGAATTTGTTGAAACCAACCGATAATACGTTATATATACATTCGCGGTTATTCTTTATAAGGCCAATAATTTTTGTAACTTTTAGAAAGGAAGCAAAATGGTCAGCGAAAAAGAATCCTCCAAAGTTTTTGATGATCTTCTCTTTCCGAAAATATTCCAAACTTTCCGCATGGCCATTCAGCCAACCAAATTAATAATTGCCTTTTTGGCACTGGCTATTATATGTCTGGCCGGCTGGGTTATGGACTTCAGCGAAACAGTGGTTGCCACAGAAGGTGCCCAGGGTAAGATCACAGAGTTGGATATATATATGACTAATCCCACACAATTAGACTCTTACATCGAAGGATTTCAGGGAAAAAGCCGGGGTGCAGGTGTGTTCTCAACGCTTTGGCGCTTTGCCGCCACAAAATTCCAGGGCGCAGTAGATTCGGTATTCGCATTCGACATCCCGGGTGTAGTGAAAAATATCGCTGATTATTTTAAGGCCGTTGGATGGGCATTAAGGCATCACCCCGTTTATTGCATCATCCTTTTTGTCATAAAACTCGCTGTGATTTCCATCGCCGGCGGCGCCATCTGCCGAATCGCAGCGCTGCAATCCGCCCGTGGCGAAAAACCCGGCCTGACCGAAGCACTGCGATTCAGTATAAAAAGATTCACAAGTTTCTTCACCGCGCCTCTGGTACCGGTCGGCATAATTATCTTCATAGGACTGTTCATATTTCTTCTGGGGCTGATAGGCAACATTCCCTGGGCCGGTGAGCTGATAATGGGTATCTTTGTGCTGTTAGCTTTGATTGCAGGCGCGCTAATAGCAGTCGTTTTGATAGGAGCGTTTGCCGGATTCAACCTGATGTTCCCTGCTGTAGCGTATGACGGCTCAGACTGTTTTGATGCGATAAGCCGTTCCTTTAGTTATGTATATGCCAAGCCGTGGCGAATGGTTTTTTACACGACGATAGCCGCGGTTTACGGCGCAATTTGTTATACATTTGTTCGATTTTTTACGTTTCTGCTGCTCTGCGTTACCCACCGTGGCTTGCAGTTAGGCGTCTGGGTCGAAAACAGCAAAGAGGTCGATAAGCTTACAGCCATCTGGCCAAAGCCGGAATTTATGAATCTGCTCGGCTCTTCAGGTTTGGCAATAACTAACTGGGCCGAATCATTGGCGGCCTTTTTGGTACACTTGTTCTTACTGGGTGTCGTCGGTTTAGTAGTTTCTTTCATAATAAGTTTTTATTTTTCCGCCAATACCATAATCTATTCGCTTATGCGCAACAAAGTTGACAATACTGCTCTTGAGGATATTTATAAATATAACGACGAGTCAGAAATCGAGCCGGCCACAACCGAACCCAAGACTGACGAAGCCCAGCCGGATTCATCATCTTCACAAGAGTAACAGAAGAACCTTTTAAGCGTATACTTACAATACGCCGGATAAATGGTTTTGGATTGCAGGATTTTTCGCATCCTGCTTTATGGACGCACACTTAAGTCGTTGTTATTCTCAAGTTCGTTTATCAACAATGATGTGTAGAAAACACAGTGTCGATAAAATATGCCAGAGACAAACACAAAGACACAGTTGAACCTCAAGAACCAAAATCTGCCAATATCCTCATCTCACCCCCCTACTATATTGCTTCGTTTCCGCAGAGGTATGATCATACTTGCTCATATAATTGCTTTTGCTTGCTCTTTGATGCTTTCCTTCTTAGTGGTACATAAAATGCGGTTCGAACGACCAGGCTGGGTAGATATATATCCTCCTTTGTTACTTTTTTTTCTCATCGTCAAGCTGCCGGTATTTGGACTTTTCAAGCAATACCGTGGCTGGTGGCGTTATGTAGGGACTTCCGATCTTCGTGAAATATTTAGGGCCTCGCTGATAAGCACTTTAATTATCGTAGCTTTATGGTTTACAATGGGCCGCATCGATGCCGTTCGTGCAATTCTACCCCTAGATATGAAAATGCCTGCCGAAGGTGTATGTATAGCCGATATGTTTGCCACGGTTTTGATGCTTGGGGGATTGCGGATAGTCATACGGCTATACTATGAGGAGTTTCGAACTGCCGAAGCAGGCCGGCTGAAACGATTTCTTATAGTGGGCGCAGGCAATGCAGGCGAAGCACTACTGCGAGAAATTCACCGTATGCCCGTAGCCCAATATGAGGTTATCGGCTTTATTGATGATGACGCCATCAAAAAAGGCACTAATATTCATGGAATACCGGTCCTCGGCACTGTTGAGCAGCTGCCCGAAGTCTGTGAGGAACGCAACATCGAAGAAATTGCCATTGCAATGCCCTCGTCGAGCCATCAGCAGCTAAGACGCGTTATCCAGGTATGCGAAGGTACTAAGATTCGCTTCCGTACCGTGCCGTCAATTACGGATATTGCTTCCGGTAAGTTCCGTGTCTCTCAGATCCGAGATGTCGATATCAACGATTTGTTAGGCAGAGAAACTGTACAGCTTGACCTGGACCTAATAGAAGTCTTTGCCAAGGACAAAACAATTCTGGTTACCGGCGCAGGCGGCTCCATCGGTTCGGAAATGTGCAAACAGCTATGCAATTTCACCCCGAAGCTGCTTTTGCTTATTGAGCAGGCTGAAAATCCACTGTTCTACATAGAGCGTGAATTGCGCAAACAATTTCCCGCAGTCCGCATAAAAGCACTTATTTGCAACATTACCGACAGGACCCGCGTGGACGAAATCTTTGAAAATTACAAACCACAGGTTGTCATTCACGCCGCCGCTCATAAGCACGTACCTTTGATGGAGCTTAACGCGGGCGAAGCCATCAAAAACAATATCGTCGGCACGCAAGTCGTCGCCGATGCCGCAGATAACTCCGGCACTGCCAACTTTGTAATGATCAGCACCGACAAAGCCGTTAATCCAACCAGCATAATGGGCTCATCAAAGCGAATTGCAGAAATGTATATCCAGGACCTGAACAGAACCAGTGAAACGCACTTTGTAACTGTCCGCTTTGGAAATGTGCTCGGCTCTGATGGCTCAGTCGTTCCTATATTCAAAAAGCAAATAGCCGAAGGTGGTCCCTTAACCGTTACACATCCTGAAATGAAGCGCTATTTTATGACCATACCGGAAGCAAGCCAGCTCGTCCTGCAGGCGGCAACAATGGGAAAAGGTGGAGAAATCTTTGTGCTTGATATGAGCGAGCCGGTAAAAATCGTGGACCTGGCCAGAGAGCTTATCACCCTCAGCGGTTTCAGGCCCGGAGAAGACATTGAAATGGTTTTCACCGGACCCAGAGTCGGCGAAAAACTCTTCGAGGAACTTTCGATAGAAGGCGAAGATATGCAGCGTACAAGGCATCCTAAAATCAGTATATGGAAGAATATTCCGATGGATCGCGAGGGGCTTCGGGCGGGTATAAACGAGCTGGTAAATATCGCCAAAGCACAAAACAACAGTCAAATAGTTCAGAAAATCAAGGAGCTTGTACCGGAATATATCGGCGGCACCCAGGAAAGTGCCTAAAGTGAGCTAAAGTGTCTAAAGTGAGTTCCAAACTTTAGTTCAACTACGGTATCCTCTTGTCGGTGAGTTTGCTGGGCTTATCAAGAAGCATAAGCGTGTCTAAGTCTGCCATAAACTCCTGCCGATTAATACGAGCAGTACGCTCATGCCTTCTGCGCCCTTCAGCGGCAGTCTCCCCCATCTGCTCGTAAGACCTGCACCCTAAAGGCATAAAAAACAAAGCGCACAAAACAATAACCAAAATCACCTTACACACAGAAACGCCTTTCATCATCATTCCCTCTTTGAAATCCAAATCTGGGCTATAGTTATCGGATGGGCTCCCTTTTATCTTTGGTGCCCACGTCTTTATTATTCAGGCAGTACAAACATACCCCTGCCTAATTATTTATTATATCAGTCACCAATGTTGTTGTCAAGCCCGTTGCCAATTTCCTGCCCTTATTTTAGTAATATTCTCATTTGCAGTACTTTCAACGGGCCTTATGCCTCAATTTCTAAGCCCACCAACGCAACAATTCTCCCTCGCTCGGGAATGATCCTGCCCCCGGAAATAGAAGAAAAAGTCTTGTTCCTGCCCCCGAAACGCCATTTTTTCTGAAATCGCACCTCTTATATGCCGATAACCTTCTTAATTAAACAGGGTATCTGGAAGAGAATCTCAGTAGTAAGCCGCAAGTGTTGCATGGTAGATTACAAGTGGAAATGTTAATTTGTGATGGGTGAGCGATGTTAAATACAGTTCAGGTTCCAAAACAGTTCGAGTTGATATTTCAAAAAGCCCAAGAGTATACAAGTAAATATTTTAAAGAAAAGAAAGAAGATCCATCAAAGGGCACTATTGAAATATTTGGTGAGCGCTATATTTTAGTGAGAGCAGCCTCTATGTCAATTGATTTCTTCGAGACTATAGAAAATTTATATAAAGATCGGGGAGAAGAAGAAGCACTTAATATAGCAAGAAGTTTTCTTTTTGATATAGCCCATGCCATTGGTAAGCAAGATGCAAAAAACTTTCATAAAAAAATGAAACTTAAAGACCCTATTGAGAAACTCTCAGCAGGGCCTGTCCATTTTTCACATTCCGGATGGGCGTTTGTCAACATATTTCCAGAGTCGAAGCCTACACCAGACGAAAATTTCTACCTTATATACGACCATCCGTTTTCATTCGAGTCTGACGCATGGGAGAAAAAAGGTAAAAGACCCGATTTTCCGGTCTGTGTGATGAATGCAGGTTATTCCTCAGGGTGGTGCGAGGAAAGCTTCGGCGTCTCTCTTGTTGCATCAGAGATAACATGTAAGGCAAAGGGCGATGAGACCTGTCGATTCATAATGGCTCATCCTTCAAAGATAAAAGGTTACATAAAAGAGTATCTGGAGGAAGAGCCAAAGTTAGCAAAAAAGGTTACAAGATATGAGATACCGGGTTTCTTTAAAAGGAAGCAAATAGAGGACGAACGCAAAAAAGCTGAAGAGGCTGTGCGGGAAGAGAGGGATAGGGCCCAGAAGTACCTCGATGTAGCGGGAGTGATGTTTTTGGTTATTGGCGTAGACCAAAAGGTAAGATTAATAAACCAAGAGGGTTGTAAAATACTTGGTTATAACGAAGAGGATATTATTGGTAAAAACTGGATTGAGAATTTCATACCAGAACGAGTCCGTGACGAGGTGAACGTTGTTGCCGAAAGACTAAGTAAAGGAGAAACCGAGGCATTCGAGTATTTCGAAAATCCTGTTTTGACTAAAAGCGGCGAAGAAAGAATTATTTCATGGCACAATACCATGCTGCGCGACAAGGATGGTAGTATAACTGACGCACTATGCTCTGGCCAAGACATCACAGATAGCAAGCGAGCAGAGGAGGCGCTGCGGCAGAGTGAAGAGCGGTTGAAGATATTATTTGAATCCGCCCCTGATGCCATTTTCTTGAACGACGCCAAGGGCAATTTCGTCGATGGTAATAAAACTGCGGAGGAAATGGTTGGATATGCGAAAGAGGAATTAATTGGAAAGAATGTGTCGGAGACGGGATTACTGTCAGAAGAGCAAATGCCGAAAGCATTCAAACATTTAGAAGATATTGCTATGGGCAAACCAACAGGGCCGGACGAGTTTACCTTAAAAAGGAAAGACGGCAGTTATGTTACAGTTGAGATAAGAACTTTCCCCGTAAGAATAGGGAACCAAACATTAGGCTTAGGCATCGCACGCGACATCACCGAGCGCAAGAAGTCCGAACTCAGTCAGAATGAACTTATCACAAAAGTGGATAAAATTAACAGAGAGCTGAATGATTTTGCGTCCATAGTCTCTCATGATTTGAAGGCGCCGCTGCGAGGGATTAAGACCTTGGCCAATTGGATATTAGCCGACTGTGCGGACAAGCTTGGTGACCAGGCCAACGAGCAAATAAACCTGCTTTTGGACCGCGTAGAGCGGATGTACAACCTCATTGAGGGTGCGCTTCAATATTCAAGACTCGGCCAGACAAAAGGAAAACAGATTCAGGTCAATCTCAATAACTTTGTTCCGGAAATTATTAATATGGTTGTTCCGCCGGAAAACATTACAGTTACAATCGAAAACGAACTGCCTGTAATTGAGTTTGAAGAAACTCAAATCATGCAGGTATTCCAGAATTTGCTGAGCAACGCTATAAAATATATGGACAAGCCAAAGGGCTGGATAAAAATCGGCTGCGTCGAACAGGACGGCTTCTGGAAATTCAGTGTCGCCGATAATGGACCTGGTATCGAAGAAAAACACTTCGAAAGAATCTTTAAAATATTCCAGGCATTGCCGACCTCTCCTATGTTTGAAGGCACCGGAGTCGGCCTTACCATCACAAAGAAAATCGTTGAGTTATATAACGGAAAGATTTGGGTGGAATCGAAAGTTGGCCAAGGAAGCACTTTTTTCTTTACTCTGCCAAAGCAAAAGGGACCCCGCCTTGCGGGAACCAAAATGGGGGCTAAAAAATGAGAATCTCGAAGCCGATATTGCTCATTGAAGATGATAACGTGGATGTGATGACCGTGGAACGTGTGTTCAGAGACCTGAAGATTGCAAACCAGCTCGTTAGCACGAGCAACGGCGAGCAAGCTTTGGAGTATCTAAGAACCAACGGTAATAAAAAGCCATGCGTTATCTTGTTGGATTTGAATATGCCGAAGATGAACGGCACCGAATTTCTAAAAATAGTAAAAGCAGACGAGGCATTGAAAAAGATTCCTGTTGTAGTGCTGACTACATCCAGCCAACAGCGGGATGTAGTCGAAAGCTTCAAGCTCGGCGCTGCCGGTTATATGGTCAAATCTGTTGATTATGGAAAGTTTGTGGAAACAATCAGAACAATTAACCTGTATTGGAGTTTAAGTGAACTGCCGTCAAATGGAGATTAAAAGCATGGAAAATATAAGATACAAGATTTTGCTCGTTGAAGACAATGAACTCGACCAGATGGCTTTTAAGCGCTGTGTGGATGATAACGCCCTTCCCTACGATTGCACAATCGCCGGCTCTGTTTCAGAGGCCCGAGACGCATTGGATTGCGACCGGTTTGATATTATACTTGCCGACCACTCGCTCGGGGACGGCACAGCTTTTGACATCCTGGATTTGTCCAAGGACACTCCCATTATAGTCGTTACCGGAGCAGGTGATGAGGAAACAGCCGTCAAAGTCTGGAAAGCCGGCGCTTATGACTATCTGATAAAGGACCTGGACCAAAACTATCTCAAAGCCATTCCAATAACCGTCGAAAATGCCGTCAGCTACAAGATGGTCGAAAAGAAACTCCAATTGCACTCGGGCGCTGTTATGAGCACCGACGATAGCGTCTATATTACCGATATGCAGGGCAGGATTATCTTCGTTAACAAGGCATTTTACAACACTTACGGGTACGAGGAACAGGAGGTTATCGGAAAAAACAGCGCTGTCCTCTGGATAGGAAAACATCAGAACGAAAATACCAGAAGTGTCTTCCAGACCCGAACTGTTGGAAGCTCCTGGGAAGTTGGGTTCTACCATAAACGAAAGGACGACAGCGTATTTCCGGTCTCTCTTTCGAGGTCAACCATCAAAGATTCAAGCGGAAACGAAGTTGCGATTGTCGGAATCGCTCGTGACATTTCTGAGCGAATCCTTATAGAGGACGAACTCAGAACTGAAAATCAGAATTTGAAGAAACGAATTACGGAGCTGGAAGAAAAACTTGCAATAGAGCATAGCTATTCAACTCCGAATGCTTAAACTCGTTAGAGCCTTTTCCTTTCGGGCCTCTAACGGGGCTTAACGCTCTCAGCCCTTTCAGCATTGTATGGAGTATGATGGTTGCAGAACAAAACAAAGAAAGAACCTGCTTTTTAAAGGGGGCATAATGGCAGAAAATAGCAGCAGACCACAACACAGTGAATTGGTCGAGAGCCAGATAAGACATAGTTACTCGACTCCTTTGCCGGCCACCTCCAGGAGCTGGCTGGAACTGGGCGATATAATGACCGAAGATGTCACTACTGTCTGTCAGGGAAGCTCTGTGGTCTCGGCTGCCAAGATCATGTCGGATAAAAACATATCCTGCATCGTAGTTTCAGACAATGGAGATTTGTCAGGAATTATTACAGAGACAGACTTGCTGAAAAGGGCCGTAGCTGACAGTAATGATTTCCGCAAGATGAAAGTTGAGCACATAATGACCTCTCCCGTCCGGAGCGTGCCCTGCAATCTTTCGGTCCTGGACGCCAGCAGAATCATGGAAGCTGAAAACATCAGGCGGCTTGTCGTTCTGGAGGAGAAACGGCTGGCTGGTATCATAACACAAACCGACATTGTCCGAGTCCTGACATCTTATGGCATGTGGAAGAATGTCTCAGAACTTATGACCTCTGATGTGGCTGTTATAGCCGGTTCGGTAACTGTCAAAGAAGCTGCAGATGTGATGGCTTCACGAGACATATCCTGTCTGGTCGCTATGGATAAGGACGACGTTGTGGGCATCTTTACGGAACGAGACCTTCTCAAAAGAGTCATCGCCCTGAAGCGAAATCCGGCCCAGATTATTCTACAAGATGTAATGACTTCGCCGGTGATGAGCGTACCTTCCAACTACTCTATTCCAAGTGCCAGCAAAATGATGGAAAAGATGAGAATTCGCCGGCTGCTCGTTATGGATAACAGCACATTACTCGGAGTAGTAACTCAGACCGACATTCTCAAGGCCATCAAAGGCAGGCTCCAGGAAGAGGAAGAAAACTACTTCAGGCTTCTGAACGAGTCCCGCAACTGCATTTATATCGTCGATTTGAATAATAATACAACCTACGTTAATCCTGCCTTAATGAGATTGCTGGAGACAACCGACCCGGACGTACTTATAAACAAGCAGTTTTTGCCGGAACGGTTCTGGGACAATCCTCACCAGCGAGACCGGCTCCTGGACCAGTTTAAAAAAGTAAGTGTCGAAGTCGAAGAGCTGACCCTGAGAACCGCCAAGGGCAAGAAGCTGTTTGTTACGCTGTTCTCAACCCGCACCAAGAACATCAAAGGCCAAACTAACGGAAGTCAGGGCGTTCTTTATGACATAACCGCGAAAAAGGAGCTGGCTACCCTCAGAGAAATGGAACAGCAGTTGCGCAGCAGCGAAGACCTGTTGAGAGGAACTCTTGAATCTACTGCTGATGGTATTCTGGTGATTGATGAAAATGGCCAGGTGAGCCACACGAACAACCGATTTGCAAAGATTTGGGATGTCCCTGAAGAGCTGGTTCAGCAGCGAGATGCGGAAACACACGCTTCTGACAGACGTGACCAGAAACTGTTCGAACATCTTAGCTGCCGGTTAGAAGACCCATCCGCCTTTCTTGAAAAGCTGCAAGCTTCCTGTCCTGCTGACCAGGACAGTTCCGACATCTTGTACTTAAAAGAAGGTAAGGTTCTGGAAGTATATTCCCTGCCATTGATTCGAGAAGGAAGATTTGCAGGACGGGTTTGGAGCTTTCGCGACATCACCGAGCGCAAGCAGGCCGAGGAGGCACTACGGAAAGCTCACGATGAGCTGGAAGTACGCGTTGATGAACGGACGGCCGAACTAGCGCAAGCCAACAAAGTCTTAGAGTCCGAAATAGCAGAACGCAAAAAGGAAGAGGAAACGCTGGACAAAGTTAATAAATGCTTTTTAAGTTTTGGTCCAAATCCAGATAAGAATATTAATAAAATCGTTGAAACAGCAGGACTTGTTTTTAAAGGTACATGCGCGCTTTATAACAAGGAAGAAGGTCCTCTTTTGTGCACAAGAGGAGAGTGGAATATTCCGGAGGACTTCAAACAAGAGGACAATAAAGAAGGCCATATTTGTTATGATGTTATAAGCAACAATAAAGATGAGCCAATTGCAATCAACGGTCTTGATAAAACACCTTATGCCAAAACTGATCCCAACGTCACCAAATATAAACTCAAGACATATGTCGGCTGTGCTGTTAAAGCCCACGGTAAAGCCATCGGCTCTTTGTGCGTTGTCTTTCAAAAAAATAGAACGTTCAATGCAAACGGGTTGAAAATTTTCTATATACTTGCCGAGGCCCTCGGCGTTGAGGAAGAGCGTAAGAAGGCAGAGGAGGTTCTGGAAAAGCTCAACACGGACCTCGAATCAACTGTCCGCGAGCTAATGCGTACAAACAAAGAGCTGCAGGAGTTTGCATACATCACAGCCCACGACTTAAAGACACCACTGCGGGGAATCGGAACCTTAGCCGAGTGGTTATCAACAGACTACGCCGATAAGTTTGATGAACAAGGTCAAAAACATGTTAAGCTGCTCGTCGAAAGAGCAAAGCGAGCGGATAAGCTGGTCGATAGCATCCTCCAATATTCGAGCGCCGGACACGCCAGAGAAGAACAGGAACAGATAGATTTAAACACAGTGCTACCTGAAATAATATGTGAGATTGATCGGACGGAAAATATCGAAATAACCGTCGAGAACAAACTGCCTGTCCTTATGTGCAAAAAAACACACATCAGACAGGTCTTCCAGAACCTGCTGAGCAATGCCATACAACATATGGACAAAAAGAAAGGCCGGATCAACGTTGGCTGTCTCGAAGAGAATGGCTTTTGGAAATTCAGTGTCGCAGATAACGGCCCCGGAATCGACCAGAAGTACTTTAAAAAGATTTTCAAGATATTCCAAACCCTTTCGCCGACAGACGAAACTGAATCCACCGGCATAGGGCTTTCTGTAGCGAAAAAAATCGTTAAGCTGAATGGCGGCAGAATCTGGGTTGAGTCAAACCCCGGCGAAGGAAGCACATTCTTCTTCACACTACCAAAATCAAACGTAAAGTGCGCCAAGAATGAGACATAGGAAAAATGATGAGATAGGATATTTAAGATGTTACCCAAGAGTATTGGCATCAGGTTCTTAGTTGTAGTTGGCGGCATTGTGACGTTTTTCTTCGGTTTTGTTCTCTATTGCACCTGGTCCCAAAATCGTTCCCAGATGCATGAGTTGTTAGCCAAACAGTCTGAACTTGCATTACAGTTTGACCTTGGCATTCGTGAGTATATTGCTGAGTCTATCCGGCCATTTGCTGAACAACATGTTGGTCGAGAGGAATTCATTCCTGAGACGATGTCCACATCTTTCGTTGCTCGCAGTATTTTCGAGAAAGTCCACAAGAAGTTTCCCGATTATATTGTCAAGTTTTCATCGGATAATCCGAGGAATCCGCGCAACCAAGCCGGGCCCAAAGAACTCGAAATGATCCAATATTTCAATGATAATCCTGAAGCCAAAGTTTGGTCCGGGCAAATTCATTTGGACGGCAAGCCACATCTGGTACAGTTCAGTTCAAGACGGATGGAAGAAAGTTGTCTTCGTTGCCATGGCGACCCCCGGGACGCGCCCCAGGCCCTATTGGAACGATACGGCGATAAAGCCGGGTTTCATCGCCCTCTGGGTGATGTTGTTGCATTGGATACTGTTGCAATTCCGGTTGACAAATACAGATCTGCTGCTCTTGTGCACACGGCAAGAAGCTCTGTCTTCTTGTTAGTAGCGCTGGGTTTATTGCTGGTGTCCGTGTACTATGCATTTCAGTTATTAGTAACACGTAGGCTTGTGAGAATTTCCAGACATTTCTCAAATGCCATCAGTAATGCCGGCAAATCAACAATTGCAACGATCAACTATCACGTCGACGATGAGATTGGTGACTTGGTTCGCGCCTTTAATGAGATGGCAAGAGATTTAGAAAGAACAACCACATCTGTGGACAATCTTCACAAAGAAATCGCTGAGCGCAAGCGGGCGGAAAAGTGTCAGGCACAACTTGTAAAGAAAGTTGATAACATTAACAAGGAGCTGAAGGAATTTGCATCTATAGTCTCACACGATTTGAAGGCCCCGCTGCGCGGGATTAAGACCTTAGCCAGCTGGATATTATCCGACAGTGCGGACAAGCTCGATGACCAGGCCAATGAGCAAATGAATTTGCTTCTTGAGCGCGTCGAGCGAATGTATAACCTGATTGAAGGTGCCCTTCAATATTCGAGAGCCGGCCGGGCAGAGGGAAACCGGGTGCAAGTCAATCTCAATAACTTTATCCCGGAAATTATCAACATGGTCGTCCCGCCGGAAAACATTACAGTTACAATCGAAAACGAACTGCCTGTAATTGAGTGTGAAGAAACTCACATTATGCAGGTATTCCAGAATCTGCTCAGCAACGCCATAAAGTATATGGACAAACCACAGGGCTGGATAAAAATCGGCTGCGTCGAACATGACGGTTTCTGGAAATTCAGTGTCGCCGATAATGGACCTGGTATCGAAGAAAAACACTTCGAAAGAATCTTCAAAATATTCCAGGCCTTGCCGACCTCCCCCGACTTCGAAGGCACCGGTGTCGGACTTACCGTGGCAAAGAAAATTATCGAGTTATATGACGGAAAAATCTGGGTCGAATCAAATCCCGGCGAAGGAAGCACATTCTTCTTTACCCTGCCGAAATCAGATGCCCCCCAGGAAGTTTCTATAGGGGTCACTTCGGAAAATATAAAATACTCAAACTGACCGATTTTTACTGTCATGCTGAGCCGCAAGTCGAAGCATCCGGCCTTAGTGGTAGATATAACCGTTTCTGCGGAAGCCAGATTTTTCGCTTCACTACGTTTCGCTCAGAATGACAAAGTGTCGTATATTTTGGGAAGCAAAATACTTAGGACTTGTAAATAAATTATCTTCCATTTTTGGCTGGCTGCGGCTTCGGCTGGCGGTGTCAGCAAAACTCGGACTACCAACCAGTAGGCCTGCGTTTTGCTTCCTTGCCAGCCTTGTCCTCGC
>JAIVYN010000062.1:0-15969 GCA_048635425.1 Candidatus Aegiribacteria sp.
TGTATACATGGCAATAGGGGAGCTTTTTGGTTTTGTCGTAATAATCCTGGTGATATTCTTCGGCGGGCCAAAACTTATCGGCCGGTGCTATCTGAGTCTTGACATTGTAATCCTTTTGATTAAGCGTCTGGATTAGCTGTGTGGCGAGGCGTTTCTGCTCATTGTCCAAATAGAAAATCGCAGAGCGATATTGCGTGCCAATATCGGGTCCCTGGCGATTGAGCTGTATAAAATCATGTGTTTCAAAAAACAGCTTGGCCAGTTGCTCATAACTGATTATCGCCGGGTCATACAAGACCTCAACGGCCTCGGCATGGCCTGTCCTGTCGGTACAAACCTGTTTATATGTAGGATTGTCGACGTGGCCGCCCGTGTATCCAACAGTTGTAGAGATTACGCCTGGGGCTCGCTGAAAATAATACTCCGTTCCCCAGAAACAGCCGGAAGCGAATATGGCTCTGGCGGTCTGCTGCTGCTTTTTGGCCGGTATAAAGTCCATCGAGATGGAGTTCACACAATAACGTGTGTTCTTCGGTGTTAATTTCTCGCCCAGAAAGACATGTCCGAGATGGCCCCCGCATTGATTGCAGGTAATCTCTGTCCGGACGCCATCCGCATCGCGTTGCCATTTAACAGCACCTTCGATCTGCTCATCGAAGCTGGGCCAGCCACAGCCGGACTTGAACTTCGAAGACGATTCAAACAGTTCCGCTCCGCATCGCATACAGGTATAGATTCCCTTTTCGTAATGGTTATTATATTTACCACTAAATGGGCGTTCCGTACCCTTGTGAATTATAATCCGCTCCTGTTCGGGAGATAGTTTCTTATACATTTTTTGCTCCTTGTAAAATCCAATCTCATCCAGGAAAATCTCAACGGTCCTTTGCTGTAGTGCGGGTGTAGTGACAATCCTGAAGAGTTCCCGACTATTCAGGTTTTTGCTTGTCGGCATTGACCGGAACATACGAAATGGCAGGCGGAATTCCTGCCATCGGTTTTTCAGTTCGAAAGGTGCCTGATAAAGCAGGGTTCCAGCTTTTTTGCTTTCTATGCACAGGCCGAGTGTCCATGGCCCGCCGGTGCCTTTCGCTCGCAAGTAAATACCATCATGCCCTGCAAAATTCAGGTCACTGGGATTATCCGGTGCGGCTTTAGTGCCAACTATAATCAAGTTTTTCTTTGTTTGTACAAGCTCCTTTATATTCAGGCAGGACCTGCCGTTGTTTTGCACAAACTGTTTCGTGCCAACTCTACGGTAATCCTTCGTTTGGTCAGCTATCGAGGTCCAGATAAGGCCACTTTTACGGTCTTCGGAGTGATTGAAATCGTCGATGACTAAGTTGTTCAACGATTGGGTTGTATCTGCCTTGGCAGTTAATAACCATTCATCCAATCCGCCACCTGCAACGAGGCAGAAAAGCATCAGCAACAAGCCCCAATGTCTGCGGATAAATTCTTTTTCCACCTTCATCGTTGTATACCTAATTTTATGTCTTGATACATTTATTATTTAATTATATATACTCACAATCAACCCAACTGTTCGTGAATACCATTGTATAGCAAGTGAAATCTCAGCCAATACGGAATTCATATTGGACTTTCAAATATTTGCTCAAAGGATTTCGAAAGACAGAAGGTAGAAGACAGATGGCGGAAGACAGAAGTCAGAAGGTTGGGGTTGCAAAAATTGGTTATATTGGTTATCTTTCCTGCTGTTGATGAAGCATAATATTGCCGATGATAAGGTTTATAGCAAATGGTCAAGACGGAAACGATAAAGGTCAAAACAAAAGGCAACTGTGATGTCGTTAATATTACCGAGCAGGTCAGCGAAGCTGTGGCACAATCGGATATGAGTGAAGGGACCGTTACGGTTTTCAATGTTGGTTCGACGGCGGGGATTACAACGACCGAATATGAGCCGGGGCTGGTTAATTACGATATAGAGACGGCCTTTGAGAAAATCGCACCTGAGCACGCAAGGTATGAGCACGAAGAGACCTGGCACGATGATAACGGGCACGCACACGTGAGGGCATCGCTGCTGGGACCTTCTCTGAGTGTGCCGGTAGTTGATGGCCGATTAACCTTAGGGACGTGGCAGCAAATCATCTTAGTTGATTTTGATACCAGGCCAAGAACAAGAACTGTTATTTGCCAGATGGTTGGCGAATAATCTGCAAAGGAGAAAATTTCAAAGACGGTTGCAAAGGAGAACCAGGCAGTGAGAATTACAATATTCAATGGGTCGCCGCGGGCTGAGGCTGGGAATACGCACGTTATGGTGGAGGCCTTTATGAAGGGGGCCAGGAAGGGTGGTGCAGAGGTTGAGAACGTGTTTCTTGCCAGGAAGGAGATAAAGCCTTGCAGGGGTTGTTTTGGCTGCTGGTTGAAGACGCCTGGAGAGTGCGTAATTAAAGATGATATGGCGGAATTGCTTAAGAAATTTGCCGGGTCGGATATTGTTGTTTTTGCGACGCCGCTTTATGTCGATAATGTTACCGGGATTATGAAGAATTTTATAGACAGACTTATTCCGGGCGGCGACCCGCATTTTGAAAAAGATGAGGGCGGGGAGTGCGCTCATCTAATGAGGTCTGAGAAGCGTGTCAAGCTGGTTGTTATATCGAACTGTGGATTTCCGGAGCAGAGCCATTTTCAGGTGCTGGAATTGCTATTCAAAAGAGTAGCCAGAAATATGCGTACCGAAGTTATTGGTGAGATATACAGAGGTGGCGGTGCTATATTGAAGGATGCTCCATTGATCTTAAAGCCTGTAATTAGCAAATACAAAAAGTTACTTCAAAAAGCGGGCAAGGAGATCGTAGAAAACCAACGGCTCTCGGAAGGAACGAGGTCGAAGCTGGAAAAGCCGCTTATCCCGGAAGAGCGTTATATTGCGGAGGCAAATAAATACTTCGATAAGTTACTGTCGACGGCCTAAGTAATATTGAAATATTGTAAATTAGGTTTGACGGAAACAAACGGGCACAGTATTATTTATGGTGAGTTCTCAGCCGCGAAATTGTTTTTGTTTTAGGTGTCCAGCCGCATGAATATTATTATTCGAAAAACGGTTTGTGTAACGAGAATAAAGGGCAGGCACATAGGCCTGCCCCTACTAATTGCTTTGTTGATAGTTAGCTGTGGTGAGCAGGGCAGAGGTGTAAAAGACCTTGCACCTACGATAGATTTAGGTACTACGATAGGGTCGTTGGTCGAAATGTCCTGGCCCGAATCGATACGACTTGAAGGATACTGCCTGGTGGTGGGATTGAGGGGAACAGGTTCGGGGGAGTGTCCACCCCAGATTAGAGCGTATCTTGCACAACACCTTCTAAAGCAGTTTCCCGGGCGCACAATAAATATTGAAAGATTTATTGGCGGTTCCGATACGGCGGTAGTACTGGTAGAGGGTATAATGCCGGCAGTAGCTTCGAGAAATGAGTATTTCGATGTACGAGTAACTGCGCTGCCGGGAACACAAACGACTTCTCTGGAAGGCGGCTTTCTGCTTGGCACTGAGCTTAAGACAGTGGGGACCTTCGGTATAAAAACAAAAGTTGTAGCCGATGCCCAAGGGCCGGTCTTTGTTGATAAAATCAGCACATCCGAAATGAATAAAAGGATTGGATATGTCCTGGGTAAAGGAAAGATCCTTGATGAGTACAAAGTAAATCTGGTGCTTGGCGAGTCTGATTTTAGAACCACAAACAATATTCGAAACCGTTTAAACGAACTTTTTGGCGATGGCACAGCTAAGGTGATTTTGCCCGGCAGGCTCGAAGTAAAAGTGCCGGCTAAATATAGAGAACAAAAACAGAGATTCATTTCAATAATCAAGGAGACGTATCTTAGCCAGAGCACGGAAATTACGGGAGAAAGAATAAAGACATTTATTAGAAAACTTGCTGCTTTGCAAGATGCGGATGCGAGTGAAATTGCTCTTGAGGCCATAGGCAATCAAAGTCTTAGTGGACTGGTTGTTTTGCTGAATGTGTCTAATGAGCAGGTACGGCTTCGAGCAGCGAGATGTATGCTTAATCTTGGCAGCGACGCGGGTTTGGCGACTCTCAGACAGATAGCTATGGACAGAGGTTCAGCTTACCGGGTCGAGGCCTTAGAGTCAATAACTACAGGGGCCAGACGCAACGATGCGGTAAGAATATCCCAGAGGTTGCTGCGTGACGATGATTTTCACATCAGATTGGCTGCGTACGAGCATCTGCGGAAATTAGACGATATTGCCGTATCACAAGAGGTCATCGCCGGTAATTTTTATCTGGAACAGATTGCACAAACTCCACACAAATCAATTTTTGTTTCCCGCAGCGGGCAGCCTCGAATTGTGTTATTCGGTGTCCCGATACGTTGCAGTGATGGTATTTTTGTGCGTTCAGCCGACGGTGATATAACAATCGACGCTCCGGCTGGTCAGGAATATGTCTCGATAATCCGCAAACATCCCAAACGGCCCGGTGTGATAGCACAGTTGAAAAGCTCTTTTGAACTTGGCGATATTATCCGCACACTCTGCGAAAATCCGCTTAAAAAAGGTGAGCAAGGACGCGGAGGCTTAGGCGTTACTTATGCAGATGTGATAGCTCTTTTGAAGCGGATGTGTGACAAGGGTGCTGTAAAAGCGGAGTTTTGGGCTGGGCCCTTACCAAAAATCGGCTAATTATCAAGAGAAAACAAACCCTCGGCCGATAACAATATTGCATATTGGTCTAAGAGCACAGTGTTTATATTTTAGTAATAGTTACCGGACGTTAGCAGCAGGATAAGAAATGAGACTTGAAAAAATTGTTCTCAATGGATTTAAGAGTTTCGCGGACAAAACGGATTTTGTTTTCGATTCATCCATAACCGCTATTGTGGGCCCCAACGGTTGTGGTAAGAGCAACGTGGTCGATGCGGTGAAGTGGGTACTTGGAGAACAAAGTGTCAAGAGCCTGCGAAGCGGTCAGATGGCTGATGTGATATTCAGCGGAAGCAGCAGCAGAAAGTCTCTCGGAGCGGCTGAAGTGAATCTGTTTATATCCAATCCTGATGGTACCGGAGTGCGACAGCTGCCAATCGAAGCCGATGAGGTGCAAATATCACGGAAGATATATAAGAGCGGAGAAAGTGAGTATCGGATAAACAACAGAATCTGCCGGCTGAAAGATATACGGGAATTGTTTATGGACACGGGTATAGGCACCAGGGCCTATTCGATTCTCGAACAGGGGCAGATTGAGCATTTAGTGAGCGCATCGAAGACAGACAGAAGGTTCATATTTGAAGAAGCGGCAGGTATAAGCAAGTATAAGGCGCACAAAAAGGAAGCGCTTCGTAAGCTGGAACGAACGGAACAGAATCTGCTTCGGCTTGCAGATATTTTGGGTGAAGTTGCAAAAAGACTGCGAAGTGTAAAGCACCAGGCGGGCAAAGCAAGAAATTATCTGCGATATACTCAAAAGCTCAAAGAGCTGCAGGTGAACTACTCGCTGGTTGAATATGCAAAAAATCACACGCAGATGAAAGAGAAGGAAACTGCCCTTGATGAGGTGACCGAACAGTTCGGAAAGCTGGCGGCGGAAGTAGCAAGACAGGACAGTCTGATAAGCACATTAGGCGAAGAAATAATAGAAACGGAGCATAAACTAAACCACACTGATAATTCCCTTGTTTCTGTTCGCAGTAAAATTGAGCAGCGGCTCCAGCGAATTGATTTTTTAAGAACGAGGATTTCAGAACTACAGGAAAGAGAGAAATCGGCGAGAGAGAAAATTGAAAAGCTCCGGGAACAGAAAAACCTCTTTGAGAAAAATTCGTCACAATACGACGCTGAGCTGTCAAACTGTGAAAAGATGCTCGACGAGAAAAGCCGAGCTGTTGAGCAAATCCAGAAAGCAATCCAGCAAGTAAATGCCGAATGTGCCTCGCTGGAGGCGCATTTGGAGGATGAGAAATCAGGTATAATCGACATGGTCAGACGGACGGCTCAACTTCATAACGAAGTCCAGAGCATTTCGGTTTATCGCAACAATTTATCCAGCCAGAAAGACCGTCTTTCCGGCCGGGCGGAAACCGCCCATGCAGAGCTTGAGCAATTGCTGACCGAAAAAGCGCAACATAATGCCCGCCTGAGTGATATCGAAAAAGTGTTAGGTGAATTGAAGGAGAGCTTAGAATCCAAACGCAAAAAGACCGAAGAGCTCGACGGTTCTTTGGCAGAGGACAATAAGCGATTGGCCCACAGCAAAGAGGTACGAAGTGCACTGAACAGCGAGCTGACGATATTGACAGATATGGAAAGAAGGCGCGAAGGGCTTAAGGCGGGCGTTAAAAGCATTTTGCAGGACCGGTCAATTGAAAACAATAAATTTGATTACGTTGAAGGGATATTAGCGGAAACAATAGAAACCGATGTCGAATATGCGAATGCTGTCGAAGCGGTCCTTGAGGGACAGACCGATGCACTGGTAATCAACAGCACAAACAGAATGTTAGATGATATAGAGACAATTCAAAACCTTGACGGCAGGGTGAACTTCATTTGCCTTGATAAAATAGAGCCGTTTGTGGACAAGAATGACTGGTCAGAATTGCCTTCTGTCAAAGGCAGGCTTGTTGAATTTGTAAAGTTCGATAGTAAATACGCACCGTTGGCCTGGAAGTTACTCGGCAAAACGTTAGTTGTTGACTCTTTACAAGAGGCAGTCGAGCTGGCGGAGAAAGCAGGAGATGAGTTTAAGTTTGTTACTTTGAATGGTGAATTCTTAAGTGCCGACGGGATGATAAAACTCGGGCCTTTGGGCAGAGCCACCGGTTTAATATCCCGCAAAAGCCGGCTGCGTCAACTGCAGGAGACCATCGCCAATATTACCTCTGAAGTTGCAGCGATTGAAGGCCAAATTGAGAAGAACAGCCAGACTAAAGCACATTTGGATGAGCTATGTCAAGAGCTGCGTACGGCTGTTTATGAAGCGAACACCGAAAAGATGCAGGTAAGCTCGAAGCTCAGCGTGATAGAAGAAAATATAAAACGGCTGAGACAAGAGGAGCCGTTGATAGTTAGTGAGATTGACCTGCTGGCCGAACAGATAGCTCAGTCCGTGCAAAAGGAATATGACTCGAAGCAGAAATTGGAGGAGCTGGAGGAGGTAAACAGCCAGAGAACGGCGCACATAGAAGAGCTTGAGGCAAAATACGCTGAGCAAAAACAACAACAGCAAACACTGGTGGACAGACTTACTGATTTGAAGATTGCTTTAGGGCAAATTACGGAACAGAGCAAGGCATTGAAACAAATAATTGCGAGTCTGCAAAGCCAGATGCAGGAGAACCGGACGGCTGCCGGGACAGCGCAGGAGGAAATTCAAAACTGCAGCGAACAATGGCTACAGGCTCAAAGGGACATTCTTAACTGCGAGGCCGGGGTGTCGGAGCTGTTTGTCGAAAAAGAAAAGAACCAGGAGAGCAGCCGATTATTGCATGAAGAGATTGAAAGACTGCTCGAAGAACGAAAACAAACAGAGGAGCTTGTCCGGCTTAGACGCGCCGAAAAAGAAGAAACGGAGCAAAAAATTAACGAGCTTAAAATAGAATTGGGCCAGTTAGAGGTAAAACAGCAAGACCTGGTCGAAAGAGTGCAGGAGCAGCTTCAGATTGATTTGGCCAAGGCTTATGAAAATTACAGGGACGAAGAGGTTGACTGGGACAAAATAAGAGAGGAGATAGCCGAGCTTCGGGGTAAGATTGAACGGCTCGGTAACGTAAATATCGATGCAATCGATGAGCAGGAGACCCTCGAAAAACGACATAACTTTTTAAGCAGCCAGGTCCAGGACCTCAATTCCAGCAGAGGTCAATTACAGCAATTGATAAACCGCCTTAATAAAAAGAGCAGAGAAAGATTTCAACAGACCTTTGAGGAGATAAGGGGACATTTTCAGGAGATATTCCGCAAGCTGTTTGGCGGGGGCAGGGCCGATATAATACTTGAGGATACTGAAGATATTCTCGAATCGGGGATAGAGGTAGTAGCGCGGCCGCCCGGCAAGGAGACAAGAAGTATATCGCTGCTTAGCGGCGGTGAAAAGTCGATGACGGCGATTGCGCTGCTGTTTGCGGTTTTCAAGACGAAGCCATCGCCGTTCTGTTTCTTAGATGAGGTTGATGCGGCCCTGGATGAGGCAAACAACGAGCGTTTCAATATGCTGCTGCGGGAGTTTCAGAAGGATTCGCAGTTCATAATAATCACCCACGCCAAACGCACGATGAGTATTGCGGATGTGCTGTTCGGGATAACGATGCAGATACGGGGAGTGAGCAAGAAGATAAGCGTCAGATTCGGTGAGGTTGACGAAGAAACCGCTGCGGTGGCTTAATCGTTGCTCGTGGCCCGTGAGATGTGTAAATGCGTAAATGAGTGGATGCGGAGTACGGAGGGAATATCAAATATCAAAAATGAAAGTTCAAAAAGCTGGTGAAGGTGGGTGCTTAAATGTTGAAGCTATAGAAGAGGGGGCTTATAATTGAGAATATGACAGCAAAATCGAGGAAGAATAAGATAAAGAAGAGTAAATCCCTGCGAACGGCAGAAATCCAGGCGGCAATCGACTACGGGATTGATGTTTCAATGCTGATTCAGAATGTCAACAGAAGCTGCACCGAGCGTATTATAAGACATCAAATCGCACTTAATACCGTAGAGAAACTCCGGAAAGCGAGAAGACTGTGAGCAGCGATTTCTTAAACCTGCTTGAACGGCTTGTTAATGCCGACGTTGATTTTTTAGTAATAGGCGGTTTTGCTGGCGTAGTGCATGGATGTACTTATGTAACCCAGGATATCGATATATGCTGTGACTTTAGCCCTGCTACTCTGCTTGCGCTGCAAAGAGCCATCTCGGATTTACACCCTGTACACCGAATGACGCCGAAACGCAAAAAACTTCAATTGACAGAGCAGACGTGTGGTCAATTCAAAAATTTGTATCTCGATACGGACATCGGCCAATTAGATTGCTTGAGCTTCATTGATGGTCTTGGAGACTACAGTCAAGTCAAACGGGAAAGCGAGCTTATTGAAGTTGAAGAAATGAAGGTGCGTGTGCTGAGCCTGGATGCTTTGATTAAATCAAAAAAGTCAATGAGCCGACCGCGAGATAAAGAGGCTATCTTGCAGCTTGAAGCAATAAAGGAGCTAAAAAATTCTCAACAAGACCTTCTGTAGGAAGAAGCGTTCTTTTCAGATTAAGTATTGGCTAATACACCTCTGCCATCCCCAAGCTTCGCTTGAGGCTGCCACCCATCGTTTTAAGTGTGTGACTGTCCCTGCAAATGTTTACTAAAAGACTACCTCTCTACTATCGAAGACGGGGCCGTCTTTGCAGCACATTTTGTAAATGGTTTCATTTGAGCTGCTTACTTTACATTCCACGGCACAACTCTGGCACAGGCCGATGCCGCAGGCCATTCTTCGTTCGAGGCTGAGCTGGCAGTCGATATTTTTGTCTTTAGCGATTTCAGCCACTTTCGCTAACATCGCCTCGGGTCCACAGCTATAAATAACAATATCCTTAGCGGCTAAATCGGATTGGCCAAGCCGTTCCACGAGGCAGTCAGTAACAAATCCGTGATAGCCGGCGGAGCCGTCGTCCGTTGCTACGAGTGATTCAATGCCGTACCTGGCAAACTCCGGTATTGAAAAACCTAATTGCTGTGAAATCTCATCCAGTCTGCCCTCGAAGGGCAGCTCCGTTGCCGTCTTAGCGCCGGCAAACACAATCACCTCAATCCTGGTGGCATGGGAATCTGCCGTGAGGACCTTTGCCAGATGCAGTAGTGGCGGGACCCCCATCCCCCCAACGACCAAGAGGGCGGTTTTTTTGCCGTCCGGGATAGAGAAGCCATTTCCCAAAGGCCCGATTACACTGACTGAGTTGCCGGCTGATAAAGTTGTCATTCGCAAAGTGGCAGGGCCGAGGACACAATAAAGAAGCTTAGCAAAGGTCTTATTCTTTTCGATGGTGACATCAGTAAAACTAAAAGGTCTGCGCAATAATATTTTGCGCCCGGCGGCATCGAGCAAATGTTCCGGTATGTTTTCTACGGACGGCAGGGCGGTACCGGAAAGGTCTAATTCGGCAAATTGTCCCGGCTGGAAATCGGCAAAGGCCCTGGCTCCATTTCCTGAAAACTCAAGTCTTAGCCGATAGAACCTTTTTCCAATCTGTTTGTTAGAGGAGACGAACGCCTCAAATACTCCCTTAGCTGACGACGAGCATTTTTCTGACATAGTTAGCTATTGTCCATGTTACAATAGACCTTCATAAACCCTGATGCCTTCCACCACCTTGCAGACGTGAACGGCATATTTGTCGGCGAACTCAGGCCGGCTGCGGGGATAGGCCGTATCAACAGCCTGCTTGACCGCTTCGATACATTCGGCCCGGACCAAAGCGCCAGATGCCCCCTTGTCACCGCCTCCTAACATGCGCTCTCCTAAAACACCTTGCACGGTTCTAACGATATCACACATCGTTTCCAGCTCCGGCCCGGATATTTTGTAATCATCGCGCAATCCGATGCCATCAGCTCTGAATATCTGTCCAACGGTTTCGATGTCACCGGCTTTCCAGGCTTCGAGCATCTTATAGAACCGGTTTTGAGCATTGAAAATATATCTTAAGCGGTCACACAAGTCCGGATGACTTTCACCGAAGTCGTCCATAATCTTTTCATAAACTGTCCGGTCCTTAATATCCGCGAGGCACGATATATCGTAATCGGCTTTCTGTAATATTGAAACCAATTTCTCACATTCTGCCCTACGGACGGCGTATGTTGATTTTTCCAGGCCTGGGCGGTCCGTGCCGGTATCAAGCACAACAATCCGAAAATCGGTCGCACCTGATCCTCTGGGCAGATACTCTATTGAGCGGTCATTGGGGTTGTAGTATGTCCCCATCCCTTCACGGGCAAAGAGTATCATCGTCTGGTCGAGCTTTCCGCAGGGTGAGCCGATATAATCATTCTCGACCGCTTGAGCCAGGTCAACAATCTTTATTTTTTCCTTTACCTCGATTGCATTGGCATCGAACAGCGACAAAATCAGATTTAAAGTCAAAGATGCCGACCGGCTCATTCCGCCGCCGGGGATGTTCCCGTAAAGAACACCGTCAATACCCTGTGAGAGTTTGTAACCTTCGCGTCTTAGAATATACTCTACCCCGTATGCGAACCGCCCCCAGGTTTGGGCTATTTCGGCCGACTTTGGCTCAGGAACGTTTCCCAGCTCAAATTCAATGACTCCATCGTTGGGGAAATTACCGCTAAAGAGCCTGACTTTCCTGGTACCATTAGGCTTATAGGCCAGCCAGATAAACCTGTCGGTTCCAACGCCGAAAAGCTCTGTGCCGTTATAATCGCCATGCTCGACACCCAGACAGAAGCGCGATGATGTCCTTCGCACCTTCCCGCCTTTGATGTCGATACCTGCATCCTTGGCAAGCTGCAAGATATTGTCCAGGGCCTTGCGGCCCTCTGATGTCAGCTCCATTGTGAAATCCTCACTGTGCAACTTTGCTATTACCAGAATATGATGTAAAGCACTACTGTCAAAATTATTACAAATACGCCGAAGTACACAGAACCCTTAGACCAGTTCAACTCAATCTTCGTTTGCTCCGGCAGTGTAATCTTTTCCTTCATTGGGTTGAACAATGTCACTAAGAGCAGGATGGCTGCAATAGCGCCTACCGTGATTGCCATACGGTTAAGAAATGCCATCTCATTCCAGCCGAAGAACAGAATTCCATAGATAATCGGGCTCAGAATCAGCCCCAGGACTCCACAACACCGTGGGGTCCGTTTCACAAACAATCCGAACAGGAAGATGGTGAGCACGCCGGGTGATACGAATCCCTGAAATTCTTGAATGAAAGCGAAAGCTCCCCTGAACCTGGGATTTGCCAGCACCGGCGCTATCAGACACCCGACGATTACGCCTATGGGGACGCAACATCGACCTACCCACACCAGCACTTTCTGCGCCGCATTCTTATTAAACCATTCCCTGTAAATATCCATGGTGAAGATTGTGGAAGCTGCGTTCAACATCGATGCCAGAGAGCTAATCACTGCTCCCATCAACGCGGCCAATACAAAACCCCGCAGGCCGGTCGGAGTCAGATACCGAATCAACAGCGGAAATGCACCATCATAGTCATAGCCGATCAACTCTTGCCGGACTTCAATATCGGGGTGAGACTCATCCACGCCCTCGAGCAGTTCTGCGTTAATTGCACTGAGGTCCTCACCCACCGGAGCTATCTTACCCAGTACTGCAGCATTGAATGACAGCACCTGAGCAGCAAGCTGCGGCTGCAACCGAGCAAAGTCACCATTAAACGGAATAACCATATTGGCCTGGGCCGGTGCCGTCTTTGCCTGCTCAAATGCCTCCAACACAGGCTTGTTAAATGCCTCCTGGTTCATTGCATCCTGTTGCATCTTTGAGCCATAAAGGGTAAATGCAATAATCCCTGGAATGCACACAATAAACGGAATAATCAGCTTCAGGAAAGCTGCAAACACGATGCCCCTTTGTCCCTCACGTAAAGAGTGAGCTCCAAGTGTTCTCTGCATAATATATTGGTTCAGGCCCCAGTAGTAGAAGTTTGGAATCCAAATCCCCAGCATTAATGCCGTCCAGGGCAGAAAGTCGCTGGTTCGTGGCAGGACCATGTGCATATTCGCATCTTTGAGCGCCGAGAACTTTTCTCCAAACGTTGCAGCGTCACCCAGACCGAGTGACGTATTCACCGCTGCAGCATTGATCCCTTCGAACTTGCTCGGGTCGTCCAGTGCCATAAACGACAGCACCATGATCACCGCCCCACCAATGATTAAGGCCGAGCCCTGAATCAAATCCGCCCAGGCACAGGCCTTCAGACCTCCGGCTGCAACATAGATACCCGCAAGGATACCCACGAACCAGGAAAGGGTTGTGATGTTGATGGGGATCCCCATCAACTGTTCTTTAAACAACGGATTTAATGTCCTGGCCCCAAGATAGATGACGGTAGGGATTGTCACACCCATATAGATAATCACCATTAGTAGTGACATCACCAGTCGGGACGTGTGATTGAAGCGGTACTCCAGGTACTCAGGTATGGTAAAAATTCCACTCTTGAGAAACTTGGGAAGGAAGAAAAACGCCACTACAACCAGAGTTATGGCCGCGATCCATTCGTAGCTGGCCACCGCCAAACCAATCGAGCCCATAGCCGCCTGGCCCGACATTCCAACAAACTGCTCAGCCGAGATGTTCGCCGCGATTAGTGAAAATCCGATCAGCCACCATTTCAGGCCCCGACCCGCCAGAAAATAATCTTCGCTGGTTTTTTCCTTGCGGCTCTTGAGCAAGCCCACGGTAATTACACAAACGAAGAATACCGCTAATACACCAATGTCTAAGCCACTTAATTCCATCTGTGAGCTCCTTAATTTAAATCTTCCCTGCCAACATTCCTTCCTTAGTTTGACTATGTTTTTGAAGTAATTTCATTGCTTCGGCTAAATCAGGTCAGCGGTCATTATAATTGCTTTGGTCCGGCCTACAACAAAAAATAGCTGTAGAGAGCTAAAGCTCAACTTCTCGTAAAGGCGTCACTTAGTGCCTGGATTATATCGGTGGTCATCAGGCTGACCTGGCCGATTTTTTCTGCTGCGATGTCACCGGCTAATCCGTGGATGTAAACGCCTAAAACCGCGGCGTCAAAGTCGCTCAAGCCCTGACCTGCGAGCGCAGTTATAACACCGGTTAAAACGTCACCTGAGCCGGCTGTGGCCATACCGGGATTGCCGGTCTTGTTGATATACACTTTTTGGCCATCGGTAACGACGGTTCCTGCCCCTTTTAGGGCCACAACGGTTTTGGTCTGCTGTGCCAATTGGGCGGCTTGTTGTTGACGGTCGGACGGCAGTTGTCCTCTGAACAGGGCAGACCACAGTCTTTTCATTTCGCCGGGGTGAGGTGTCAGAATCAAGTTTGCTTTTAGTT
Source organism: Candidatus Aegiribacteria sp. (assembly GCA_048635425.1). Classification (GTDB taxonomy): domain Bacteria; phylum Planctomycetota; class Phycisphaerae; order Sedimentisphaerales; family Anaerobacaceae; genus NIOZ-UU13. The sequence continues at coordinate 14,068 of JAIVYN010000062.1, forward strand.
TAACAGGCCAGTCTTTTATGCCGGCCAGATTGTTCAGACCGTCGGCATCTATAATCAGCCGGAGCTGGTCTTGTTCGAGAAGCGCTTCGAGGACCGACCGAAGTGCGCCGCTGATGCCGACACCCGGGCCGAACGCTGCGACGTCATTTTCGCTGACAGCTTCGAGGATAGGATTGATTGCCTTTGCCGATATTCGGCCGAGATTGTCTTCGGGCAGGGCGATAGTGGTAAAGGACGGCTCTATTGAAGCGACTATTGGCAAAACACTTTTAGGTGTTGCTACTCGCACAAGGCCGGCACCGGCCCGCAAGGCACTTCGGCCTGCAAGGGCGGCGGCTCCGCTCATGCCGGTACTTCCGGCGATAATACAGACTTTACCGAAATCGCCCTTGTGGGCATCAACCGCTTTTGGCCTTAGCTTCGGGATAGATTCTATTAACTGCATATAACCTCGTTTCGAGCAGTATATTACAAAAAATGCAGGATATGGTCAATAAAAGATTTGATAAGCAGACAGGAAGGTATATAATAATGTTTATTCCGCAAGCGTCTTATATGGAATCAGATAATACATAGTTGGGCTTCATAAATTTAATGACGAGGCTTACAATGGGAAGAATACGTCAAATGATCAAGGTCAATGGACGAGAATGCTGGACATTATTTGACACGGGTGCTCGTAATACATATATTATTCATGCTGTGTCTTCATTATTGACAACTTCAAAAATCAAAAAACCATTTCGATCTGCGATAGGTGGACAAGTTAAAGAGACAACTGAAACAGCACTTTTAGAGGCTGAAATAGAAGAACGACGAATATCCACCCACGCGATGGTTATCGATGAAATTGGAAATGATGAAAATGGAACTCCCATTGAAATTCTTTTTGGTGCATTGGCGATGCAACAGTGGGGTATACGACTGATTCCTGAACAAGAGAAATTGGATATGTCACATTATCCAGAAGAATTTGTCGAATTCTAAATCAACAAAGATATTATGAAGAAGGCAAATAAGAAAAAAATGGCCGATGATTTGCGGCCGGAATACGACCTCTCCAAATTCAAAGGTGGTGTGCGAGGCAAGTATGCGAAGCGGTTCAAACAGGGAACCAACTTGGTCCTCCTCTCCCCAGATATTGCCAAGTATTTTCCCGATGAACAATCGGTGAATACTGCGCTGAGGTTTCTGGTCAGAATTGCCAGAGCCGAGATTCGCCACTAACAAAGTCGGCGTAGCGAACGGGGGGCCAACTGTTCCAACGGCGGTTATACGGGCAGGGAATCGAAGTTCCGCATCTTATGCGGATCAATGTAATCAATGTTATGACTAAAACAGGTAAACCATGTTGAAAATGATTTCCCACACTGACGAAGCTGCAAAGAAGATCGTCGAAAAGTTCTGCGGTCAGGTCGCTTGGCTGCTAAATGTACGTCGCATATACGCAGAGCTTTTTGAGGATGAGCAGTCACAAGTTCTTATGAAGAAAACAGCGTTTTCGTTCTTTGTAGATATAGGAAGGATAATTCACGGCTACCTGTTGCTGGAATTTGCAAAAATCACAGACCGCGCAAAAACCGGCGAAAAGGAGAATTTCACCATTGACAACCTCATCGAGAGCATCGAATGGCCGCCGTACATCCGAGAAGAACTGAAAGCGTTGAGGGACAAAACAAAGCTTTTTAGAAACTATATTCTGCCCGCAAGGCACAAACTGCTTGCCCACACGGATAAGGAAACATTTTTGGCAGATGGAACGCTTGGTAAATTCCCCGAAGGAGAGGATGAGGTATTTTTAGATACTCTGCGGAAGGTTTGTGACGTTACACATAAAGACTGTTTCGGCACGATCCTCGGCGAGATAAGCACGGCTCAGTCAGGAGACGTAAGTGACCTTAA